>JACQKZ010000015.1 GCA_016204275.1 Nanobdellati archaeon | reverse complement strand
CTGCCAAACTCAGCAACTGTTGATGATGTGAAGAAGGCATACTGGTTTGCTTTTAAACAGGGTGTGAAGGGCCTGACTATTTACAGGGACGGTTCAAAGGCATTCCAAGTACTGACGTCTTCTGTTACTAAGCAAAAGGAAAAGCAGCAGGAAACCTTAAAACCTTCGGAGCATATAGAATCTAAGGTGAATGATCGCAGGCCGAAAACTGTTGTTAGGCAGAGGCCAGATGAGGTTTCTGGCACAACTTATAAAATAAAAACAGGCTATGGAAATTTGTATGTTACAATTAATAATGATTCGAATGGCGGGCCATTCGAGATTTTTGCAAGCACTGGCAAGACAGGAGGTGTGCTGGCCGCAAAGTCTGAAGCGATCTGTCGCTTGGCATCGCTCTCCCTGCGCTCAGGAATTTCGCCTGAGACAATTGTTAAACAACTCGAAGGCATTCGCGGGCCTATACCTGCAATGAGCAAATACGGGATAGTTTTTTCCATACCTGACGCGATCGCGAAAATTCTGAAGAAGCACATTAACGCAGGCCAGACAAACCTCGAGGAGTTTAAGGAAGAGAAGCCTGCGGAAGTTAAAACAAAACGTACTGTGGCAGACACTGGAGAAGTACCAGAGTGCCCAGACTGCAGAAATATTTTGGAGTTTGGGGAAGGTTGCGCGACCTGCCAGTTTTGCGGGTACAGCAAGTGCAGTTAGAAATACAGTTTTTAATCATGCAAAAACTTTTCCAGCCAGCCAAATGATAGCTACGCCTGCAAATAAGGCAGTTATCTGGCCAATGGATTCAAGTATTCCTTTGCTCTTGTGCTTGTGTATCTCTGGCATTATGTCAGCAGTTGCAATGTAAATAAAACTGCCAGCTGCAAATGGTATGAGCACATAAGTCAGGTTTTCTATGGTGCTGGACGCAAAATATGCAACGATCGCGCCGGCAACAGCTGTTAATGCAGTAAGAAAATTAAACAGTAGTGCCTTTGCTTTTGGGAATCCGCTGTAAAGCAAAATGCCAAAATCACCGAACTCCTGCGGTATCTCGTGGGCAATGACTGCTAGTGTCGTAACAATTCCGAGCGGAACGGAAGCCAAAAAACTCGCGGCGATTATTGCGCCGTCAATGAAGTTGTGCAGGCCATCCCCAATTAAGTTAAGATAACCGACCGCGTGCGTATGCTTGATTTTATTATTGTTTTGCACGTGGTGATGGTGGTGCCAGTGGAAGTATAGTTCTATTAAAAAGAATGATAAGATTCCTATAAGAGTAAAAAAGAAAATATTGCTGTGTGGTGCACTCGCAGCTTCTGGCAGCAGGTCAAGAAATGCTGCGCCCAGTAAGCCTCCGGCGGCAAAGCTTGTTAAGTAAATAAGAATTTCGTCAATCTTCTTGAAATACAGGGCAAGCACGCCAACAAATGAAACTGCGCTGACAAGCGTGACTGCCGCAAGTATGAGCAATAGTGTCGTGGCCATGAAAAGAGTTTTAATACCGCGCATATAAAAGCATTGCTATGGCGGGCCTAGCTGAAAGAAGAAAATATTTTCTTGTCATATTTAAGTTGGCAGAGAAAAAGTACGGCGCTGTTGAGACGCAAGCCGAACAAAGTTCGGCTGCGCGCAGCGGAACAAAAAGTTCCGCTCGCGAAAGGCTGGCCGCAGAGGAGTGGGCGGAAGGCTGGCAAACCCTCGTGGCAACAATTATGTCGGCGCAATCTCGGGATGAGACGACATTACCGATTGCGGAGAAATTATTTTCGAAATATAATTCGCTGGAAAAATTAGCCAGTGCAAATTACAAAGATGTTTTGGAAATTTTCAAAAGTTTGAACTACAATCGAACAAAAGCAAAGCACGTAATTGCCGCCGCAAAATATATTTTAGAAAATTTTGGCGGAGTTGTGCCAGAAGAAATTGAAAAGCTGATTGAAATTCCCGGGGTTGGCAGGAAGACTGCTAATATCGTGCGGGTTGAAGTCCATGGACAGCATGCCATCCCAGTGGATACGCACGTCCATCGGATTTCAAATGTTTTGGGTTTTGTAAAAACAAAAACGCCAGAGCAGACCGAGCAAGAGCTGATGAAAATTGTTCCGCGCAAATTATGGGGCAAAGTCAACCGGATTTTTGTGCTTTGGGGGAAGGACGTAGCTGGAAGGGACAGGAAGAAATTATTGCTTGCTGTCAGCGGAATTGCCTAACAAATTTTCTAAGCCATTGCTTTTTAGCAGCTTGTTAAGAATGTGTGGCATGGCCAGCATTACGAAACTATAAATATGGCGTTTAGAAAGGCTTTTATTTTTAACATTTGTTTTTATTTTATGAAAAAGCAGGAAACCAAGGCAAATGCAAATTACCAATGCCCGAAATGCGGATTTACATATGATCCAGCAGCAGGATTAGAAGACGCAGGCATACAGAAAGGCACTGCTTTTGAAGATATCAAGGCCGGCTGGAAATGCCCCGGCTGCGGCAACCCAAAATCAAAGTTCAAGGAAATTATAAATCCCTTGGAGGACGCGATTGACATTCTTGGAAAATATTACGAAGGCACTCCCAAACGTGGTTTTGAGCATGAAGATTGAGAAGAAAGTTTGGTCAGAGTACTTCGATAAAATTTTGAGCGGAGAAAAAACATTTGAGCTTAGGCTGGCAGATTTCGAATGCAATCCAGGCGATGTTTTAATTTTGAAGGAGTGGGACAAAAAGCAAAAGCAGTTCACTGGCAGGCAAATAGAAAAAAATATTACATTTGTTTTCAAAACAAAAGGCCAAAAATTCTGGCCGGAAGAGGATGTTGGCAAGCATGGCTATCAAATAATAGCGTTTAAGTAAGGCACAACAATACAAAACTTTTTAACCCAAATAAGCGCGGTTTTTGTTATGGTAGATGGCCTGCAATTGCTGTATGCGTCAAAACGCGAAGATATCAAAAACAGGCTTCACGAATTCAAACAGCTTTGGCAGGATGCAGATGATAAGAAGGTATTTGCAGAGCTGGCCTTCTGCCTTTGCACGCCGCAATCCAAGGCAACTGCGGCAGATCTGGCAATCCGGCGGTCTGTAGAAGCGAATGTTTTGTATGAAGGCAAGCCAGAGGAAATTTCTTTTCATCTTACGCGGTCTGGCGTGAGATTTGCTAACAACAAAGGGCGGTTTATTCACGAGGCAAGAAATCACTTTTTGCAGAACGGCGTGTTGAAAATAAAAAGCAAGCTTAACACAGATGATTTATTTGGTTTAAGGGCGTGGCTCTGTGATAATATTACGGGAATTGGAATGAAAGAAGCTTCACACTTTTTGCGGAACATCGGCTTTGGAGACGATTTGGCAATCCTGGACAGGCACATATTAAAAAATTTGAAAAAGTATGGTGTCATCTCGGAGATTCCGAAAACGCTGAGCCAGCGGGTTTATTTGGAAATCGAAGAGAAAGTCCGCAAATTTTCCCAGCGCGTAAGAATTCCAATGGCAGAAATTGACCTGCTTTTCTGGAGCGAAGAAACCGGGCAAATATTTAAGTAGTAGAACCTTGCTGCGATCTACGGTATTCTGCGCCACGGTATGAGATGCGTGCGACACACGCCGCAATAGCATCCAGATATGTTTTTTCTTCAGAAGGTGTTAATTCTTCTTTTGGCAGGACAAACTGCACTCCATCATAAACAGCAACACCTAACTCATCAGGGTTTGTCCGCGATAATTTAAATACTAATTTTAAACCATCCGTAGCTAATATTTCGCCGACACCATCGCCCACAGTATGAATTCTTGTCGGCTTGCCGTTGTCATATACATATTCCGTGCTTGTTAAAAGCCGGCAATTTAAGCCACCAATGTCACGTGTTGCAACTTCCAAGACTGCAGCCAAGTCATCAACCAGCATTTGCGGCACAGTTGCTTTTGGCATACTTAATTTTTCCATAAAATTTCATAGCAGTAAAAGTTATAAATCTTTCGCTATGCAAATTTTTAAGTAAGTGGGCCCTCCAGGATTTGAACCTGGGACCTCCGCCTTTCTAATACAACCAATATTTTGAGCTGTACTGTAAGGGCGACGTCATTTTGTGCACGCACGAAACCAGCCGAAGCTTTGCTTCGAGCGCGTACCGTTGTCTACTATTTTACTTCGTAGTTCTAGACCAAGGGCCCACAAATATTGTTTAATAGTCAATTTAAAAACCTATCAGCCGAAAATACTGCCAATGCCTTCAATCGCAGCGTTCTCCAGCTCGTCAATCTTCTTCTGGACTTCGGCAGATTCCTTGTCTTTCATCAGCTTTGCGCCTGCATCAGTCAGCTTTTTTTCATTTGCCTTGAAAAACGAGTCTTCGGCTTTGATAAGTATATACGTGGCTGGCTTTGGCAGGCCAAGCGCCGCGGCATCGCGCATGATATAACCCTGTGACTTAAATGGATTCTGAACCCACTGGCCAGTCTTCGGGTCTTTTGTGTCCTGCGCATCCAAGATATTTTTAACTTTTGATATGTCCTTCGACTCAACCGCATAAATGTGTATTGCCATGGAAAATTAGCTAAATTTGGATTTTTAAACCTTAGCTTGTGTTATTTCCTGAATCTGTAATCACAGCGGATTTTATGTTTACACTTACCTTTTTCAGTTTTTTATCTATGCCCGTTGCTGTTATTTTCAGGTTTGCAATTGTTTCTGTCGAGCCCTTTTTGATTTCAAAAATGTCATTTGCTATATCAAATGTGGCTGACTTGTCATCTTCAGCTATATCAAGCAGCTGGACTCGTACTGGAAAGGCAGTAATTGTATCATAAGGCTTGAGTATAAAATTCTCCGGCGTGTTTGTGCATCCCGTACTTGAGCAGGCCACTGGGCAAACAGTGCTTATGCGCTCTGTGCAGCCATCGTTATTTGTGTCTTTGCAGGCAACATGATTTTTCCCGTCGCACATCGGGTAGTCGGCTGCGGCGCAGTCATCTTCGCACTTCGCTAAATCCGAGAAGGAATTTAAGAACCATGTTTTTCCCTTCTGGAATTCAAGCGTTATTAATTCTGTTTGGTTGCCCTTTGTCAAATTGTATACTGCAAATGCTTCGTCAGAGTCCTTCTTGAAAACCTCTACAAAGTCTATTTTTGTATCTTCAAACCTTGCAGACAGGCGTTTCGCAAAGCTTGAGTTAGAGCCTGCCTTTATGACGTCTGGCGAAAGTTTTGAAAATATTTTGTCAAAATTTTTAGAATCTATTGAGGACTCGACATCCTTTGCGAGAGCGAACGCACCGGTTGGCATGCCAGGCCCGTGAAACGCAGCAAAATAAACGAGTGCAACTAATAAAATAACAAAGGCTGCAAATATAGTGACTTTTCGTGGACTTATTCTGGTTGCTCCCTCCATGTATTAGTTTGATTTTGGCTATTTTTAAAGATTATTGAAACAGGATAAATAGGTTATGTATATATTTTTATATATATTTATATACTGGCGTTCCTTATGGAAATATTTATAAAGCCTTTTTCCGCAAGATAGCCATGGGAAATTCTGAACAAATGAGCGGTTATGTGCTGGCAACTTCAGGGGAATTAAGGTTAGTTCGGTTAGTTGGAGATGGCTGGGTAATGACAAAGCGTGTTCTGCTGCAAAAGCCAGCGAATACTCACATTCAAATTTTAGAAGGGCTCGGCGTAGCAAAGGCATCCGTAGATAAGGTAGTTGACGGCGAGGTTCAAGAACTCAGGGCGCGCCTGCCTGATTTGCCAGTTGATGCAGAAACACAGGTTTGGGCATACCGTGGGCCGCGGCTGAATGCCCGAATGGCAGAAGATGTCCTGACTAACCTGCTTCGTGCGCGCTCGGCTGTCTGGCTGGGCCCAGACGGAGAATATGTGTACAGGGCAATCGGGCTGGCAATTAAGTGGCCAGAAAAAAGCGGCTAACAACACAAACCTTAAAAACCCCAGTCATCCACAAAATAGTATTATAACTCCAACTTGTTTTGAGGCAAGTTGGAGGAATGAAAAAATGGTTGAAAACCGTTTTTTCATAAATTCTACAAACAAATGGTGCTTGGTGAAAACAAAATGTCTGAACAAGTAAAACAAAAAAAAGGTACAACAACTGTAGGCTTAGTTTGCAAAGACGGCGTAGTTCTTGCAGCTGATAAGCGGGCCTCGATGGGCTGGCTCATCGCGAACAAAGATGTCGAAAAAATATTTCCAATTTCAAATTTTATAGCACTCACACTGGCAGGCTCTGTTTCTGATGCTCTAAACATATCAAAGATTTTGAAGGCAGAGTTAGATTTGTACAGGCTAAACAGCAGTGTTGAGCCGTCGCTTACTGTTGCGGCAAGCCTGGCAGGCAATGCAATATTTTCCGGCTACAAAAGTTACAGCCCATACATGGTTCAGCTGATTTTGGGCGGGCTGGACGACCACGATACATTTGCGATTTATGACGTCGACCCTTCGGGCGCAGTCCTAAGAAATACAAAATATACAACGACTGGCTCGGGCAGCCCAATGGTCTATGGCGTTCTTGAGGATTCATACAAAGAAAATATGTCTGTTGACGAAGGCGTGCAGCTGGCCATCCGCTGTGTAAGCGCGGCAATGCGGCGCGATGTATTTTCGGGCGAAGGCATCGACGTTATCGTAATAGATAAAAAAGGATTAAGGCGTATTGAGAAAGAAAAAATTGCTTCTATTATCAAAGCAAGATATTAAGTTTTAACTAGTGGTCGTAAAAAATAACATGGCAGTAATTGATGAAATTTTGAAGAAGGTTCCGGATGACGCGCACATAACTAGCTCATCTTATGAAGGCGCAAATATAATTATCTACACAAAATCAAAGTCTTTTTTTCTGCATGGCTCTGATACCGTAATGTCGCTAGTTAACGAGTTTAAAAAACGAATCGACCTGCGCGCGGATTCTTCAATTCGCATGGATGCAGAAGATGTTAAGAACTTAATTGAGAAAACAATTCCCGAAGAGGCCGAAATCACGCAGATTCTTTTCGAGCCAGCCCGTTCCCTCGTTACGATAGAAGCGAAGAAGCCTGGCCTGGCAATTGGAAAGGATGGCGACCTGCTTAAAGAAATAAAAGAAAAAAGTTTTTGGACACCATTTGTAAGGCGCGAGTCAGTAATACCATCCAAAATTACGCAGAATATCAGGAGCGTTCTTTACCAGGATTCTGAGTGGCGGCGCAAATTCCTTGACAGGGTTGGCAAGAGAATTTATGAAGTCCGCAAATCAACTATTGATGAGCAGTGGGCGCGCGTTTCTTTCCTTGGCGCCGCACGGCAGGTCGGCCGTTCCTGTTTCCTGCTGCAGACACCAGAGTCGAAAATTTTATTTGACTGCGGCATAAATGTAGCCGCGCACGGAAAATTTCAGTTTCCTTATTTGAACGTGCCGGAATTTCACATACAGGACATAGATGCAGTTGTAATATCCCACTCGCATCTGGATCATATGGGTTTCCTGCCTTATTTGTTTAAGATGGGTTATGACGGGCCGGTCTATTGCACTGAGGCGACGCGGGACGTTATGGCTTTGTTGATGCTTGATTACATAGAAATCGGCCGTGGCGAGAACAACAGCTCTGTTTATTCCAGCGCAGATGTCAAGGAAACAGTTAAACACTGCGTTACACTTGAATTTGGCGAGGTTACGGATATAACGCCAGATGTCAGGCTGACTTTATATAACGCAGGCCACATCCTCGGTTCTGCGCTTTGCCACTTTCACATTGGCGAGGGCTGGTACAATTTTATGTACACTGGCGATTTCAAGCAAATCAAGTCAATGCTGTTTGATGGCGCGCACTCGGTTTTTCCGCGCTTAGAAACGCTGATGATGGAATCAACTTATGGCGGCGTAGATAATGTCATGCCTGCGCGCGAGGAAAGCGAGAAAAAACTTATAGATTTGATAAAGGAAACCATAAAAAAGAAAGGCAAGGTTTTGATTCCTTCGCTGGGCGTCGGCAGGTCACAGGAGATAATGTTAATTTTAGAGAAATTTTCTAGGGAAGAAAAAATAGATTTTCCGATTTATCTGGACGGAATGGTTTGGGATATTTCCGCAATTCATAACGCCTACCCGAGATTTTTGGGCAAGGAAGTAAAAGATAAAATATTTTACGAAGGCTCAGACCCATTTCTGTCGAAAATTTTCAGGCAGGTCGGCTCGCACAAAGAGAGAATGGCCGCAATCGAAGGGCCGCCATGCGTAATAATCGCAACGTCAGGCATGCTGACCGGCGGGCCATCAGTACAGTATTTCAAGCAGCTTGCTGACAATCCAAAAAATTCCATGGTTTTTGTAAACTATCTCGGAGAGGGGACTTTGGGCCGCGAGGTTCAGGGCGGGGCAAAGCAGGTAACAGTTGATAACGAAAAGGTTGAAGTAAAACTGAAAACTGACACAATAGAAGGGTTTTCTGGGCACTGCGACCGCAACGAGCTTATGAATTATGTCAAGAATGTAAAGCCGCGCCCGCGCAAGGTAATAATAGTGCATGGCGAGCAAACCCGCTGCCTTGACTTAGCTTCAAGCCTACACAAGGAATTCAAGATAGAAACGATTGCTCCAAAAAATCTTGAAGTGGTAAGATTAAAATAAATTTTGTTGGATTTGCGCAACAAGCCAGTCATAGACTCGCAGATAATAGCTATACGGAAAGCTTATAAACCTATATCTAGTAAATATCATATGGAAAAAACACCAAACCATCTGCCGCAAACACCGCAAACACCACAAGTACAACAAGTACCACAAACACCGTACGATTTATCGCGCTTGGAAGGATTTGCAGCATGGGATAAATATAAAATGCCACTCACAAATGTTCTATTAAATTTTAATTCAAATGGTTATGCAGTTATTACGAGAGATAATACACTTTATGTTTTTGCTAGTGGGCGAATTTTGCGCAAGCAATTGGTCCTGCCAAAAGCAGGCAGATCTTCTTGGGATGCCTTGCCGTACTTGAACGATGGCGAGCCGACGAATATACACGATTTTACGGGCATGTTAGAAACAAATAAATTAAAGGCTGCTGAACTTACGCAAAGAAAACTAACTGCTGAAGATTTAGACTCGCTCGAAATTTTAGACATTAAACGGCGTTCGCTTGAACGTCAGTTAAGTATATTACTAGAACCGTTAACCGAACTTGGCGTTGAAACGAAGGGCGCAAAGGTTTTGATGTTTAATGACTTGCCGCTGGCTGGCACGCCAGAATATCGTTTGCAGCTTTTTGAGGCTATGTGGTTTGGCTCTAATATTAGGATTAAAACTACTACACCAAAAAATTTAGAAGCTGCTGTTACTGATCAGTTCGTTTATGAGTTTTACTAAACCATCCACGCCGCCATTTTTCTCAAGGTTTTCTGATGAGTAGGATATACTAATTCGCATTTGCCCATCAAGCCGTAAAACAGCCCAGTCACTTGTTCCAGTTGTTGCTTTAAGCTGATCAATCAGTTTTGCGGCCAGCAGGCCATCTGCTGGCAAATCAGCCTGCAAACGAATTCTTCCAATTTGCTGGTTACCAATGTATAAATGGTCTGCCATAGTTCTAAACATACCAGATGCTTCTGGCGAAAATATATCAAAACCAACATCGGAGTAATGCATATTTCCAATCTTGTCAATTAAAAATAATGTCCAGTTTTGAAGTGTTGGTTGGGGATGCGAGATGAGACTTAGTCCAAGTGACATATTTTATTTCGTCCGTTTGCTCGGGTTGACAGCAACCTTCCAGATGAAAACCTTGTCAACGGGGTAAACCTTTCGGATATCCTTTCTTAGTTCGCCGGCCAGGTTTTCCATTACGTCCTGTCTGAAGAAATCAAATGCGTCTACATTTGTCAGGAAGGCTTTTGTTTTGCCGTCAATTATGCGTATGATGTCTGCACGGGCTGATTGGTGCAGTTTTTTCGAAGTCATAACATAGATTTTAACTATGACATTCTTTTTGTCTTTTGAAACAGACCTTGCGACATAATGGAACTTTTCTTTATATCTGCGGCCGGTTCTGCCGACAAACGAGTCCTGCAGATAAAACCGCCAGGGTTCTGTAAGCGCGCGATCGCCCTGCGTTTCAGTTAATTTTAGTATAATTTTTTTAGACTGGTCTTTTGGGTTGCCAGAGATTTGCGCAAAGTTTAATTCTACTGGGCGGTTTACAATTTCATTTGGTTCGTACGCAGTAATTTCAACAAGCTCGTTCTTGCCGAAAACTTCTGGTGCCAAGACAGTGAACCACTTCTTTTTTCCTACTCTAACCTTGCCCGCAGCCATTATACGTACTTCCAGCTAGCCGGAAGCCTCCCATTGTTTTTATAGTATTTTACTAATCTGAATATTTTAGATTCTGTCAATTGCAGGCCACGCTTTGAGTGCATATCTTTTTTGTGGGCTTCCAGATGTTTTTTAATCTGAAGTGATTTTTTAATAAGGGCATGCAAATCTTCAGGAATTTCGGCGGACATGTTTTTTTCTTTTAAGACGCGGCCGAGCTTTTTGCCTATGATTTTTTCTACGTCTGGAACGCCATATGAGTCGCGCAATATCAGGCCTACCTGAGACTGTGACAGGCCCTGCTTGGCAAGTTTTGTTATGAGTGCCTCTATTTCATCTGGCTTGTAGGAAACCCACGCAGGAGCTTGATCTAGCAGTGGCTTCTTTGAGCCCGAGATACCGCGCCTTCTTGAGTGCATCTTTGCCATAATATTTAGCTTAGCTACGAATACCAGAACGTGCTGGCATAAGTAAGCCGAAGCTGACCTATCCTAGCTTTGTCATGGGAGGATGGTTTTTAAAGGTTTTCATTCATCTATTAGCATGGGGCAGTACATCCCAAACATTTCTCTGGCACGGTATTTTGATATGGTTACACAGGCCGCCGCGCGTGCGCGTTCGGATGTATCTATACTCGAATTACAACGCCTCAGACCACAGTTAGATATTTGGACAGAAGTAGACTTAAGCAATCTGAGTGCTCTTGATGATTCGTTACGCGGCATAGATCAATGTCATATTATTGTACGCGTGCCGCTTTCTGGCGAGCAGGACCTAGTACAAAGTGTGCAGGCGTTCCACTATTGGCAGATGTATGTGCCTGGCACAAAAATAAGAAAGACTTGGGTGGAAATTGTTACATCTGTGCGGCATCCTGAGTTTGATAGTGAAGGTAAGTTGCTCGGTACAAATAGCGAATCCATAGGCTAAACGTGCTTGTATCTGCCGCGAAGCTCGACCGCATCCAATCTTTTTAGCACAGTTTTTGCCAGCTCTTTGTCGGCAGATTTGTAGCCGGCCAGAAAACTATCCCAGCAGTTTTCCCAGACTGCGTTGTGCTTTGATGTCAAACATTCCTTGAAGATGTGTAAGTCCACCGCGAAATCTTCAACGCGCAGCGAGTAGTCCCCAAGTCCGAAGTCAATTAAAAATATTTTCTTTTCAGATAAAATCATGTTTGAAGTTGTGAGATCGCCGTGGAAGATGCCTGCCTTGTGCATCTTTGCGGTTTGCTGGCCTGCAAGCCCGCAAACAGAGGATATATTTTTGTATTTTTTTATGCTTTTATCCAAGTAATCCCTGAGCTTTACTCCATCCAGAAATTCCATCTCCAGCTCAAACTCGGAGATTTTTGTGAGCTGCGGCACGTTAACGCCAGCCCGCTGGAGTTTGTGCAGAATCGAGGCTTCTTTCTTTGTGCGCTCCTTGCGCAGCTTGATGTCAATCTGAGGCAGGCGGTAGTTCTTTTTGATTCGCTCTTTTATGATTGCGTTTTTATTTCTGTTTATATAAATTACAGCTTCGGCGCCTTGGGCGAGGGGTTTCATTGGCCAGCCACAAGCCTTATAAATAAAAGACTTTCCTTTAGGGCATGCAAGCCCGAAGTGGTTGCCGGAATTGTTTGTAAGTGCGTTCTAGATAGATTTATAAAATTCCCATTCGAGTTAGTAGGTGATAGACATGGAGTTTAGGGCGATAGCTGATGTTTTGGAGAGGAAACTCGAAGGTAAATCTGTTTCAATCCGCGGCTGGGTCTACCGCATCCGCGACCAGAAGGAAATGGTTTTTATCATACTAAGAGATAGCTCGGATGTAATCCAGTGCGTCGTGAAAAAAGAATCTGTTTCCAAAAAAGTTTGGGCAGATGCTCTAAAGCTGACGATGGAATCATCCTGCACGTTAACTGGAAAAATACGCGAGGACAAGCGGGCGCCGACTGGGTTTGAGCTGCAAGTCGAAGATTTAGAAATTGTTGGCCTCGCGGAAAGATTCCCGATAACAAAAGACAAGTCCGAGGAATTCCTGCGGGATGTCCGCCATCTCTGGCTGCGCAGCAGGAAAGAAACTTTAATTCTGGAAGTCCGCGCAGCGGTGTTTGAAGCAATCCACCAGTTCTACAAAGAGCGCGGATATTTTGAAGTACAGAGCCCGAGCTTCACAAGCGCAGCATCAGAGGGCGGCTCGACTTTATTTGAAGTAAAATATTTTGACAGGAAAGCGTATCTGACACAGAGCTGGCAACTTTACGCAGAAGCAATGATTTTTGCGCTGGAGAAAATCTACTGCGTCGCCCCGAGCTTTCGCGCAGAAAAATCCCGAACAAGAAGGCATCTGGCGGAATACTGGCACCACGAGATGGAGACCGCATGGATGGATTTCGAAGGCCTGCTGAAATTTCAGGAGGATTTCATTGTGTTCGCCGCGCATTATGTCGCGAAAAAATGTGCGCGCCAGTTAAAAGAATTAGGAAGAGACACGAAAGAACTTTTGGAATTGAAAGCCCCGTTCGCGCGAATGAAATACGCAGACGCGATTAAAAAACTTGGCAAGAAGTGGGGCTACGACGTGACCGATGAGGACGAGAGAAAATTGGTTGCGGATTTAGGCAGGCCAGTCTTTCTCACTCACTTCCCGCGCGATATGAAGGCGTTCTACATGAAAGTCGATCCGAAGGACAAAAAAGTAGTCCTGGCTGCGGATTTGTTAATCCCAGGAGTCGGAGAGACGACTGGTGGCTCTGCACGAATTGAAGACTCAAAAGAGCTTTTGGAGTCATTGAAAATGTTCAAGTTAGACAAAAAAGATTACGATTGGTACCTGGATTTGCGGAAGTTCGGCTCAGTCCCGCATGCCGGCTTCGGCCTCGGAGTCGAGCGGCTGGTGATGTGGCTGACGGGGGCAGAACATATTTTCGATACAATTCCGTTCCCACGAACGGCGGATAGGTTGACGCCGTAAAATAATAGATATATAGATTTATATACTACATATATGATTTTATATACTCATAAATTAAGAAGATTTAATAAGTTTGCTGGTACAAACCAAAAATGACTGACTGCATCTTCTGTAAAATCGTAAAAGGAGAAATTCCTAGCGCGAAGTTCTGGGAAGACTCCGGGCACATCGCGATATTTGATATTTTCCCGAATGTGCGCGGCCAAGCCGTAGTAATTCCAAAGAAGCACGAGCCAAGCTATGTTTTTCAAATGGATGACAAAGCATACTTGAAATTTTTGGAAGCTGGAAGAAAGGCTGGCCTGCTTTTGGACAAGGCGCTGGGCTCGATGAGGACTGCTATGGTCACAGAGGGAATGCAAGTGGATCACGCACATATTAAATTATTCCCGTTGTATGCTGGCGGAAAGATGGTGGAAGAAAAAGGAAAATTTTTTAGTGCGTATGAAGGTTATGTTACAACTCTTGGTGGGCCGAAGGCCGACTTTGAGGAGCTGAAGAGGCTGGCTGAGAAAATCGGAAAGGTTAAATAGTTCGTATGTTATGAACTAGAATGGCTGAATCGCCACCGCAGTCGTTGTTTGATCGGCTGGGCATAGTGCCGCCGCATCCAGATCACGGGGTTTTTGATCGCAGCGGGCCGCCAGTTTCGCGAGATGAAAATCCATTTTTAGAAATGCCACCCCCACAATCTTTAGAAGGAGTATTGCCGCCTTCGCCGGACGCAGTTGTTTTTCATCGCGAGCGCCCGGCAGATGGGACTCAACCGCGCGGTTATGCGCCGCCGCTTGAATTATACGACGCTGGCGACAAAACTAAAGCTTAACAGAATTTTAAGTAGGTGCTCCCAGCGAGATTTTCTGTACGCGAAACCAGTTGGCGTTTGTGCGATCGCAGATCGCAACAGCCTTTTCTTTGGATTTCGTAGAGCCTTTCTTTTCGCGAAAAGAAAGGCTGTACCTTTGAACTCGCGTCCAGGGATCGAGAATCCCTTATCCTTGACCGGGCTAGACTATGGGAGCTTAAAATAAACGAGAATTTTTGGTTTAAAAGGTTTAGGCGGGCGCTGAAGGATTTGAACCCTCGACCTATCGGTCCGAAGCCGATCGCTCTATCCAAGCTGAGCTAAGCGCCCAAATGCAGGGGCGAGGAATTTCTAATTCGCATTAACGAATCATTCGAACCTCGGAAGGCACTGAGCCATTGGATTTCTGCGTTGCCGCTTAAGTCCAACCCCTTTGACCACTCGGGAACCCCTGCACATCCTTGCATGCGGGGAGTAGGACTTTCGTTGATTTCGAACCTACGAAGGCACTAAGCCACTAGACTCTGAATCTAGCACGTTTGACCGCTTCGCTATCCCCGCATCAGCGGGCCAGCCAAAGCCAACTGCTTTAGGCGCTGCCCGCATGCTTAAACCATTTATTTGTCGTTTTTAAAGATTTAAACCGTTATGCTTTTAAATGCACCGCTGAATTTTTTCTTATGGTACTACGAAAACCAGGGGCAAACGACAAGCTGGCATACTTCACAAGGCGGGCGCTGCCGAATGGCGGCAAGGCTACAGTCTGGCGATTCGAGGGCGAAGAGCTGGCCAACATAGAATATTCCTGCCCGTTCTGCAAAAATTCAGGGGAAAAGCAGCAGGCCTTTGCGAGAGTGGCTGCAAGAATTGTTAATGAAAAAACAGGCAAGTCAAAAAAGGGAGAAGTTTTCAGATTCCAATGCGACTCCTGCGGAAAGGATATAGACCTGCCTAAGTGGGTGAAGAAAGGGCCGGGACGGAAGGCAGCGTAGAAAGCTTTTTAAACTTAGTTTCAATAGTGATACTAACATGTTAACTGAAGAAGAAATTTATATTAAAGGGTTCTCGATGGAAAAAGCTAAGCAAAAACTTGGCCAATCAGAATCGCAAGATCCGTTACTGCGTGGATATGAAAGATTGTTAGCTCAGAGATTGAATCCAGAGGTATCGCCAGCAGGTTTTCTAACTGCGGCTTTGGCTACATTAAACGAATTGAAACGAGGCGTTGACTCTGTAACCGGCCAGCCGCTCCAAAGAGCCTTAGCGGAACAAGACCCTATGTCACTTAGAATGTTATTAGTAACCATACCTAGAATAGCGGGGAAAGTTGTTTCAGCTGAGTTTGGAGACTCTGTTGAGAGAGTATATTTTTTAATGATGCGGGATATGAGAAATAGGAAATAAGACAGCTTACTCATGCATAGATTTATAATTAGTAGTTTTGATAAAAATAAATGGCCACAAGTTTTGAAAAGCAGGCACTAGCCTTTGCACTAGTTATTATTTTGGTTTCTGTTGTCGGGAATTTCAGACTGAGCGGCTTCGCGGCAGAAGAGCCGTGCAGTAAATCTATTATTAAGGAAGTTGGCCTTGGTGAAAATCTCACTTCTGAATTTAATGACGAAATAGATAGAAGCGATTTATGCCTGCACGAGGGTTCGGTAAATGTGCAGGGCGATGACTCAGACACCCGCGAGGTTTTGGTTCTCGGGCAAAGGGGAAGATTTATCGGTCCAACCACAGCATTAATCGGAAGCCAAGAGTACGATGACGCAGTTCTTGAGATAAACGATGGCGCAATTAAATTTTACTATGTGTTTGACAATTCGATTGATTTAACAAAGGTATCTCTGGACAGCCCGCTGGAAATAAATTTCCTTGGCAAGGCGTGGAGCATTACCGGCGTTACTAATTCTTCTTTTTCAGCGATTTCTGGCGATTCATATTTACTGCGCATCGGCGATCAGTTAATTTATAATGGCAAGGCCGTACAGGTTTTGCGGGTAAGCCAGAGCGGTGCAATAGTAGTTGATGTTGACGGCGTGACTGAAGTTCTATCGCGCAGCCAGACAAAATCCATAAATGGCCTTGAAGTAACAAACAGAGAATCGTTTTATGACTCAAGCAATTTGTTTAATAACTTTGCAGATGTTGCGGTTGGAGTTAAGACTTTTGTTTCTGCGAAAGCTGGCCAGCCATATCCTGGGCAAAACTATTCTGGTTGGGTGTGGAATATCGGCGGGCTAGCCTCGGCAACAAGCACATCAACATCATCAGCATCAGAATTTACGGGCCTATACATTGGAGTAGAAAATAATTTCGAGTTCAACAGCGAGGATGCGCAGTTAAAAGCAGGAAGCTGTGTTGGCCTGCCAAACAATTATGTCACTATTTGTTTTGATAGATTAACAGAGGAAGATTATGTTTCGCTGGCGGTAGATGTGGAAACCGCCGATTTGAGTGCGGCAGGCGGTGGCGGCTCTGAAAGCACAACGCATTTTACTGCTTCAGGCAATGGCCTGCGGGTCGGTGGCACAAGAACGAAGGAAGCGTGGGTAACAAGTGACGGTAGAATTTATTATGAACGAAATGGCGTGCAATCCGCAGGCATAAGTACTACAATCGGTTCTGTTGAAGACTTGACTATTACAAACGCTGCAGGCACTTTTACAATTGTATCTCCGAGGCAGGCAGATAACATTATGTTTTCCTTTTCAGGTTCATCGCTCAGCACAGCAACATGGAACGGCGTGAATGTTATTAACAAAGATGGCAAGCTGATTACGCGGCAGGGGGCTGTTGTAAAAGCAGGCAGCAGGCTTAAACTTCTAGTGCCAAAGGATCAGATTAAGGCAGTTATGAATATTACTTCTTTAAGTAATTAAGTGCCTCCGGCAGGATTTTCTGTACGACGAAACTCGTTTGTGGGATTGAAAATCCCACTAGTTTTCTTTCCGGGTTTCGTAGAGCCGCTTTCTTTTCCAAAAAGAAAGGGTCTGTACTGTTGAACCTGCAACCTTCCGTTCGTTCGGGCACGAACGTCTCGCGAAAGACTTTTGTGCCATACAAAACGGACGCTCTGCCAGGTTGAGCTACAGAGGCTTGAACAAAAGCGCTATTTGTGGTTTAAAAATCTTAATATGACTTTGCCACATAAACAACAGCCCTTGCAGGCCTGCCACACACAATGCACTTGCCGGACGGCTTTTCTGCCTTGTCAAATAATGTGCCGCGGACTTTTCCGCCTTCTGTTTCAGCTTGAACTTTATCTGCACAGGCCAGCCCGTCCTTTTCAACTGAGCAAAAGCTTGCCCTTGCAAATCCGCGGTAAGTTGACAATATTTTTTTCAACTCATCATATGTTTTGGCTTCGCGGATGTTAGAGGCCTGCCATGATTCGGCTTTTTTAGTTATATTTTTCAAAATGTCTTTTGCTATTTTTTCTAT
>JACQKZ010000013.1 GCA_016204275.1 Nanobdellati archaeon | reverse complement strand
ATTAAATTTATTACAATATTACATATTTATAAAGATTTCGTATATACTTTTATATATTTTTATATACTGCACAAACCACTACTTTTAAATCTTTAACTTACTTATTATTTGAATGACTGCGGAGCGTGCATTCCCAAAATATCCTGAAGCATATAGGCTTGTTTACCAAAATCTTGGCACCAGAAGCGACAAAACATACTTAACAGAACCAGATGTGCGGGCCCTTTTTTCGGGCGAGGTTGTGCTGGAAGAAAAACTGGACGGCTCAACACTAATTGTTACCTGGACGGGCGGCAAGCCACTCCTTCGTGCAAAAGGCGCAAGGATAATAAGCGAGTTTGAAAAAACAAAGGCATTCATCCACGCATACAACTGGGCTTACCAAAACTCCGAAAAGCTTGAGAAGATTCCGCAGGGCCTGGCAATCGTCGGCGAGTGGCTTTACGCAATGCACTCGATCCCATATAACGAACTGCCTGATTTTTTTGTTGCCTTTGACGTGATAGAAAAACGATCCGGAAGAATTTTGCCTTTTGAACAGAAGCGCAGGATTATTGAGAATTGCGGGCTGGCCAGCGCCCCGGTATTCGTGCAGCACAGAATCAAGCATGACGAAGTGCCCAGTTATATCGGACCTTCGGAATTCAGCGGCGCACATCCTGAATACGAAACGCCTTTTGCCGAGGCACAAACAATAGAAGGAATTGTCGTGAAAAATTATTCCAGCCGGTTCCCAAATGGGCTTTGGAGTGGAAAATATATCACAAATGAATTTACCGAATCGTTTGAGCTGCACTGGCTAAAAAAGCCATTGGTTAAAAACAAGCTCAAGGTATGGGCTAAGTCGCAATAAAACAATACATCATCAAAACGAAAAAACTCGTAACAATAGCTGCTGGCAACGCCATGCCAAACAACATCCACGCCAGAATGGAAACTATGCCCGATGAAGCTAAAAACCATGCCAGCAGGATCATCAAATTTCTGATGTTTGCCTTTTTCACATCACCGGAAAAAACCACAAACGGCCCGTCGTATTTGTACAGCAAAAAAGCAAGTGAGTAACAAAAAACCAAAACTGCGGCGAGAAAGCCGGCATCAAAAATACTGTGCGCTATTCGAAACCAGTTAAATGCTAACCTATAAACTATCGCCCCCATCATCCATTGCGCGCACAGCATAGTAACCGGGCCAATAGGCAGCCAGTGCGGCATCACATCTCGTGCCCACCCGCCTTCAATATAAATATCATAATTTCTTGAAAAAATATAAAGCGCTGCGGCAATAAACGGCAGGCCAGCCACCAGAAGCCAGCTGAACTCATATGCGGCCAGCAGGTAAGCAGCAATCAAAAACGGCAGGGCATAAACCCAAGTGTAGCGGAATTTCATCATTTATTTTGGGCAGAAAAAGTTTTATGCCTTGGCATATATTGATTTATATAAAAATATATAATAAACATTTACTAGTCAAACTGCGGCTTAGGCAGTTCCTTTGACAAGCCTTTCCTCTCGCGGATTCTCATGACAGTCTGTATCTGCAAATCATTCGGCAGCTTCTTGTAGGAAACATCAATCAATGACTGGAATCCGCGGCCGCCCGTTGCAGATTTCAGCGCCGCCTCAAAACCAAACATTTCAACAACCGGAATCTCAGCAACAACAACGTAACGCGTGCCTTCCTGGTTTGTTTCTATTACCGTGCCCCTCCTGCCGCCAACAAGCTTTGTGGCCTCGGTCAGGTACTCCATCGGTGTGTCTATTCTGACAGTCTGGACTGGCTCATACAAAACATCGCCGGCAGTCAGCATGCAATTGTCAATAGACATTCTGACACATGGTATCATCTGGCCTGGCCCTCTGTGAATCGCATCCTCGTGCAGCTTTGTTTCTTTCAGTGTGACTTTCAGGCCGTAACATGGCTCGCGGGCGATCGGGCCTTGTTCCATTCGCTCTTCAAACGCCTCCATCACCATCTCGATTATTTCGCCAATGTGAACCTCTCCACGAGTCCCTTCAACGAGAACATTTCCATTGTAAACATAAACAACCTGTCTCGCTTCGTCTTTCTCCATACCTGCATTCACGAGTGCCTCTACAACCTCTGGCTTTTTCTTTTTCATCTTGCCTTCAGGTATAGTGCCTTCTTTGATTGCTTTGTAAACGCCAGGCTCAAGCGGCTCGATTTTCATGTAAACTTTATTATGTTTGTTCGGCGACTTGCCTTCCAAAACTTCCGATGGCTTTGCGACAGTCTCGCGGTAGACGACAACCGGCGGCGAGACAACAATTTCAATTCCCTTCTCGCGGATTTTCCTCTCGACCTTTGCGTCAAGGTGCAGCTCGCCAAGCCCGGACACTAAAATTTCTCCGGTCTCCTGTGAAACTTTTATTTTCAGCGTTGGATCTTCCTTTGTGAGAATGTTCAAAAAATCAACCAGCTTCGGCAGGTCCTGCGGATTTTTTGGCTCGATCGCTTTTGTAACAACCGGCTCAAACACATGCTTAATTGATTCGAAGGGATCAAGTGTATTGCCTGGCTCGGTCAATGTTTCGCCGACCGCTATATCTCCAAGGCCGACAAGGCCGACAATATTTCCGGCTACTGTTTCGCGGATCGGGACGCGCCTCGAAGCGATAAAAGTTGAGAGCTGCTGGACTTTGCAATCCTTATCAGCTCGGACAAGGTGCAGTATCTGCCCTTCTATTATTTTTCCTGAAAAAACCCTTGCTGTCGCAATCAGGCCTGCATGCTGGTCATAAACAACCTTTGTAGCAGTGGCGCCAAGCGGGGCAGAGGGATTGCATGACAGCATGTCCTTGCCAGCCTGCGAATCCAAATCGCCGCGCCATATTCTTGGCAATCTGTATTTCTGAGCCTCAAGCGGCGAAGGCAGATGCTTAACAACCATGTCCATTACAACAATATGTGCTGGCGCTTTCTTGGCAAGCTCATCATCCTTGTCCTGCGCGCAAAGTTCAATAATATCCTTAAATGTAATTCCAAATTTTTTCATGGCTGGCACTGAAATCGCCCACTTCTTCAGGGCAGAGCCGAAAGCAACAGTTCCCTTCTCAACGGAAAGCGCCCACTTTTCTTTGTACTCATCTGGCGCGTTTTTCAGGATAAACAAATTTATTTCATTAACTAATGCAACAAGCCTTTGAAGCAATTGTTCCGGTGTTAATCTTAGCTCTTTAATCGCGCGGTCGACTTTGTTGATAAAAAGAATGGGCTTAACTTTTTCCTGCAGGGCCTGATGCAAAACTGTTTCTGTCTGCGGCATCATGCCCTCAACAGCGCATCCTACAACAACCGCGCCGTCAATCGCGCGCATGGCCTGCGTAACATCTGCACCAAAGTCAACGTGCCCTGGCGTATCGAGAAGATTTATGAGGTATTCTTCGCCTTCGTAAGTGTGCGCCATCGTAACAGTCGCGCCGTAGATTGTCATCAGGCGTTCCCCTTCCTGCTTGTCAATCCACGTGAGCATCCTTTCTCCGACGAGCTCTTTTGACATCATGCCAGCCTCTGCAGCAAGATTATCAGTCAGGGTAGTTTTACCATGGTGTATGTGGGCAACTATTCCAATGTTTCTGATATTCTTCTGATTCTTCATCAGTTTCTGGACGCTGTCCGCATACTCTAACTCTTTTCCACCGGATGCCATAGTTAGAACTAAACAGAATGGTTTAAAAGATTTACTAATGCTGATTTTATGTGAAATACAGATGGAACTTTATATTTCGGAAGAAAAAGTTGATGAACTAGCTGGCTGGAGGCCTGACAGAACTGGCCTTGTGGCCATTTTAGCTGCAGTGAAATCCCGGGTTGACGTCTCCGCAAATCTTGCCGTATTTTCGGTTGACATGAATTGTGGCCTATCTGAAAAGGAAATAGCACTCTCAACCATGCAGCACCTCTGCAACATGTTTCCAAATATGGTTTTGATACCAGTATTCGAATCTTACAAACGCGCCGAAAAAAGGCTTGACGAAATTTACGAAAAAAATTACCGTCATGTTTTGTCTATTGGTGCAAAAACAATCTATGATATAAGCAGCATCATACTAACGGGCACTTCAATTAAAACGCTGGATAAAAAAGATTCAAAAAAATTTGGGCTGGATTTAGCCATAAACAAAAAAATAGAAAAAAGTTTTCGCGCACACTTGGCGCGTGCCAAACAAATTAACGACCTTGGCGACCGTTATGGATATTACGGCGGCTATGTTTACCCGCGCAGCGAGTAATTACCTGCGCCTTCGCTTTCTTCCGCCACCCATCTTAAACAAAGACTGGGCATTATTCCAGAAGTAAACGAACACATACGCAATTATCCATGCGAATATTATGTGGCCAATCAAGCCAATTAAGTAACTCGCCGGAGTTATGGTGTTTACTACTAATATATTTCCGACATTCATGAATGGGTGCAGTAATTGCATCAGGCCTGCAAAGCTTTGCGGGGCCAGCGCGATCCAAGCGCTCCACACAGTATAAACTACGCCAACAAAAGTGGCGAACGCGGTTGTTGCCTGTTTTGAATCAAGTTTCAGTGCCATAGTTATCAGAAACAAATAACAATATATGTTTATATATATGTGCCACTACTCAAAAGAAAGTTTCAAAAAACAAACGTCCCTCTCGGAAAATCTTCAAACTTTAGCTTGAATGTTGCCATAACTGTGCCTGTATTTTTGTCCGGGTGGGTATAATCCTCGCGTCCAACATGCCACATAACAAGCCCTTCGGAATTTGCCGTACCGCCATTTTCTTTTGCAACTATGCTTTTTTTGTTTTTGTTTAACAAAGCAATTACATCTTCGGATGTTTGTAAACTCGCGCTGCTTATGTTATCTATCACTGGGACAGTCTTCAATCCGCAACCCAATGCGATTCTTTCAGCTTCACTAAATTGTAAAAACGGAACATACCTATTAACGCGGCGCAAGGCTTTGTAGTCTTCACGCTTTGCCCTTGCAAAAAGTTCTAGCGCTTTCTTGTCAAATATTCTTACTGCGAATTGCCTAACATCTTTTTTCGCTCCATAATCCGCTGGCCTTATATTTCCCCCATACAACTCCAGACAAAGCATCCACATTTTGTCTGGAAAGACTGCAGTCATGTACTGCTGTATTTTAAAAATGTATGGCTGTAAAACTTCGGCAATGCCATGTTCATCATTGAAATGCCAGTCTTCTGAATACGCAACAATCTTGTCGCGGCTCCTTAGAATCATTTGCGGCCCGCTATCCGAAAGCCAGCCAACAACTGCGCAGTTCATGCCGTCAACCTTTTCTGTTAATGTATATGTGCCTAGTGGAATATCCACGCGCTCTCCCATGCACTTGCCGCGCTTTTCTCGTTCAGGTGGATTACCGAGCCGCAAAAATGGCTCATAGAATGACGGGAATTCTGTCATTCCCTCAAGGCTATCCTGATTAAATTTTAGCCCAAGAATGCCTAGCTGTGTCCTTTCAAAAACCATAAAAATTTTATTAAAGTAACGCTTAAATAACTTTCTACTGTAACTGCTTTTCCAAATATCCTGCTAGCTCTTTAACCTTAACGCGCTTCTGCTTCATCGTGTCCCTGTCTCTCACAGTAACATCCTTCTTTTTCAGCGAGTCAAAGTCAACTGTGATGCAGAATGGCGTGCCGATTTCGTCCTGCCGCCTGTATGACTTGCCGATGTTGCCGGACTTATCATAATAAACAACAAACTTCTTTTTTAAATCACTAAAAACATTTCCTGCAAATTTAACAATTCGATTGTCATTTTTTACTAGCGGAAAGACCGCCACTTTTATCGGCGACAGCTTTGGATTCAGTTTCAAAACAATTCTTTCCGCTTCTGTCGCGTAGGCTTCGCACATAAACGCTAAAAACGTACGGTCAACCCCCGCGGAAACTTCAATTATATTCGGCACAAATCTCGTTTTTTTCTCGTCATCAAAATAACTTAAATCTTTCCCAGAAACTTTAGAGTGTTGGCTCAAATCCCAGTTGCCCCTATCATGAACACCTTCTATCTCGCCCCAGCCCCACGGGAATTTATACTCAATGTCTACTGCGGCCTTTGCGTAGTGGGCAAGTTCTGTTTTTATGTGCTCGCGGAATCTTAGGTTTTCTTTTTTTATTCCGAGTGACAGATACCAATTCATTCTTTCTTTCTTCCACTGCTCAAAAAACTTCTTATTGTCGCCGGGCTTGATAAAGTACTGCATTTCCATCTGCTCGAACTCGCGGACGCGAAACAGAAAATCACGCGGCGCAATTTCATTCCTGTACGCTCGCCCTATTTGTGCAATCCCAAATGGAAGCTTTAATCTCGCAGAGTCTTGCACTAATTTGAAATTCAAATAAATTAATTGCGCGGTCTCAGGGCGTAAATATGCCACGTTTTCATCAGACTCAATCGGTCCGACGTGCGTCTTGAACATCAAATTATATTTTCGGGCTTCGGTTAGCTCGCCCTTGCATTTTTGGCAGCGCACGTTCTTGTTGCGCAGAAGCGTCGTGACTTCTTCCAAGGGCATGCCAGCCACATCAACGTTCAGAATATCTTTTGCCAAGTGGTCAGCACGAAATCTGGACTTGCAGCTCTTGCAGTCAACCAAAGGATCAGTGAAAGAAGCAACATGGCCGGAAGCCTCCCAAACTTTTGGGTGGTTCACCGTGACTGCATCAATGCCGACAACATCCTCTCGGTCTTGCACAATAGATTTCCACCATGCGGCTTTGATATTGTTTTTTAATTCCACTCCGCGCGGGCCGTAATCATAAAATCCTGCCATCCCGCCATAAATCTCAAAGCTTGGGAACACGAAACCTGCCCGCTTGCAAAAGCTGGCTAGCTCATCAATGCTCTTGATTGGCTGGACTATTTGAAGGCGCATATTTCACCTAACTTCAAACCCGCGAACTCGTTCGCGTTGTCTGCGGGGTTGGCATGATTATATTTAGGGAAGGGGATTTTTAAAAGTATGTTTAGTTACGTTTGTTTTGACCGCAAGCCTTAAATATAGGCAGCTATGGTGTTATATAGATTACTATGGTAACAACGATACAAATCCACAATGAAACAAAAGTGCGGCTCGATGCAGTAAAGGACTTTGAGCGCGAAACATACGAAGATGTAATCGCCAAACTGCTTGACCTGTTGGCGGAGGATCAGATGGAGCTTTCCGAACAGACAAAGCGCGAGATAGAACAGGCAAGAAAGGATTTCGGGGCAGGCAAGTTTGTAACCGAAGCTGAACTGAAAAGACGGCTTGGCTTGAAATGAGTATTTTGTTTGTTCTGCGATTCAGCGAAGCCGCGGCGAAAGCACTTGAAAAACTCCCGGCCGATGTGCGCCTGCGCATCTGGAGCAAATTGCAGGAAGCGAAGGCAGAACCGTTTAGATTTTTTATCCGTTTAAAGGGCCGCGATGATTTCAAGCTGCGGGTTGGCGATTACAGAGTTATTGCGGACATAGTGCAAATAGGAAACGTGATTGAAATCACAAAGATTGGCCACAGAAGAAATGTGTATAGCAGTTAATTAATTCTAAGGTTAAGGTGCCGGCAGCTTGTAATTGCTTTTCCACCAATTTTTTTTAAATAATTTGGGCATGATGTTATTTATGGTGGGGGAGTTTTAAAAGTATTGAATTCATGGATTAAAGAATACAACGCTATTTAACCATAATAATATTTATAAAGTCCAGTTTATTTAAAATTTTATGGCAAACGATCTTGTTGAACTTGACGGATTAGATTTATCTGCAGCTTTCAGAAGGACCACGAGGATTTCTGCCTTTACTACAGAGGGGTTTGATACCAGCGAGATTTCCAAGTCTGTAAAGGGTGCAGATGCTTTAGCCATGTGGATTTCCGGCGATAAGAATATGGCATTGAACGATTGCAAAGCAGTTGTAGAAACACTTGCAAGTTGTGTCAATAAAAAAGCCAATGTCGTTTGGTCTGCTGGCCTGAGTGGACAGAAGCGCATCATGGTGCTGGCCGGCTGGAAGCCAAAGAGTTAATCGGCAGCCCATCTGTACTCAAAATCTTCTGGATTAAGTGTTAGTGTTTCTTTTAATTTTTTATTTAATTCTTGACCGCCAGGCATCATGGGTAACATTTGAAAATAATTTCTAATGGCAAAATTAATTTTAGCTAGACAATCTTTAGCTTTTATCCAATTTTGTGGGCTAAATACCCTATTTGGTGGTTGTGGTTCATTAGCAGCGGCTTCTAAAGCCATATTCAAACTAGATGCACTTATCTTAATTATCTCATCAATCATGTTGGCACTTTTTGCTTTTTCAAAACATTTTGTTGGATTTGGAACTCTATCGCCCATATTATTTGAAATTGCAAAACACATAGAAATAGCATATAGTTGATGATAAGGTGCATAAGCTTTCATAGCAAGGAGAGTTTCATTTAAACCTAATGGGTTTTTGTCAGTCCAATTTTTTAATAATTCTTTGGTCCATAAATTCAAAGCTTGAGCATCTTCTGCGCGATATTCTCTTTTAAATAGCTGCTCAAAATATTTGTCGAATATTTTTGTTTCACTATATGATATATTTGGTCTTTGAGAATGCCATGCCATCATATATTTTCCTAATTCCGAAAAATCTAAAACGAAATTTTTATCTTTATTAGCTGGAGCTATTTCGCCCCGTTTTATAATAAAATACCCTGCTGGATATTTCATCTCAAATTGTTTCTTTAGGTTTAATACCCGTTTATCATTACTTCTTAAATCTCTTGGTTTTACGGCACTTTGAGAGTTCGTATTAATGCTAATTTTATCTGCGCGATCTCTTTGGGGAATTTCATAAAATCTAAAGAGTATGAAGGTATCTTGTAATTTTTTCACTTGTTCGCTGCAACTTAAAATAGTATTCAACGATTGGCAGCCATTAACAACACTTAACCCGGATAAAGTTAGCTTATTGCCCTCTAATTTTAGTTTATTGCATATCGCCGTTACTCCGTTATGGAAAAAAAAGAAATCTTTATATTTATCTCCGTATATGGTGCTCTTAATACCTTTATTAACTGCATTATTTAATCCGAGACTTTGTCTAACATTTTTTTGGAAAAGTGTACCGTCTTTTATACCTGGAATAGTTAAACATTCCTTTAATGGAAGTGCGGCTATAACTACTTGTGTATTTGCTATGGACTCACATAAATATTTGCTATTATTTAGGTCTATTGTGTGTTTAATCGATGGATTCTCTTGTTCAAGAGAAATTTCATAACGTCGTAGAATCTCTTCCGAATCAATTAAATTTATTGTGGAAACAAAATCTTCATTTTCTGATAACTCTGCTAACTGTTTTTGAAAAGTTGCAAGGTCTTTTTTTGCAGAATCAGTTAAATTAGACGTTGTTAGTAGTTCAAAAGCTATTTCATACTCATCTTCAAAGGCTTTTGCAACTTCGGATAATTTTCTTTTCAATTTTTCGTTTGCCACTGCTTGCAATCGAATTAAATCTCTAAGTTGTACCCACGAAGAAAGAACTTCTCTGAGAGGTCCTGCATCCACCTTTTCACTTCCGATAAATTTACCTTGAATAATAAAGATTGTTAACTTGTCATCATCAACTATTATTGCATCAATCTGTTTATCGTCTGCCCCATCAGTTATAGCTTCTTTTGTTTCATTCATATCTTTTAAGTGAATATTTCTTAAATACCAAGCTACAAATCTTTGACCATCATTTGAAAAATTTTGTTTATAATAATCTTGTTTTATTTCTTCCTTTATTTTATCATATATTTTTTGTTCCATTGTATTCACACTAGGGCTTCTTCCACCTAATCTCGTAGAAAGTAACCTCTCCTTCCTTGTCCACCGAACCCTTTGGACGCTCGCTTTCGCTCGCTAAAGCGTTCGATCGGAAACCTCCGCTGCGGCGGAAAATATAGTTAAGGTTTTTTCCAGCGGATTTCATAAAATGTAACCTCGCCCTCTTTATCCACAATCCCGACAAGTAGTTTCTTTCTCGTGCTGTGGGCCACGCGGTTCATGGCAGCAAACTGTGTCCAGGTATAACCATCTGTCTCGTTGGTGCAGAACAGCACCCACTTTGCGTGG
Source organism: Nanobdellati archaeon (assembly GCA_016204275.1). Lineage (GTDB taxonomy): Archaea > Nanobdellota > Nanobdellia > UBA10117 > UBA10117 > JACOYC01. The sequence goes on along the minus strand of JACQKZ010000013.1, from coordinate 51,554 downwards.
TCCTGGCCTGGCTTCATGCCGCGCGGGTAAACCCTATAATCTGCGCCGAATTTTAGTGCAGTTTTTGTAATGTATCCGCGAGTCCTAATATCCCTGTAAACCTGATACTTTGTCCAGAAGTTTGCCTCGATTTTGTTTGCGAGTTTGACAAACTGCTCGAAGTTAAGCGATTTCTTGCCGTCCAGCACAACTAATTTCCCGCGTTCCATCAGATAAAGCGCCTCGTCCAGTGCGAACTCGATCCTTGTTTCTTTTACGCCCTGCTGCTGGCCAAAAATCTCACCGAAGTTTGAACGGTCAAAGAACTGCTGGGCATTCTGGAAGTCCTCGCGGACAGCGACTTTGTTGCCAATCAAGTACCCGCGGACTGGCTCTTTTAATTTTACCTGCTCAATCGAAGTCGGCAGCTGCTCTGCTGGCTGTTGATTGCCCCCCATGCCTGCCTCAGCTATCTCGCCGGCCTCGGCAGCTTCAGGAGCCTCAAGGCTAGTCTCGCTAACGCCCTCTTGTTTCTTATCTTTGTGCTTTTTTGACATTCTAGAAGCCTTATCTTGGTACCAAACCGCCTACGTCGTGGTTAGGCACTTACAAGTGGCTATCACCGAAATAAACTGAGGTTTTGGGTTTAAAAACTTATTTACTTATGTGGGCGCAGCTACGGCCTGCCCTTTTGTAATGGTTGCGGGCGTGACCTTGAGGCGCGTGTTCAATGTCTCATATGCTTTTTGTATTTCCTCTGGCGGCGGGCCATCTTCTGCATATAAAGTTGATTCACCAGACTTCCACTGAAGCGAATAAATAGTTGCATCGGGCCAGTGGAATTTCTCTGCAAGCGTAACTTCGCCAAGCCCATGAACATCAGCTATAATCGTTGTTGCGCCCTCGACTGACATGTGGTGTTTCAAACCGTCAACTTTCCGCAAACGCTCCGCAGGCACTTGCTCGAGTCTGGCAAGTATCGCTTCCAGCACTTGCCATCTGTCAAGATTTCTAAATTCTCCTACTGTTGGTGCTATAAATTCTTTTACTGCTGGCATAGTAAAATTCATAGCGATAAACCTTTTAAAACTTTCGATGCGGCACCTATTAGATAAACCTTATAAATTTAAGCGTCTCAAAAATCACATGATATCGCCCCATGCGACACCTGTTTATGCACCCTCCTCTGCCGCGCCCCCGCCAACTTTAGGCGATTTTCCTGCAATCCATAGCATATTCAATATGCAAAAGCGCATGGGCCATGCCTACATTGGTATTGGCGTCATAATGGCACCAATAAGCTCTCTTGCTGCCATTGGTATTGGCGCAATAATGGCACCAATGAGCTCTCTTGCTGCTAATGCAATCACACCAGGTATTGGCTTATTCGCCGCATTTGGAACTTTGAGCGCCTGTGTAATCAGCAGCGTAATAAGTTCTACTACTGTAAAACGCACAAAATCCGAGGTAGAAAGATCTCTTGCTCATTTATCGCAACCCGTTTCAATCAGAAGGCCAGAACTCTCTGCAGGCCCGCACTTCGCAGCACGCACTTACTACACAGCACCAACAGACAGATTGCTCAGTGAATTCGAGAGATATTTATTGGAAAGTAAATTAGATGTAGCAAAAGGGCATAGCCACATCTCAGGGCATGGCTGGCGAGACGGCACAGTAGAAGCCAATTTTTACGAAACAAATCCTGGCACGATGGTCGATTTACTCTGGCTTGGGCTTGGTGCAGCAGATGCTGGCAGGCCAGAGGGCTTGCTTGCAAGGCTGGCCAGCGTGCAGTAAATAGAAATAATATATTACAGAACAGTTTTAAACTATAAACTTAAATAAAACATATGAAACTCACCATCCTAGGAACCGGCAGCGCAATGCCAACGCCAAGCAGGCAACACTCAGCTACAGCATTAGACATCGGGCCAGAGGTACTGCTGTTTGACTGCGGGGAGGGAACGCAGCTGCAACTGATGAAGGCCGGCATCTCGCACAACAAGATTTCAAAAATATTTATCACGCACTGGCATGGCGACCATGTGCTTGGCCTGCCAGGGCTAATACAGAGCATGTCTTTGAACAAGAGAACAAAGCCGCTGAATATTTACGGGCCGGCAAAGACAAGGGAAAACTTCAGAAAAATTTCAGAAGCGTTTGGAGTCTTTCCAACTTTCAAAGCCTCGATCACAGAATTAAAGCCCGGCGCATTCAATGCAGAAAAATATTCAATTTCTGTTGCGAATGCAAAGCATAATTCGCCCTGCCTGGCTTTTGCATTTCAGGAAAAGCCGAAAGTAAAAGTCAACCTAAATTATTTGAAAAAGTTCGTCCTAGTAAACAATCCAATAATCGGCGACCTGATAAAAGGCAAAGATATTGTCTGGCAAGGCAAGAAAATAAAAGCAAAAGACGCTACATTTTTAGAAAAAGGAAAAAAAATTGTTTATCTGCTCGACTCAGCTTACTCAAAACATCTGGAAAACTTTGCGAAGGACGCAGACGCCCTGCTCTGCGAAGCAACGTTCGCGGATGATATGAAAGATTTTGCGAAGGAGTTCGGTCACATGACTGCAACGCAGGCCGCAACACTGGCAAAGAAAGCGAATGTAAAAAAATTAATTATAACACACTTCAGCCAGAGATACAAAGATACAAACATCTTGCTGAAAGAAGCAAAAAAAGTTTTTGCAGACACAGTTGCTGCTAAGGATTTAATAACGGTTGAAATTTAATTTTTATCTTCCGGTTTCTTCTCTCCGTTTAGAAAATCCTCATCATCCTCTTCCAGCCAGTCTACAAATTTCCGCCATGGGCCTTTCTGCGGGGCCTGGCCTGCCTGTTGTGCTGGGGCGGCTGGCTTGGCCTGCTGCTCTGGCGCCTGAACATGTTGTACTGCTGCAGCTGGCTTGGCTGGCCCTCTCGGCGGCAAGGAGCGCATAACTGCCAGCATAACGGCCAAAATCATAACTGCGCCTACACCAACCTGCCAGTTTTTGTAACCATAAGTTCTGCCATGCACTAAGTTCCTGAGCCAATCGCGAGCCTGTCTTAATGGCCGCTTCACCGCTTCAGTATACGGGCCTGCTAGCTCGTTTGCCTTGTCTCTTGCCTGCGCATCTAATGCACCAACAGCGCTTGCCGCGCCGCTCACCTTATCAGACAATTGCAAATTTGGCCACACTATATGAATCTTCGGCAAGCGCAGATTTATTTTACTGCTGCTTACATTTGTCTGCACTGTGTTAACAGGCCTTGCGCCAGAAACTAAAGAACGCGCCCGCGTCAATAAACCTGAGGCAAAACTTTTTATTGCCTGAGTCTGCGCCGAAAAGTTTGGAAGTGCACGTTCTCCGTTCTCAGTTGTTTGGCTGGCCGGCTTTGCTACGTCCGGTTCTTTTTTTATCTCTGCCACGCCAATATCAATAACAGACGAACTGTAAACTGCGCCGTCCTGCAATCTCGCCGAAACTGTAAGCTTGTAATCCTGCTGCAGCGCATCTGCTGGCAATGCAATATATGCGTACGCAGTGCCTGCCTCTGAACCGCCCAGCGTAAGCGTGCTTGGATTTAATTTAGCATAAGCTGCACCCGAGCCGGAAACTTCTAGATTATATGTCGCAGACTCGCGGCCAAGATTTTCGACAACTATCGGAATTAACGCACCCTGCCCACGCGCAACATTAACGTGCTGTTCTGCTGGAGTCGTTCGCACACCAAAGCATGAATCGCGCGGCGGAACTTTTAACACCAATTCGTCAGACGCGCTCGAAATGCCTGCCTGATCTGCAGATATTTTAACAACATACCCACCCGACGCTGCATCCTTGGGGCTTACAATCACATTCACGTTTGTGCTCTCGCCGGCCTTAAGCTTTAATGACTGCCTGTCAAGAGAGGCAAAATCCGCGCCAGACGTGGACAGAACAAAATTTCCGTCATATCTTCCCAGATTTGAAACTTGGACAGAATATGCTTTTTCAGTTCCAGAACAAACTGTGTCCTGCTCTGCAGAAATCCTGACATCGGCCGCGTAGCATTGCAAAACATTTGCTACTATCTCCCTGGAAACTTTTTGCTCTCCTTTTTCTGACGAGGCCTCAACATTAACTCTGAAATCGCCTGTTGTCCTAAGTTTTGGAAACAGTATCAAATTCGCAACTGCTGGCCTGCCAGCTGCAGCCTGAACGCTTGTCGACTCAAGGCTTGCCCAGCTTGGCCCAGAAACTTTTAAATCATAGCTGTTGCCAACCGTGCCTTTATTTTGCAAAGTGATTGGAATGCTTGCCTGCGCGTTCTCGCAAAAGCTCAAATAATTTTTATCTGGAACGAAATCAAAATCATAGCACGCTTCAGAATTTAAAACAAGCGGGGCGCTTGCAACCGCGCTCGAGTCTTTTGAAATCGCTGAAACTGCCAAATCAAAAGTTCCTACTGTCGAGCATGAAGTAAGGGCAGAAACTTCAAAATCTTTTTTTTCGTTGGGTGCAAGGCGTACCTCTGAAAGGCTTGGTGTTGCATAACGTGCTCCCGTACCGCTAAGCTTAATTGCGAATGCTTCGGAATATTTCCCAGTGTTTTCCAGCGAAACCATATATTTTCCGGGCGCGCACGCGCAGGTATTCAGCGTGCTGGCCTGCACAGTCAAAGCACCTGCGTGACAATCATCAACTACTACGCTATAACTTGTGGTTTTTTTGCCGGCAAGTCCGGAATTAGCAATCGCGTCAAGAGAGTAAGTACCTGGCTGCGCACTTAGCGAAGGTGTAACATAGATGTAAACAGAATTCGACTGCCCTGGTTTCAGAACAAAACCAGATGGTGCAGCGACCGCCCACTTTGCTGCATCGCCGGCCAGCGAGACCGTATATGAATCCGGGCTTGCCCCGTGATTAGCCACATTAAGCACGAATAAAATTGTATCTGATGCGCAGGCAGTGCCCCTCGTATCAGTATTACTTAATGCGCCCGCAGACGCAAGTACTAGCAACAAAGCTGTTACAACTCCAAATCGCTTAGCAAACGATTTGGAGGAGTGGAAAAATCGCAGTAAACTACAAAGCTCTAAACGTTGCAATTTTTTCACAATCCCCAAAGCCTTAAATTGGCCATTGCTTACCATCCTAACTCAAACCTCCAACTCAAACACTCGCTGGACCGCAAAATCGGTCCACGCTTTTGTGCCACACTCGTTCCACTCGATGGCACATCTGGCAACAACACAACTACATATTAGTTGCCAGCCTCAACCTCCAACTCGAACTCGCTTGTCACTGAGCATTAGCAAATACAGAATCGGAGTAGAAACCTGTTTAAAAATAATTGTTTTGGGGCTTATACATATATTTTAATAGAGTTTGATATTTATTAAATTTCAATTAAAATTTTAAAAATTAAAAACCAAAAAAACAAAACAAAAAACTAGTAGTAAACCTGTCCCTTTCCGCTGCCCTTGCGTGTTGCCCAGAAGGCAGCAATCACTGCCAGCAAGACAACCACAACGACAAACACAAGGCCAAGCTGTTCCCTGTCAGCCAGCCTGCTTACTGCAGCAGGAGCAGAGCCGCTAACCTTGACATCAACAGGCACTGCTGAAACAGTTGTCGCGCCGTCCTTCAAAAACAAAGTGAAGGAGTGCTCGCCAGCCGCAGACGGAAGCAGGTAAACAAATACGGATTCAGACTCGCCGGCCCCAAGGGTAACAGTTGTTGGGTCTACCCTTGCCGCAGACGCCCAGTCCGCTGTCCCGCCAAGCTGCAGGTTGAAAGTCTTTTGCGAATCTGCATTGTTTGAAACGGCTAGGCTTACAACCGCGCCCTTGCCAATTGGCATCTGAACACTAACAGCACTTTGTGTTTGTCTTTCAGATACTTGCGGTGCAGGAACAAATTTCTGCACTTCAACAAGGCCGGAAGTTGTAGCTGAAACATCTGCATTGCTTGCAGTCACTTTCAGCGCATATAAGCCGCTCTCCGCGTCCCTTGGAACGCTCAGAGTCATGTAAATTATCCTGTCGTCTTCCTGCATTACTGTGTTTGTAACGCGGATTGTTTGTGATGCGCCAATCTCAGGCATTTCTGCCTTTATTTTAACGCCATCTTCAGCATTCCTGCCGTTGTTAATCAAGCGGACTGCTAAATCAATTGAATCGCCGGCTGTAACAGAAGCGGAACTTATCTGAACAGACTTGAAATACATTGAGTGGTCTTTCTGTTCAACAACAAGGTTTCCGGCAAACTGCTGTGCTCTTACTATGCCGTTGGCCTTTCCTTCTGCGTTCAAAGTCAGTTTGTAAGTGCCTTCCCTCAAATCGTTTGGCACGCCCACTGTTAATTTAAGCTCGCGCTCATTTCCTGACAGCATCTTGCTTACCTGAAGTTCTGTCCTGCTGTCCTTCTCGCCCGCAATCTGGCCCGTGACCTTTATGTCTTTAACATCTATGCCTGCGGACAAAGTGAACAAAACAGCTACAGAATCGCCCGGAGCTACTGTGTCTTCAAAATCAACTTCGCTAAATGTTAGCGCTGGTTGTGTTGCCGCAAAAGCCGGTGCCAATAAAAACAGGCTTGCCAGCAATGCTGCAACTAATTTAAATGCGTTCATTTTACTGCCCCCTCCTCTTGGAAGCCGGAGCGGTTTGCGTTGTCCTTAGTACCATCACGATGGCAGCTATTACAACAACAAGCCCGCCAAACACTGCAAACAAAACGTTATTGTCTATCTGCGGAGTTCCGGATTGTGTTTCTGCATTTCCTGGCGCAGTAGAAACTGCGACCGGTGTAACTGTTACTGCTGGCAATGCTTGAGCATCTTCAGACCTTGCTGCACCAACATTAATAACCTCGCTGCCTGTTGCTGTGTCTTTTCCGTCATTGAATGTTACTGTGAAAAACACAACGTGCCTGCCAGGCCTCGCGTCTTTTGAAACAGCAAATGGTATGTATTGCGTTGTCTCTTCGCTCTGGCCAAGCTTGAAAACAGGGCTGAATTCCTGAACGCCCAAGTCATCAGACTGAACCTTTACGCGAACAGATTCATCTTTCTTTCCGATGTTTGATAAAGTAACTGCAACCTGCGATTGCTCGCCGGACCTTACTAAATCAGATGTGAATTGCGCTGATGTCAGTGCAACTTCGTGGCTTGCCCTTTCCACTTCAAGCACCTCAGACCTCTGGCCTGCTTGAGTGAACTGGTGCGAATCCTCGTCCTGCCATTCGAATTTTACCTTGACATCGTATTTCTTTTCTTTTGCGTCTATCGGAACTGTGAAGGTCGCTGTGGCATCTTCTGTATCTTTGTTATTTAGCCTGCCGAAGTTAACCTCTTGTTCCAGATCTTCGCTGTTGTCGATGCCAATTATTGAAACTGTTGCTACCAAATCAAATGCATCATATCCCCAGCTATTCTTAACAGAAATTGCAACATCTACTGCGCTTGTTGGCTTTGCAGTGTCCGCTGACAAGTCCAGTGATTTCAAAACTATTGTCTGGCCTGCTGGCGGTGTTGTTGTTCCATCTGCTGGCGTTGTTCCGCCATCGGCTGGAGGAGGCGGTGCTGTTGATGTCAAAACATAATATGATGTCCAGTCGCTTGATGACAAACGAACCAATGGAATTGCCTTTGCATCATAGCCTGCCTTGGCTACAGTAATCTGATATGCACCATCTGGCAGGAAGCAGCTTTTGGAAGCTGTATTCACGCCTTGGCACACGACAGATGAAGTAGCTGTGTCAGTAACAACTATGCTGTCTGGCACTGGCTGGCTGCCGCTCGGGGCAATATCTAATACGTGTATTCCAGTTGCAAATGTTCCAATTGGTGCACCTAAAAGCGCGAACATGAATGTTAGCGCAACCAATATTTTACTCATTTTCATTTTGTGTACCTCCCCAAAATACTTGAGAGAGCGGTAAACTCGCGGTCAGTTATTACAACTCCTTTGTCTGCCCTTACAAACTGGCCATCAACTGTCCATCCCCTTACTAAGTAGGATGTGTTGCCCGTTGTGTTATAAACACGTACAGTCCAGTCTGTCTCGGCATTTGCAAAGTCAATTATGTAATCAACAGTTGCATTGCTCAATGTCCTGTTTGCATCGTATTTTTCGCCTGCAATGTCACGCAACGCTGAAGTGTTTGTTCCATTGTCCAGTTTCACTTGCTGCCACGGGTTTGATGTATAATTTGGCAGAAGATGCGCCTGAACTAAGCTTTCAATGTTACTCTGGGCCTGTCCCCACGCAGCTAACTCCCTGCTGGCCTGCGCGTTGTCAGACAATCCTGCTAAATAGCTGGCTGTCCTTTCCTGCAGATATAAAATTTCATTTCTTGCTTGCATCATATCAGCAGCTCCCTGATTGTAAGCCATTCTGTCAGAAGCATTGTTCCACTCCGAAACTTTTGCAACTAAATCATCTAAGCTTGCTGGTGAGTCAAGGCCAAGCCTTCCCGCGAAATCTTTGAATCCTTGCAGGTATCTTGCTGAAACTAAGCCGTCAACCTGCTCACCCAGATAACTTTTGTTTGCTTTCTGGTTTTCAGGGACAGCTACGCCATGCCCTTCTAAATAATCTACTAAGGCATCTGCTGGCAAGAGTGCTTCAAGCTGGCTTGCTGTCAGGCCTGCAACCGCGATATCATTTGCCCTGCCTAAGCTTTGCAATTCCTGCAGCTTGTATGTAGAAACATTGCCTGCTTCTGTGTTCCATTGCTGCAAAATTCCCGTTTCATAAGAGAGATTTACCAAAGCAGATGAGCTTTTGCTGTCCAGCGCTGCCCGTGAGCCTACGCCCAAAACTTGCAAGTAAGAGCTGCGCAGGTTCCACAAGGCATCCTTGAATCCAGTCATTGAATCTGCTGGTGTGACTGAATCATGGCCAAGCTGGTAGTCAACTTGCACTAAGTATTTTACGGCTTCTGCTTGCTTTTGCGCGTCAGTCAGGTTTGCATTGTTTCTTATCGCTGAAAGGTTTGCTGAAAGGTTTGCCAAATCAGCGCCCTTTGCAGCCAAGCTGACCTTCATCAAATCAACTGCGCTCCAGCCGCCCTGCTGGAATGTATCGTTTCCGACTACCCTGCCAGCACTCATGTTAAATATTTCAGATGGCGTGTGGCCGAACACTTCTTCGAGCGTGAAATGGTATGGCGCGCCCTGTGCGAACGCCAGCACATTTACATAATCAGCAAAATTCTGCGGTGTTCCAATGTTTAATTTGCCGGATACCCTTGCGTAAGAACCATCAACTTTTCCATTATCAAAGGCATCGTTAACCCTTGCAACCTGAGATGCATTTAGCGTGCCGGCCCTTCCTTCTGCTGCAAACGCGCCGCTTGCCTTTCCATCTGCTACGTGTTCTAAAACAGAAAGTGCGGAAACATTTCCAATACCTGCTGCCTGGCCTGCTGCTCGTGCGGCATCGCCGTTAAATTCTAAGTGTCCAGATGCACCAGGTAAAACTAAAACCTTTGAAGGATCTTTCTTGAATAATTTTCCCAAAACTGCCTGGGCTTTTTCAGCTGGCACAAATTGCCCGCCCAAAGAAAAGCTGTGGTCGCCAGAAACATTAACTTCATACTGGCCCGCGGAAACATTTACTCCAAGCGCCTGCAATGCCTTCGCTGTTTCGTTTCCAACAGCTACCTTTGTTGGTGACTCTGCGTGCAACACAAGATCTGTTAAATCCTGATCTGTTTTTTTTGCGAAAAGTGCGCCTGACATGCCTGCGAGAACCAAGCTTACTGCCGGCAAAGCTGTGCCAACAGTATATGCTATGCCCCTGACCCTGCTAGCAAGAAGAGCTGTCTGGCCTGCCGCATATGATTCTGCACCGACTGCAGCGACAACTCCAACAATTGCACCTAAAGCCATTATAGGTATATTAAAAAATGGTGCTCCAACTCCAGAAATTTGAGTACCCACACTATAAGCTGTTAAACCGCCAGATATTGCGCCACCGAGGGCTGCTTTTCTTCCCATTTTAATTCTCCAATGAAATTACTGACTGATAAGTAACGAAAATCTTTTAAAGCTTTCTGTCGTTGTTTGCTATATTGACTGCCAGTTACTTCTCAATGTATTTTAGATACGCTGCGAGGAAGGAATCAAATTTGCTGCAATCAATCTGCTCAATCCCGCCGCGCGAAACCAAGTGAAGAGAAAACTTGTGCGGGATAGTTGTTGCATAAAATCCGCCAACAACTGGCAGCACAAACTGCCTTTCAGAATAATTTAAAACCATGCCTTCCGGGTGCGGCAGGCCAGCCAAAAATCTGCCAAGCCTTTCCTTCGCTTCTGCTGGCTTGCTCGCTGTTGCAACCTCTCCCAAAAGCCTTTCCAGCTCTGTTTCCTTGCCTGCTAATTTCGCCCTTGCCTTTTCGTAAAGCTGCAAAAAATCTTCGGCACCAAGGTAAAGCTGTTTCCTAAGCCAGCTTGCCTCCAAAAAAAATCTTGCCTCGCGCCTAGTCTCCTCGGTATAACTATAAAATCCCTTTTCATCCATCGGGTAACTTTGATTTTGTCCGCCAAGCGTTCTCAGCGCAGCATCAGTAGTAACTAAAAGTTCTAGCTCAAAAGGCCTGTTGGTTTCCTCGAGCTGTTCCTTTGATGGATTTCCCTTAGAAACAGTTTCTAAAGTGCGATACAATTCCAAAAGTTCAAACTGCGGCATCAGCCTTTCGCCGCCGTCCTCGAGAAGCTGGGCCAAATTTTCCGCAACCCTTGCATCTATGATTGACACTTCCCTAGCCGAAATCCTGCGTAAATCATCGTAAAATGTTTTTGGAACAAATGGCCTGACTATTACATTCTTCTTTTGAGATTCTACCGCCTGTGTTTCATTTGCTATCATGGTTTCACTAAAATATAACAACTAAATGCATTTTTAAGCTTTACATTACTTTTAAAATAACGTACCACACTTTTTACATACCTTATCTGTAGCACCAACTTCATCGCCGCATTCGTGGCATTGAAACTTTTCTTCCGAACTTTGGGCGGATGGTGCGAGTGGAAGAGGCGCTTGTGGTGGTTGAGCAGTTTCTCCTTCATCTGAATCAAACTCTGCGCCGCATTTACCGCATCTGGTATCGCTAGCACCAACCGTTGCACCGCAGGCAGGACATTCGTACTCTTCTTCATCATCCTTGTCTGCACCGTTTGCCTCGCTTTTGTCCTCATCGTCTGCTGGTGGAGGAGGCGGAGGTGGCACATCTGACGAATCAACATTATCTTCTTCTAAGCTCGGAAGTGGCATAGACATTGGTGGCGGAGGAGGAATTAGGCGTGACGCATCCCGCGACGCGAGTCTTGCTTTTTCCCGCTCAGCTAAATAAAAGTCCTGCAATGCTACCCGATGTTGTTGAACTAACCTAGCCATATTTGTATCGCCATGAGTTTCGTACATAAGAATTTTCATCTGGCCAAGCCAGCCTACTTTATACTCTACAAGATTACCGCCGCCGAAGTCGTAAGTCGCGATTCCTGTTTTTGGATCGAAAGAATTTTTTGTTTGTTCATCTTGCGAATCGCCTTGTAGTTTACTCGTTAAGTCTTTACCAGGCATGGCAAATGTTGTCTGTTCTGTTAGCTTGCCACTTGGCTTTCGCGCAGCTCCCGCGCCGTTCTCTGCAACTTCAAATGCTAAATCCAAAGCACTTTCTAATTCTCCTGGTGCAATTTCTTTAGTAATAGCATTTTCGTAAAAATCTGCATGTCCATCGCCGGATAAAACATAAAATTCACCGTTAAGTTCAGCGCCGATTACTTTTCCGCCTTCACCAATAAGCTGCCGCGCCTTTCCACGTGTTGGCAACAAAGTAACTGGCTGTTTGAACGCATCGCTTGCCCGCTCTTCCAAATCAGGGACATAAATTACAAAATCACTATCAAAACGGATTGAAAACTCTCCAATAGTCATATCTAACGGCATGGCTCCTAACCCGCCATCTGGCATAATCTTTGCATGCTGTAGGCCTTCCGGAAAATTATCTTTATTTAATTCTTTGTACGCTTCGAGAACGCGCGCAAGCGTGTCAGTCGGCTTTAAACCATGAATATCCATCGGCCGCTGCCCGCCCTTGTAAGAAACATGTACAGAATATTTTTTCTCTGGCCCTGATGGTCCTACGGGCTCTGCCGTAACACTTGGTATTTGCTCTTGATTCGATGCTGGTGCTTGCACATCTTTCGCAAAACCCCGCAGCACGTTATTACTAGCAATTTCTCTTTGTGCAGCTTGTAATTGCGCTTCTAAATCTTTAACACGTTTAACAAAAGACGTATTTGCCTCAGCAATAGATCTGAATTCATCAGCTGCTAATCCAGTCTGTTCGTATACTTCTAATGCTTCTGTCGCAGCATCTAAACTTGCATTTAATCTTGCTTCTATTGCTGCGAAATCTGCCACTCTCTTTTGCAATTCGGCTGGGTCTTCATTAATCGCCCTATAAGCGCCTAATGCAGCTTCTAAATTGGCAATTTGTGCACTCTCTCGCGCATGTGCTTCGGCAACTAATGATCTATTTGCCTCTGCAATTCCTAACACTTCACTGGCTTTCAGGCCAGTTTGTTCGTACGCATGCAATTCTTTCTTTGCGGCTGCAAGCTCTTGTTCTCGTCCTGCATCTGTAGCGCCATGTTCTTCTACAATCTTTTGCAATTCGGCTGGGTCTTCATTAATCGCCCTATAAGCGCCTAATGCAGCTTCTAAGCCAGCCACTCGTTGCCGTAATTTAGTTAATGCATCAGCAACTTCTGCTGGAGTTTGATCAATATAATCTGGGGTAGGCAAACCAGCGTTAGATTTTAATTTTTCTCTTAAACTTGCTATTTCTCTGTTGAGCAGTGCCTCTCGCCCGCTTTCTGATCCCTTAAGTTTTTCAATCCCTTCTGAACCACCCAATCCAGTTACTAATAATTGTAAATTATCTGCTCTGCGTTGTGCGGCAGTTAACTCTGTTTTGAGCTTGTCAGCCTCAGCGGCTGACGGTGCGTACTTTGAAATTAAAAGAAGTGCCTGCTCGCAGTATTCTGTGGGCGGTAAATCTTGTAATGCTTGCATTTCTTCTGGAGTTGCCAGCGATTCAAGTGCATTTACAACAGGGTACAATCTGTCTATTTGACTTTGATAAATATCTTGAATTTGTTTTTGAGTTTTCTGTGCGGCTTCGCTTCTTACTTGCCTTTCGAGATCTCCAAAATGTTGTTGCAGTGCTTCTGCCTGGCCGGGTTTAACGTTATAAATTTCGCCACCGAGAGCTGCGGTTTCATATGCCTGCGATTTGTATGACTGTGGCAGTGGCGATGGTACAACACTTGCTGGTGCGACTACAGCTTTTGCGACTTTTTTAACAACTTTTCTTTTCGCAGTTTCACTGTTTGGCAGATTTGTCGCATCGGGTTCCATAGTAATTCACTTCGAAGTGTTCACTCTAACAAACGAAAACGTTTTAAGGGTTTCGGTGTGCTGCGCCCATTAACAAACAACTCTTATGTTCCCATGGTTCCGAGCGAAAGGTTTTTACGCTTTATCACAAATATACCTACATGTCGACATGGCTGGAACACATAAAAAACGCAGAATGGCTGGCCAAGCGGGCGTTAATCTGCGAGCAAAATAGGGATTTCCAGCAGGCCAGAAAACTTTACACAGACGCTTCTAATTATTTTACACGCGCAGTCAGCATAATGGACTCAAAAGACTTTCAGCGCCGCTACTCGAGATTAGCTGACCTGTGCGGTGACAAGGCAAGGGCCCTTGCAAGCCAGCAAAGCCAGCAACTAGTTTTAGCCGACAATCCAAAGTATGGCACCGCAATTGTAGAAGCAAACACGCGCCTGCCATTCAGAACAAACCCGCAGATTAAATCTATCGCTGAGAGGTGCGTCGCCGGAAAAACAAATCTCGAGGACCGTGCCCGTGCGATATTTGACTGGCTGGAAAACAACATTGTTTACGGAAAAGAGAGGCGCAGCCGCGCAGGCTACAGAATGGCCCATGAAGTACTAAAAACTGGCGAGGGTGTCTGCGGCGAAGAGGCATACCTTTACATTGTAATGGCAAGGCACGCGGGAATAAAGGCCAGCTACATGTCAATAAGAACAGACTGCTACGGCAAAAAGGTAGACCACGCATGCGCCAGGCTCTTCACACCCCGCGAGTTTTCTTCTGATGTTGCATACCACATGTTCGATGTAGAAAAGCAGGCTGGCAAGGATCACAAAGGAAAAGTTCTAACTGACGAGGAAGCGATAGATTTATTCAAACAGTGGCGGTGGAAGTAGTACAAACTCACCCTTCAATGCCATTGCTCTCCTGTACGCTGTTTGCGGAATAAGTTTTCTGGAAAAATCAATGCCATCTCCGCTAACTACCGGAGTATCAACATATACTAAGTTTCCAACAATTGCATAAACTTGCGCGTCATTTAGCATAACGTCAAGACAATTAACTGAATTAGCATTGTGTGAGTTTAACCAATCCGCTGAGCAATTTGCAACAAATAATCTATAAGTTGGCTGCCTGTAAATAATTTCGCAGGCCACAATACTTTCTTTTTCACAAGCAAAATTAACAACGCATTTCTTGATATATGTTTCGGCTTGCGTAATTTTTTTAGAATCCTTGTTTGTTTCTTTGATAAGTGCGCCAAGCGAGTGGCATTTTGACGCGCCAGCCGCGCGGTGCAATGGCCGTACCCATATGACATCCGCAGCCCGATTAAACGGCTTGCTGGCCGCAAATGCAATCCTCTTTATTAACGACATATAAATTAACTAAGAGAAAAACTTAAAACAGTATCTATTGCGCCCAGCCTTGTGGCGCTTTTGCCGTGTTTGTCTGTATAAAGCTCAACAAGCCAGTCTGTTTGAGCAGCAATATGCCCTGCCGAAATAACATTTATGCTATCATACTCGTAGGCCTTAAGTGCGCACCGTTCCAGGGCATCAGCCATAATTCTATCCATCCTCTGTGGCGTGAGACTCATTGCCTGCTTATACGACTGCGCGGCCGAAACAAAAGCAAGATTCCTTTCTTCGTTCAGGCCCTTAACATAATATGCCAGCCAGTTATTTTCTATTTCCAAGGATTTGCTTGCCAAATTTAATGCTGCGCCAGAATCGTCAGTAGCAAGTTTTTCGTAACCCTTCTGTGCAAGCATAATAGCCACTCTGCTTTTGTACTGGCGTTTTAATTCTCCTGCCGTCACAGAGTTTAAAGTTGTTATAATATCTTCTGTTTTGCCTAATTTTAATTCCAAATCAAGTTTACGTGAATAAAACCTATCCCCGCTGTTTACGCCGGCGCTAAACGCGCTATTTATTACGTCCAGCGCGCCGCGGGTGTTGCCAGAATTTTCTAAAGCAACAGATTTCCAGAAAAATGCTTCACTGCGCATGGCTGGCCCAGAATTTTCTATTTGCAAAACGCCGTCAAAATATTCAATCGCCCTCACATTATCTTTTAGCTCAACCTTGCACCTTCCGGCAGCTATTAGAACGGGCTCTGATGACATGCGCGACAAAATAAAATCGTAACCCTTAAACGCGCTGTCGTAATAATGTCCTACAAATAAATTATCGCAAAACCGTTCGAGCGTGGAACAATTTTTGCTTATTTCTGCCGCATTAATAAACGCACTCAAGGCATTATTATTATCCAGCATTAGTTTATAGAGTTCTCCAATTGCATTATACGTTTCTGCATTTGGCCAGTGCGCCTTTGCTTCTTCAAAACACATAATAGCTGATTTTAGATTATTCTGCCACTGTATGCTATTTTCAACTGCTCTTCCGGCTTCTTCTTTAAATTTACCGCCAAGCGCTGCAAATTCCCTGCTCGTATTTACAGTTACGTAGGGCGGCATATTTTTAATTATGCCTGGCAAAACCTCGCGGATTGCCTGCAGGCCATAACCCTTCTTAAGGAGACTATCAAAATAATTATAATTGTATTTGACAGCTTCGACAAATGATTCGAGGGATTTTTTTGCGTCAAACCCAAATTCCACTTCTGCCTTATCAGCGCAAAACGCGGCATGCGTATCCGGGGGACAGCTCGGAATTATTAAGCTATAAACTTTTGAAATAAATTCTGCGTAATCGCGATCGCCGCGGCGCGAACATATCTTGGCGGATTCTATTACTTGTGTAGCTGAATTATCAAAAAAAGGTCTTATAACGTCAGCAAGGAATCCTAACTCTCTCTTAGTATATGCGCCCTGTTCCAAACGTTCGCATATAATTTTTGTGTATTTTGCACTATGCTCTGCATTTTTTTCGTCCTCCGGCTTAAGCGCACCCAAGCCATTGATAATCAATTCCAATGATTCAAACTTCTTTCCCTGCTCAAAAAGTATGTTTTCCTTTTTAATGCGGGCATCGTGAAACAATTTATTATGTTTAAGCGCTTCGTCTAAAAATCTTATTGCGCCATCAAAATTCTTTCCTTTCTCAAGATAGCCTGCGGCAATTAAGAGATTTTTTTCGTCATACGCATAATCTATGCTACCATCCATAATGCCTGCTGCAGCCAATAATGCACCCGATATAATGTTTCTAATGCTAATCTTAAACTTTTCCTTTAAATACGTTATAGGCAGATTCATACGCGCCCAGTTTTTTAAATCAGAATCGAACGTACGAGAATTAATATGTTCATAGCACTTTATGATTGTATCTTCAGATTCTATAATATTTGCAAGTAGATTATATGCTGCTAAGTTACAATACCTAGCTGAGCTGTTAGTTGATAAATTATCGAGTAATATGTCTGCATACGCTGCCTGCCTGCCAGATAAAACAATTTCCTCAATTCCTTGCGCAAGAAGACTTACATAACCAAAACCTGCCTCAGCTGGTTTATCTAATGAACTTATTTTTATAGCATTCGCCAAACACTTAAATGCCTCAAGTGCATTATTTCTTTTTATGTTAATATCATGTTTTGCTACGTATGCTTTGACACTGGGGGACGAAGCTATTGCTTTGTCATAAAACCTATCTGCAATGTCATCAAGATTAAGACTTAGTGCTTTACCTACTAATAAGCCAGACCGTGCTCTATCCGCTAATGTTTCGTATTGCTCAGCGGAAAGCTGGACAGAAAGCTTCTTTTCTACTTGCGGCAAAATATCTTTGAAATTTTTAGTATCATTGACAAAATAACTAAAAATAATATTGTTGTTTAAGTACGACGAAAAAATTTCAACCTGTTCCTGTTCTGAGCAAGCGCTGACAATTGCACTGATGTTAAGCCCCGCATCTGCAAGCCCCGCCACAAATTCCGACTGTATTTTCGCGGACTGCACTTCCTCCATAGCATCACTCAATAAATTAGGATTCAGCCGCACTGCATTTGCAAAAGAGAAGCCAGCCTTTATGCTGTTACTGGCATTTACATAAAGCTCACCGAGCCGCATATAATATTTTTCATCTTCCTTAAGGCGGACTGCCCGTTCTAACAATCTAATCGCCCGTTTCGTATCTTGTGGCTCCAGCTTATACAAGAGTTCCGGATCTTTAACTTCGTCCAATGCGGAGTCAAGCTTATCCAGCAAGCTTGAATTAAGCGTCTGTGAGGCCAAGAGTTTCGAAAGCCCACTCACATAATCAACATTAAGTTTAGAGGCTTCGAGTAGCGAAAATATTTCTCCCTCAACATCTTTTTCAAGGCCGTGCAATCTTGACTTAACACTGTAATCTTCAGCAGATAACTTGTCTTTATTTTTTTCAAAATATTTTAGCGCTGTTTTCCTGTCGTCGAACTTGAGAAGTATTTCCGGCACGTTAGCTATGCTGTTTTCTCTGGCAAGCAATTCCGCAGTCGTACGAATATCTTTTTTAAATTCAAAGGCGCCGCGTTTCGCATCAATGTACGCGCCGATAAAAGCCGCGGCTTCTGCATCATCCGGACTTTTGATTTTACTTATTATGGATTTTTTTGACCCCGTAACAAGTTGTAAAACTGCATCAATAATCGACTTAGTTGTTTTATTTTTAACATCAAACGCTGACTTAGATGCAGGTAAGCCATCTACGCAAATAACTGCTGAAGCATAATCAACATAGTCATCTAGTGTTGTTTTACTATCTAACATATTGGCGCGGTTTATAAAATCCAAAATCATAGACTGCCTAATAATTTGTCTTTTGCGTTCTGGTGTTGTATTTGAAGAAGCACTTAGTATGTTGCTTAGATTGCTACGCAAAATTACATTTAGCATATCGTTGCTGACTACTGTATCAAGTATTATACAAGTCAGCGGGTCGAATTCGCGCGACTTAAAATCATACCGTATGATTTTTTTTTCTGTATTTTCATTATTCAAACGAGTTTTGGTAGTTTGCATTTTTATTTGTTTTTTCTAAGACCAAACAGTTTTGGAACTTCTTTTAACGAAATATTATCATCACCATAACATGGATCTAATTTTAGTTTTCTATAACTTATTTGCGAATATTCAGCAGGTATGCGTCCAAGGCACTCGCAGTCTTCTCTAACTCCAATAGCAATCGTTTCATCGCCCCATAAATATTGAATGTATGCGCCGGACAGCGGCCTGCCCAAAATAGCTGCTAAAACTTCTGCAGCCGCCATGCTACCAACTATTCTAGCTGGCACAACTACATTTCCACAAGGTACGCCGCTCCCTTCACATTGATTGCAGCTATCAACCGGCTCAACATGATTTGGCGATTTTTTCGGCGAACATCCTCTATAATGCACTTGATGGTGTAAACAAATAGTCTTTCCCGAAAAATATTGCGCAACCCTGCCGCCAGACTGATTCAAAGCTGGATCTGTAATTGGAATGCCGCTTGCTACTCCGAATTTCGAAGCCAACATTCTTGTCCAATCATTATCAACAGCTAAAAGAAGCGAGTCCGCTTCAGATGTTAATTCTTCAAGATCAGACACAGACCGTATTTTTTTACTAACACCATTTACACCAGACATTAAACCGCTTAAACGCAATATTTCTTTTAATGTATTTTCAAAAACAGTTATTTTTTTAAGTCCTTCTGTTGGGCCAAAAAAATTTGAATATAAATATTGTTTTTGGCAATTTTTTTTCTCAACCAAATCAAAATCGGAAAACTTAATGTTAACACCTGACAATGCTAGCAATGGTCCCATGACATTTCCAAGTGCTCCAGTACCAATCATAGCAACCGTTTTGTCACGAACGTAGCCAAGTTCTGTCGCTTCAAATGGCAAGGCGTAATCTATGCCGCGCCGTGGTTTTAATCCATTAGCCAGATATATTACCTGTTCAACTACTGCACCTCCAACTACCCCGCTCACAATCGGATTCTGATAGCTGCCTTCGAATGATGATACATCAAAATATTCGAGTTCACACTTGCCAGAATGCGCAGCTACTGCGAAAATAGCGGGTAAATTATTTTCTTTGGCAAATTTATTAGTTGCAATTTTTGAGCTAACAGAATTTTTTGTATCTATTATTACGTCAGGCAAATTAATATTGTTTCTAGCTTCTTCGATGCTGCGGTATACAACTGGAAATACCTGAATCTCTGGAGTTGTATCATCATAACTGCGAATACTAGCATTAACCTTTTGCAGCGCGCTCGCAACTGACAGCACTCGATGCGCTTTGAAATTATCTTCAGTAACTTCCAACGGCAAGATCGCCGGCTCCGTCTTAACTTTAGCATTGTCTATTAAAGTTAATTGCTCAAGCCTAACATCGCTAACGCTCTGAGTAAGCAGCAGGCCAATTATCTGCGCCAAATTACCTGAACCAATTACACACACATTTGCGCTCTTTATATTTGCCATAATTATGATTTGATTTTATTTATGTTATCAACCTTTTCTAATATGTCTTTTTTAATCTCTAGATCGCTCATTGGTGCGTCATTGCCGACAACATTAACTTCTATTTTGTCGGACAAAATACAACTAGCATAAACTCTATCGCTGAGTCCGATACTAGCAAGCAATTTAGAAAAATTTCCGGGGCCATACGCGCCACCGCCATAAAAACCATTACTTTTAAAAACCGCTTCTAATTCTAAAACACTCGCACCATATGTTTTAACAAGAGTATTTACAAAATCGCGCCTTAATCCGTAAGGAATAAGACATTCATTACAAACTTCCCGCAGCATTAATTGAGCAGAGTACCGAAATTCTGCGTCGAATATTACTGAGTAGCCATACTCTATCAAGACTGCTGGCAAGCCTTCTCTAATACTCGGCAGCATATTCCTAAGCTGCTGCGGCTCGTCGCGTAATAAAGTTCCACGCAAGTACTTTGTGCGGCCAGCATTTGTTATTATAATTTTATGGGATTTTTCAGTAACCTCTACATCTCCCCCAAATAAATCTTCTTCTCTATGTACTAGCATGCCATTAACACTGGCAAAGCGCCTAAGAAAGCCGAAATGCGATGCCACATCATCTGATGATTCTCTAATGCCATAGGTATGGTGATAGTGGCACAAGCTCACGGGTCTAAATCCACTATCTAATAAATTTCGCGGAATAGATTCTGGAATAACTTCTGCAGCTGTACATATTTGTTTTGGACAGTAAATCTTTGAAACCGTGTTTTGCCTATCCGCACAAAGATATACGAAAAATTCTATATTTCTATTGTTAACTAAATCACCGAATAGCTCAACATATCTTTGTGAAGTCTGCCATGCGCCGCGAGTAATAACCAATGGTTTTGAGAACAAGCCCAATATTTTATCTTCAATTGATTTATTAATGTTATTGTCAGACATTTATTTTCCTCCACAATATGGACCAACACAAAACATCTTAGATGGCATGCGACAATACGGTTCCTCGCCAGGTTCGCGCATTAAATGATATTTACCAAGTTTATCAAGCTCTTCGGCTTTTTCTTTTGTTATGGTTTCGAATAAATGTGGCATAGTATCATAGCCAGCATGATCTTCTCCCCTCCTACTCCATCCACTGACAAGCGTTCCTCTTGCAGTTACCAAAAAGGCGACCGGATCGTCTATGTCTTGAAATTTTTTCTGCAAATTTGGGGCGCACAGGCCGCGATTAAGTGCATGCTTCAGAAAACCAACATTACTGCGATAATGGCCTATAAATTTCAACTGTTGCGGCTCGTAATTAACAAGACCTGCCCAAGTATAGCGCCGCGTCTTTTCGCTATAATACATGTAAAAGCCAAACTTTATATCTTGAGGTGGTTTTGGAATAAACAACATCTTTGAAAAATTGCTATCTGCGGGTTTTTGCGGCAATGGTACATACTTGCCATCATTCGTAACGATTATTATTGGTTTAATAAAACAATATATTAAAACCTTACCTTCTTCCATTTGTATTCCAATATCATTAAAGTCCTCTGGAACTCTGCCACCAGATCTAACAATTTTTGCCATCTCAATGTCTAAAAAATTCGCATTTATTTTCATGAATTTTTCCAGACGCTTGACTCTATCTTCTAACAGTTTGCCAATTGTATTAACATACACTTCGGCGCATTTATCGAAAAAACCATACGGTTTCAGAACAAATGTTTCATTATTAAATTTAAATCTAAAATCACCATCGCCTTTTTCTAATAACCAAACCTTTTCGTTTTTCATACCGCCGATAACACATATATTTTTCCCACCGAATATCTTTGCAATTATCGGAAATTGTATTCTATCGAGCGCTAGGATATCTTCTAAACTGGGCATCTTGCCTACCGGCAGTTCATCATCGCATAAATCTACATCGCTGCTCATTATTTGTTTACGCGACTCTGCCCTTCGTTTGCGAAAAAATTCTTCGAAATCTGCACTAATATCTGGTTCGATTTCATCAACTTTTTTTGTTTTAATAGATAACGCATCTTCTATTGCACTATCCCCAACCTTAAGGCCAATTGCAAGTATGCTTATGAGTGGGTTACCAATACTACCAACATTATTGGTCTTGAGCATTTTCCTTTCTGCAAACTTTTCTGCCAAATCTTCAGAAGATTTTTTTTCTTTTTCTAATATGTGCTGTTCTATATCTTGCCAAAGCTTGTTTGTTGCTATTTTTTTCCTTGTTTCTTCAATTTCCTTTACTGGTTCGAGCTCTTTCAGTAATTCCTGAAAAGATTTTTCGTAAACTTTGAAAAACCTTTTTTCCTGCTGCGATATGCTTTCTCGATATACTATTGGAAATACGGCTGCTCCTATCTCTAAAGTTGCGTCAGCTTCTTCCCCTGCGTCCAAAGAGTCCACAACTTCGTAAATATTATTATTAAACAATAAAATTGGGCCTGCCCTAGCTGACTTGGAAAAGAATGGTTCTGGTATTTCCAATTCTCGTCTTTTCCCACCGACTTGCAATGTTATGGCCATGACGGTAACTATCAAACACTACCCATAACAAAACGCCGAGAGATTACGATGCGTGCTTTCATACATGGCTCTTCAACACCATCTATAGCAACAGTTTTCCTTTCAAAATAGCGTTTTATTGGTTCCTTCAAATCGCTACGAACCGTCTTACCGTTAATTGTGTAAACCGGATCGTGAATAACTGCATCAGCCATTTGTGGTGGATTCATAGCATAGGTTATAGCTTCAACTTTTGGCTTATCCTTTCCGCTTGCATTACTAAGCATCGCTTTGACAATCGCAGCAGTGTCAAGATTAACGTCTTGTTCATCGAGCAATGCATTGAGATCGCCTTCAGAAGATTTGAGTACTTTTTTTTCTTTTGTATCTTCGTTTTCAAGTATTGTAGTTGCATTTATGCTAACTATGTACGTTTCAAGTTCTGTTCCAGCTGTTCTTTTTCTTTCAGGCTCTGCCATATTATTCACCCATTTAATTTTGTTGCCAATTTAGATTATGTTTAATACGCACCATTAAAAATCTAACAGTATTATCTATAGCTATATCTTTTGGGAAGTCGCGTAAAGTATCAACAGACACTTCCTTTAATCTTTGCGCCTCAGCTGCTTCTTTTTGAGCGTCTTCTTCAAATGTTACACTTCTTTTTTTTGTATTACTTGCCATGCTGGCCTGCCCCTGTGCCGCAAAAAAAATAGCCTTCCTTCTGAGAGACTTAGCCTCGTCTTGAGTTTCGATAGAACCTTGCCAATGCAGCAGCGACTTCTCTGATAATAGTAATGCTTCTATTGCTGAGAGAATTGCATTTGAATATCTATCTTCCGGTTTAATTGAAACTGCAGATTCGAAAAATGCTTTAGCAGAATCAATTTTGCCATCAACAACCGCTTGCTTACCCTGCTGCACTATTTTTTCATAAGATTCTCCACCAAAATTATTTGCCTTTTCTTCCAAGCTTCGTCCTTCCCCAACAACCAAATCGTATCCGTGGCCGGCTGGCCTTGGTTGCGCATTTTCTGGCGCGCCCACTGGACTGCCTGGCAATTCCTGCGGCGCTTGAGGCATACTTAGCACAGGCGCTGCGGGCTGTGGCATCGGACTTATAACCGAACCGTTTTGTGGTCTTGTTTCTTGAGTTTCTTGATGTGATTGCTCTGGCTTCTGCAAAAATGGTGCCGTAACTTTTTTCCGCAATTCTTCTGCTTCTCTCCTGGCACTTTCTGTTTCTCCACGCGCCCTTTCCAATTCTTCTTCGGCTCTTTGCTTTTCAGCGCGTTCCTTTTCTCTTCCCTCGCGCTCTTTGCCTATCTCGCTCTTTAGCTTTTCAGTATCTTTGTTTTTTTCCTGATCTGCAGCCTGCTTCCTTAACCGTGAAATCCTGCCTATTTCGTCTTTCGCAATCGCCACAACATATGGATTCACCTGCATATCGTGCACATCATAACAAATCTGCTCGGCATCACCATATTCGCCAGCAATAATTTGAAGTCTTGCATCATCAATATTTTTAAGTACAGTTAAAAGTTTTGAAACGTAAGGAGTTTCTCTTTTCTCGTTTGCGATCCGTAAAAAGTCTTTAGCAGAATCAGTATCTTTTTTCGTAAGTGCTTCTTGTGCCTGCCCAATAAACCGCATTAACTCTTTGCGCGATTTAAGTATGTGTTCGTCAAGTGACATAGCACTTGCTTTTTTCAGCTCTTCCTCCGCCCTATTTAGGCTTCCAATTTTTATATAATTATCAACTTCTATTATTGAATCAAGTGCGCTTTTTCTTTCTTCAATGTTTTTATATGCCTTAGAAACTTCTGATACTCCTTTTAGCTTAGTCATTGCAGACTGATACAAATTTATGGCCGCAGCAACATCATCATTTTCTTCGCTGGCCTGCGCAGCAACCAGCTTTTCCAAGCCGACTTTAATATTATTAATTTTTGTGCTGTTTTTGGCCTTGGAAAGCGCATCTGTGGCGTGGCCAGCAGCAATTGGAAAATTCCCGTTGTTAAGGTGCTCTATTGCCAACTCCAGCTCGTCTATGACTTTTCTGTAGTCAGATATAACCTTCGTGCCGCTAAAAATATCAAAACTTTTTATTCGTTCCAGTAGTTCTTTTGCGGCTGGCAAATTAGTTTCCAACAACTCATCAAAACGGGCTGCATCGCTTAGATGTGCCTGCTGCGCGTACACCCATTCAGGAATATTTTTTATGTGCCTGAGTTTTTCTGTTGCAGCTTCGCAATCTGCCAGGGCCTGCTTTATGTTGGCTCTTGCTACATCACTTTTTACATTTAACAGGCCTTCAAGCCCGTCTTTGAGAAAACGCATATTGTCACTTTTTATTTTAGAGTATACCTGCTTTATGCTGTCGACAGCGGCGTCGATATCCTTATCTGACAAAAGTGCTATTGCTGAATTTGCATCATTTAATGCTGCCAGATGGTTTTTATTAATGTTAGTAAAGTTATACAATGCTATTGCAGATTTGTACAACTCAACTGCTTTTTCTATATCGCCGGAAGATTCAAAATTCCTTGCATCCAATATGTTTTGCGCGCCCTCTGCAATTTTTTTAATAACAGCCATGTCTGCTTTAGAAAAGTCTTGTTTATTCAGAAACTCTATTTTTTTATTTATATATTCGTTATCTTTTTCGCTGGCAACTGCTACTTTATCTGCTACCACCTGAGCCGCTTCAATTAATTCCTGCCGGTTCTCAGCAAATAACATGCCTCCCACACCCAAATCTATCTTGTTTATTGTGCCAGAAGCCACAGACGAATAAATTTCCAGTGCCTTAGCAAGATTTTTTTCCAAAAGTGCTTTTTTTGCTTCTAAAAGGCTTTTGTGATAAACTGTTATCGCTTTTATATATTTAGCGTTAATAGAACCAAACGAACTAATCTCATCAACATTAACATCATCCAACAGTCCTTGTGATAACGCGATAAATGCCCTAATTGCGCCGGAAGCTTCATGCCGCTCATTGCTCTCTATGCTCGGTGTTTTTTGTTCATTTTCCAAAATTTCCAGCGCATTATCAAAATCCCCTCTGTCAATATTTTTGTAAACATCTTTTAAGCTGTATTCTTTAGGTGGTTGTACTTTGATTATAACGCTAGACACAGTAGTTCCATTTTGGAGTGCTTTTATATCGAGCGTATGAAACTTATATGTTTTGCTGAAAATACCCTTTGCCCAACTTATACTTTTAGAATCTACGTGCTTTTTAAATTCCTGCGGTTGTATTTGCGATATTATATTTTCAAGGTCTGCATTTATCTTAGCACTTACATGATTTACTATGTCTTTCTCAGTAACTCTTTGCATATTTATATCAGAAAATAATAACTGAATCGCATCCAGCCCAAGTTCATATTGCATCTTTACGTGAATACTAACAGGAGTACTATTACTACCATAGTATTTTTTTACTGGAACGTCGAACTCATGTCTACCCTGAGAATACATTATTATTACACTAAAATTACCATCGTAAGCATTACCTGCAATGGAACGAGCTGTAGAACGAGCTGCTTTAGCTATCACTCTAAAAATACCTGCGTTTTTATTTTTATCAAATAGTTCACTTTCTTTGTGTGTTGGAGTAAGTACATCATGCCTGCCATCTTTGGAAATTATAATATGCCAGTTGGCTGCTAAATACGAATCTTTTTTATCTAAAATCTCTTTTTCAGGCAAACTATATCTTTCTGCCAGCAAGCCATCTTCCACCGCAGATTTTTCCTGCATTCGCGGAGCTTCGCTGTCCGCCTGCTGGCCAACATCAACCCTTCTGCCCATTCCCATCAGATATCTTTAAAGTTACACTCGAAAGTGTTAAAAATGTTTCTAAGTATTGCAAATAATATGTATTTTATATAATTTATGCAGCAATGTTACATTTTTCCAGCGTATTTTTCATAATACTTTTTGAAAAATTTTATTTTCGCAGTCACATAACATAGCTTTTATATATTTTTATATGTAATGCCTGAATTTGGACTTCCTCGCCATCGATTTTGATATTATTTGGCCTAAAATATTGTTTTATCAGATCGTCTAATTTAACTGGCATTCCATTTGCTTCAAGCCGCATATCAAAAGATTTAAATTTTTTGATACCTGTGGCCGTCAGATAGCCGCGAATTGCAGCTACTTTTTCCTGTTCATCTTTTGGCGCGGAATTACAGACATATTCTATTGCCTGCCTAAACGTAAAATTTAGATGGCTATTTTTTAACAGAGCATCGAGAGATTGCTGTGTGTTTGCAATTAATTCTTTTTCTTCCCATTCATTAAAACTTTTACCTGCCGCAATTGCATTTATGCTAATTATGTGCGGGATAGATAATTCCTTGCTTTTTTTTCTCTTTTTTTCTGCCATTTCCTGACTTATTAAACCGCCTTTATATCGCGCGAACTCATATATTTGGTAACTTCTGCCAACAAATCGGAAAAAACTTCTTTTCTGTCGTCGCTTTTTTCTATCTGCGCCTTTGCAATCGAGAACCACTCCACAACCGATGATTTTCTTCCGGAAATTGCCTGTTCCAAGTCAGACATAAATATATCGCGGCTCTGGTCGTACGGAACTTTAGAGGCCTGCTTGCAAATGTCTGCAATATCTGATGCCGAATGGCTGTCAGTCTTTTCACCCAGCAGATTATAATTTATGTCTGCAGAAACTGGTTTTTGCGAAAGCTTTTGCTTGAAAATTTCAATTCGCTCTTCCAGGCCAGGCGGCTGGACAAAAATCAGTGTGCCAAGCCGGCCAGAGCGCCTGAGCGTAGTATCTATGTCCCATGGCTTGTTTGTGTTGCCAACAACGAGTATGTGCTCCTGAATTTTTCCGAAGCCGTCCAGCTCTTTTTGCATCGCTGTTACAAAGCGTGTCCTTCTGGGGTTCAGGACTGCCTGGCATTCGTCAATAAAAACGATGGATGGCGAATATTTTTTGGCAAGATTAAAAACATATTCTACGCTTTCCGCCTCCTTGCCCTGCGGCACTTCCTCGCCTTTTAGGTAAATAAAAGTTGCACAGCCCTCACCTGCAGCGGCGCGCATCAAAAGCGTTTTTCCGCAGCCTGGCGGGCCAGTGAGTATCACTCCTTCCTTTGCCTCGTCACTGCTGAAATACTTTCTCCATTTTTCAGGATTATTAAACGGGTCAACTACGACGCGCCTGATTTCGCGTTTAACTTGCTCCAGCCCGATAACTGCAGAAAAATCTATGTCTGGCTGTTCTATAGATACAAATGGCGGCAGATCTTCTTCTACTATCTCCTTTAGTCCTGACTTTGCAGACCGGACATAGTCTGTTTTTCTGACAAAATCAAGGCCAGCGGCGTAATACCTATCGTCACGCGAACTGGATTTATCATGCAGGCCTTGTGCTACATCTAAATAAAGTAATTTTATTTCGCGTGGGCTGGCACCAAGTCCCAGCGCCCGTTTGGCCAAGCTCTCACCACTTTCCAAATCTTTGGCATTAAGATTATTAACATAGCTTAAGAAAAAATTACGTGCCAATTTTAAAAACTGCTCGTGTTCGGACATGTTATCCGCCTTTTGTAACTTCATCTCTCTTTTCAAGGATTGCCCTCTGAAGCACATCATCAGCTGGCATGTCCGCTCCAACGCCATGCGATACATAGGCTGGCGGAGGTGGCGAAGATGATATGCTGCCCGGCGTTTGCGCTTCTACAACTGCAACTAAGTCGGAAAAATACTGCCGTACTTCCTTCGGGGCAAGCTGAAGTGCAGTCTTGACCTGCGTGTACCAAATCGGCAGCGTGCTTCTGTGGCTAGTAACCGCCGTTTCAAAATCGGCCGCTGTTATCTGCCTCTTAGCCGCCCTTAATTTTACAAGATCTTCTTTTATATCATATATTGATTTTTTATCTATGTCTTGGATTAAATTGCCAGTCTTCGCTCTTACAACTGCGCGTATTACGCCCTTTATGTCTGCGCCAGAATAGCCATCAGTCAGCTTGCCAAGATGCTGCAAGTCAACTCCGCCATAACTAAAGTAATCCGAAGTTTCTTTTGTTATCAACTGTTCGAATATGGCGACACGGGCTTCCAAATCTGGCGGCGGTATGAATATCGGCGTTCCGAATCTGCCTTCGCGCAAAAGTTCGAATGGAAGATTGAATGGCCTGTTCGTAGCGCCGACTGGAATAATACTGCCGCGCTCTTTCAAGCCGTCAAGTTCAATCTGTAAAATCTTTGACACTTCTGTATCATGCTTCGCATCAGCTTGTGTTGAAGTAAGCGCATCCAGCTCGTCAAAAAATAAAACGCTGGCCCCGCCTTCGCCACTTTTTCTTGCCTCATCAAAACAATTCTTTAGATTTTTGATTGTCATGCCAACATACGGATTTTTAATTTCTGTTGCCTCGAGATTAAAAAAATAAACTGTACTATTGCCGCCCGCGCCACGGGCGCACTCAGCAGCGATCGCCCTGGCTAGCATTGTCTTGCCGGTTCCTGGCGGGCCGTAAAGCAATACGCCGACTTCACGCGTCTGGCCGCTCTCTCGCGCAGCCAACAGGTCTGCAATTGCAATTTTTATTGTGCGTTTTTGCGGTGCCAGGCCCTTAACATTTTCCAAAAAAATAGTATTTGGGCTGTTTGCGTCTATCGCCATCGGCTTAGGCGAATACAATGGCATGTCTGAACCAGCGTTGCCACCTGTAGTTGGAGTTACCCTTGGCGCGATTTGTATGGGTGGTGTAGTTATCAGATTTTCGAGCCGCTGGCCCTTTTCAAATGCGCTCTTGGCAAGGTTAAGAAATTCTAAATTTGTCTTTCCCTCCGCGCGGGATTCGTCAAACGCGGTTTTATACAGGCCAGACGCCTCGTAAAAAAGCCTTATCGCGCCGACCGCATCCTTCGCCGCAATCTTAGATTGAGCTATTGTTAACGCGCCCTTTGCTTCAGCAGCTTTTTCAGCAGATGTCATTTTTAAATAAAAAAACAAAGGCTACGACAATTTGTCGTAGCCAGAGTAATTACATTCCTTTTTCTGTAGTTACACCCTTCTCCGTAAGCTGCGCTTCTAGCGTGGATGACTCTTTTAATTTCTCATCCAGTTGTTTCTTTTTCAGCGCCCACATTTCTGCAGCCTTGCCGGTAAGTTTTGTAGCTGAAGTAATTCTCGGTATCGTATTTGGTTTTGCATACTCGCGCATTATTCTATTTCTCTGTAGCAAGTTTAGCACTTCTCGCATCCTTGGATTTTTGTTTGCAACTGGCCCATATTTTTTAATCAAGCCGGAGAGGCCAAATGCCAAAGCTTCGCCGCGCTTGTGTAATATTGTACCTTCGAGCTCTCTTACAAAACCGTTCATTTCCTGATATGTCGTATTGTGTTCATCATACTGCGAGTGCAGATCATTAAACGCTGCTGGATCTTCACCTGCCACGGCTTCGTCCATCTTCGTACCAATGTCGTCAAGCAAAACCTTTGTATGGCCAAGGTACTGTTTGGTTTGTTCCACACCAGTTGCAAGTTCTAATATGCTCTCTGCATCCTTTTGTTCCTGCGATTTTATTCCCAATGTTTCTTTTATTCCCATTTTAACACCTCACCTACTTATGAAGTAGATAGCATCATTACTGATTCTTGCATTTGGATAGTGATATTTCACCACGCGCAAGGCTTCGCTTGGCCCTTCGAGGCTTAAGCGCCTTTGCAGCGTACTGAGCTTGTAAATATATGTTTTTTTGTCGTTGTTCATTGCGTGCACATCATCTGCCTGCCCCATCAGATCTATTGTCTTTGTTATTTTTTCCTGATTCGGCTTAAACCATCCCGCAAACGCCTTTGCCCTGGGATCTACCTCGTTGTAGATAAGCTCGCGCTTTGGATAATTATAGACAAAAACAGCATAGTTTGAGCTGCCCATGCGCCGTATGTTTTCTGCAAATTCTCCCGCAGTATCATCCCGCAGGTCGGCAACAAAGCACTGCACAAAGAACTGATTCCTTTGGTCTGCTTCGTTGCGCCTTTGCAGCAAATCTTTTAGGGCGCGCTCTCTTATTGTCGGGTGTGATAAAACCCTGCCGGCATAAACCATCTCAACTACAAATGGCGCTGACTTGCTCTTGCCCATGCCAGCCCGCGTCCTTAAACCATTAAGATTAACTTCTGTTTTTTCGCTGCTGCTTAAATAGCCGCTCGGTACAAAATCTGCAAAATTACTAACGTAACTAACAGGATTTAAGAAAGCAGGTATTCCAAAAAGCATCATCGCTATTTTTGCGCCCATGCCTGCGGCCAGCCATGCCGCATTAGTTTTCTTTACTTTCTGCATTACGCCCAGATCGGATACCTGCCAATCGTCCGTATTTGGAAAATAAACTCCAAGCGGAGACCAATCAGGCGGGTCGTTCTGCAATCGATTATGGACATCCATCATATAAGCTGACGCTGGCATATCTGCCTTTGGCCCGTCCCGCAGATCCCTCAGTAAAGTGCGCATGTCTGCAGCAGCAATAACTTTTTTGCCAATCCGGCTGTCACCTAAAGCGGCCCTATGCCGCTCTATTTCAGAATCTATCAAACTCACATTGCCGCTCTCTCTGTAATCCTGACTCCATAAGTCTGAAACTATATCTACTAACAGCCCGGCTTTACTGAACTCCACAGCATACGATATCTGCGTGCCAGCCCGCATATCTGCCAGCAAGTCCCTGCCAACATCTTTAAGTGGGCCTGTGCAAGCCTTGCTAACATAAGAAACATATAATTCTTGTTTCTCAGTAACCGAGGGGCCAGAATTTGGGCTGGAATTTATTTGATTTATTAAATTATCAATCTTGCCATGCAGGCGTTTAAGCGCCTTTGCAGCGCCAGAAGATTTTTTTAACACGGGCACATTATCTTCATTATCTGGATTAAAAGAGTCCTTCGCACTGCCTAAATTACGCAACAGATCTTCAAGTGCAGTCACACGTATCACCAATTAGTGAAATTATAAAACACAAAGCTTAAATAACTTCTGATAAATTATTTTCCATGTTATAACTATATATTTAGATATAATTTTTATATATTTTGCTAAACATGGCACGTCCGCATGGCTTAAAAACTTATCGTTACTATACTTGCACATGCCTATCACCCAATTATTAGAGGATTATCTGCGCGAAGTTTCCCAAAGCATACCTATATATGTGCACAAAAACGAAACCATACTCCTTCTTAGACATCCTGAGATAATTGCAATAAGCGAAGATGGGCAGGACTTGACAAACAGCATATTTTTTACCCGCTCGGCCGGCAACAGCCAAGGCAGCGGAATTTCATTTAATGGGCAGCATTTTTCTCTCGTAAATTTTCCTGACAATGATATTTTAAAAAAGTTTAATCGCCCTCTGGGTGCAGAAATTGAACGCTATTCTAATCCGACAGTTGTTAATGAAAAATTTATACTGGAACAATACTTTTTTAATGAAAAAACTGAGCCACAATATGCGCTTACATCATCACCAATCTGGTTTATAACACAGCCCACCATACAACCGCACAATTTGATTGGCAGGGATTGCACACTTAGTTCTGCATTTAAATATGCGATAGTAATACATCTACCTCGGCAAGACTGGCGAAGCTGGCCTGGCGGGCCTGGCATTCTGTTTGAAGCTGGGGAAAAGGCGTTCTCGGAAAATAAGTTTGAGCGGGCAATAGGAAATTACATCAGATGTGCGAGCGTACTTCCGAACAGCCAAATACTTTGGGATAAATTGCGGGAAACATTCAAATACCTGCAGGGCAATAGCCAAAAAACGCGCGCGATAGAAAATATCGCAGGCATAGCGCCGCATAAGTCAGATGTCTGGCTAAGAAAGGGAAGGCTGGCCGAAGAATTTCTTTTCAACAGGACTGCGGTAAAATTTTATGAAAATGCGCTCAAAATTGGCGAACGCAACAATGACGATGCGGCAATAACATCACTTAGCAACTTATTGCTAAAAATCGGCAGGCCAAGAAAACTCATTCGCAATCCGGCATCAGTACAGCCAGCATATACTCCACCGCCGGGCCCGCCACCACCGCTAGAACCGAAAGCAGAAGAAGAACTACCGCCAGAGCTGGGAGTGGCAGAAGAAGATTCACTAAAAGAAGAAAAAGATTTACTAAACAAACTAATAGAAGAAGAAAAAGAAGCAGAGCAGTCCGCCCTAGCCATCATCGCTGCCAAAGAGATAAAAATTAAACAAAAAGAAATATTGGCGCGTCTTTCTGCTGAGAGAATTTTAAAATCAAAATCACCAGCAACTCCAAGCGCGCGCATAATGCTGGATTTAGTCGATCCAAGCTTAGTCGACATAGTAACATTCTACGAACAGGGCGGCAAAATATTCAAGGCGATGTCCGTTGGCGATATTAGTGGAAGCACAATGCCAACTTATGGCAGGAATGGCCTGGCAATAGTGCGCCGCGATGGCCGTTTGAATTATTACCTGCGAAGCAAGGAGACTTCACCAGATGGCAAGCCGGTTGTGGACTTTTTAACCGATCACTTCGCGCCGATAGGAACTTTTGCTCTTACATCTCTTACATCGGGAGAAAACGAAATGGAACACGCGTTAAACCACGCAGAAAATAAAAAGCCGCACGATAAAACTGTATGCCTGGCCTGCACATACAAAGCCAAGAAAAAACCCATACAAGACGCGCCTGCCGAAAAAAGCCCAGATCTATATGTAAACCCAAATGTTTTACGCGCCGCCCAAAACCTTGGCATAGATACTACTGATAAAAGCGAAGCAGAAGTAAAAAAAGAAATATTAGATCACCTTTCTGCTGCAGGAAAACCAAAACCTACCGCAAAGGTAAGGTGCAAATGTGGTAACATAACACCAATATTCGGAGAGGGTCGTCCGGTCAGGTTCGAATGCCCAAACTGTAGCCGGAAGGGAGTCGTCCGTTAGAACAGATTACAAAAATATGCTAATTACAGAAGTAAAAACATAAAATGGAATACGAAAATCTCGATGACATTGTTTTTGCATTAAAACACTACTCGATGCTTTTAGACAAATTTCCTGACAACATAACAATACTATCTGGAAAGATCGAAATATTAGAAGGCTTGGAAGGAAACTTAGAAGGAAAATTACCATTATATGGCCCATCCACAGTGTACGGTGCGCCAACACCAATTCTGACACTAGAAGAATGTCTAATAGAATGTTATGATAAAATGCTATTAATATGCAAAGATGAATTTCTTAAAAACAAAACACTGCAAAAAAAACTGCTCATACATATCAAACAAAAAGACAAGCGTGAATTCTTGCTGGCAACGTCGCGTTACAAAGATTACGCTTCCGCGGCATATCATATTTTGCGGGGATATGCAAAAGCTGTATGTGATGCCCGAGAACGGGAATTTTTTTATGACTGGCTTCTGGAATTGCGGCCTTGCGATGAAACTGCCGCGCTTGAAAAAGCCCTTGCGCTGGCGGAGCGGGATGTTAGCTCCGCACTTGATTTTTCCAAACAGAAATTTGAAAACAAGCACTGGGGGCATTATATTCGCGCGTCTATTTTTAGAAAACTTGGCCAATACGAGCTGGCAATAGGACATTTAAACGTTGCCCTTAACAGCAAGCCAGACTCTGCTAAAATGTTTGAACAGCTTAGAAGCGAAAAAATAGTCTGCCTTCTTGCTTTAAAAAAAATCGATGAAGCAGTAAACCTTGCACCAAATAATTTACAAAAGGCACAAGTATATTATGGCGCAAATGACCTGCCGAATACTGTGCGTTACGCTACTAAGGCAATAGAAGAAGAACGCAGCAGCGAATTGCCGTACATGCTAATCGGCCGCGCCAGATATGGCCAAGGAAAATTTAGTGACGCGGCAAAATGGCTACGGCAATGGACTACATTAGCGCCGCAAAACGCCGAAGCATGGTACTGGCTTGGCCAGTCCGTTTTGAAATCTGACCCGCACAAAATCAATAACCTCCGGGACGCGCTGGCCTGCCTAGAAAAAGCAAGGGAACTCAAGTATGCGGACGTTTCTGACAGGGAAATTAGCCTTATAAGCGAGCGTATTAACGTGCTTGAGCAGCGAAGGTGGGTTTAGCGAAAGTTTTAATAAATTTTCGGATGTGGTGTTTTCATGTTTGGACAAACAGTAAAGCTAAGAATGCCTATTTTTGGCATAGATACATCAGGCAAAACATACTTTATCACCGCGCTTTGTGATTGGATAATCAACAAAAGATTAGGTTACATATCTGACGGTGAGAAATACATTGCCCCGCGCATAGAAATGTACAAGCGCGGCGAGCCCTTGCCCAAAACTGATCCGGCAAGTATTCATCCAGTAACACTGTATATTTACCCTGGCAGAATAACTCCAACCGTAAATCGTCCAGTAGAATTAACAATATTTGACATATCTGGCGAAGATTATGCCCCAAAGGTTGCGGCAACCGGCTGGAAGGCACCATCGCCGTTTTTCTTCGAACAGGTAACAAAGGCAGATATTGTTGTAGCGATGATAGATTTGGTGCGCAACCAAAGGCGCCTCTTGACTCCTAAGCCCGCCAGTGAAGCAGCTAAATACCGTGTGTTCTGCCATATCGATGGTTCTAGTACTAATTATAATGAAAAAACTGGCTTTTTTGAATGCCTCGCGCGCGATAGAACTAAAACTCATGAAGTTTACGATGCAAATCTAGAATTGCAATTATACATGCCGCCGCGTTTTTGCATGCGGGACGGCATGCCTGCACCATTCCATTCAAACTTAGAACGGTATGTTTGTGATTCCTGTGGCGCGCAAACGCTATCGCAAGGCCTCCCGCCTGGCAAGCTGAACTGGTCAAATGAAACACTAAACTTTGCGGCAGACCAAGGCATGCGCTTGAACGGTGCCATAGATGCATTGTGGCAAAATTCAACCTTCTTATCCAGATTGCGCCAAAAACGCGCGCAATTTGCGCTGGCCTTTTCAAAATCAGACGCTTTTGATTTCATACCCGAACGACAGCTTGAAAGTTTGGTGGATGCTTATTTTTCCGTTGCAAAAACAAGAATGTCCGACGCGTATAGGCTGTTTAAGGTATCTTCAACAAACGGCATAAACGCCAAGCTCGGCGGTGTTCCGGAACAAAAGGGATTTGAACAGGTACTGGAATATGCGTTTAACCACGCGGTGTAATGGCAAAACTAACAGATGATGTATCAGTATATATGTACATGCCATCGCGTGAGCCAGACTCGACCAGAATGACTACATACCGCCTTTCTAGCCAGGCACAGGACAATACTGCGTGGGCAGAAAGGTTTGCATCTGATGAAATTAAAAAGGCCAGCCCGCACAGCAATCCATTTTCTGTACAGCATTTTGAATCTATGACCGCAATAATTTATAAGTATGTTGCAAAGGACAGCTACGGGCGGGACGCTAAATGCGCGAACATACTATTGGCTGGCAATAATACATTCGCCACGCGTGGTTTATCATATCCGCGGCTTTTCTTAGCAGTAAAAGATCCCAGTATGCTGAAAAGGCTAGACACGCATGAATTAATTTCTCTTAGCGAAGACAATTTAAAAAGTTATTTGGGCGGCGGCGCAAATGAGCATTTTTATTGGCATCTCTTGTCTGCGGCTGGCCTGCTGGATAAAAATGGTTTTCTGGAGATAAGATTCAATCCCGCGGAAAGATACGCTAAACTTGTGCCATTCCTTGCAAGCGTATTTTCCATGACGCCGCACAACAACCAGTTATTGCCTTATACAGAATATAACACTGACAACGGATGTATTGCTCAGGTAGGCAGCCTAGAAAAAAAACTTTCAAATACACTTTTAGGCGGCCCGCCAGAAATAGATTTAAACTCGGCTAATGCGCCTAACATACGCAGCGAATTTTACGAAACATTGCTTGATGGCATGCAAAAACATATTCTTGCTGACACAGCGCTTCGCTCGATTAGCCAGGGCCACAAGCTGGCCAACCATTTCGGCAGGGATAAGTTAACCAAATTCATAAAAGACTACAGCGATATTAGAATAGACTTTTACACTGCAATTGATACCGCAGTCAAAACAGGCCTATTTTCCGGCGACACTGCGCAAGCAACAAAAAAATGCTATGAATTAGCAGAATTTATCGGGCAGGAACAATTTATCAGCTTCGTACACAATCATGGTACCTACGGCAGCGGTTATGGTGTTTTGGTAAGAGGCACAGGTAAACTATTATTTAAAGACACCCAACTGGCAACTTATGCGTACCACAAGCTAGCCGCATTCTTCGGCGAATCAAAAATAGAGGAATTCCTTGGAAATAGAAATTAAATAATTAATAAACAATCTATTTTTTATTTTTGTTTTTTGCATAAGCAAGATATTGCTGCAGAATATTTAAAACTCTGTCTGGCCTGCCACGGACAGATTCAATCTCGCTAACAAAGCTGCATAGTTTATTGTAGTTTGTCTCCTGCGATTTATATTCTGCGCGCAGACGTTCTAAAGCCATAGTATCATTTGCCGCCGCTGCGCTATCTATTCTAGTACTTAGATCATCTAGACAAAGTTTTGTGTTTGCCAGAACGGGCGCAAATATTTGTTTCATTGACAAAACAAGTTCTGTATCAGTTTTAGTTTCAGGTAGCGGTGTCCCCCATGGTATTGAACCGTTTAATAGTCCATCCAGGTGCTTCTTTCTCAACGCCCAAGCTTCTGCAGCCTTGCCAGTAAGCTTTATAGGTGCCTTACCTTTTGCATCTCTTTCTTCTTGTGTTGTCATTCTAAGCATTCTAAGTTTTTTCTTAATATTTTATCTTTTCTTGACGCCTTAACAAATCAACAAACAAATAAACTTAAATACCTTTCGCACAAATAATTTAAAATAAAAATTTAAAAATACAAAAAAGTTCTTAACATTTCTTTTGTTGCAGCTGAACTATTTTGTTTTTCTCATCAGCAGGATAATACATCCTCATGGTATCATACTTTTTTATAATATCTGAAAGACCGCTGGCCAGCCCTTCGGCGCGATAACGCGCTATTGCAGATTCAATCTCGCTAACAAAGCTGCACATTTCATTGTAGGTTGTCTCCTGTAATTTATATTTTGTGCGCAGGTGTTCTAAAGCTGTAGTATCATTTGCTGCCACTGCGCTATCTATTTTAGTACTTAAATCATCAAGCAAAACTTTTGTATGGCTAAGGTACTGTTTGGTTTGCTCCATACACATTGTAAGTTCGAATATGCTCTCTGCATCCTTTTCTTCTCGTGATTTTATGCCGAATTGCTCGCGAATTTTTGCTAGCCCGGATTTTAGCTGGCTTTTTATATGTACCATAACAACCCAACAGACAAATAAACTTAAATACCTTTTGTTATTATTGCATAAAAACCTAAAAAAACTAAAACAAAAATTAGTACTTCTCGACCTTCTTTCCGTTGCCCTTGCCGTTCCTTGTTACGACAAGCACGATGGCCAGTATCGCCACAAGGATTACGAGCGCGCCGAAGCCGATTGTTGCCGTGTTACCGCCCAGATTTAAGGTAGAAGCGCCAGTAGGAGCAAACTGCTCGATTGTAGTGGTGCCGGCCTTCACAAGCGTTGTAAGGACTTTGCTTGAAAGGACTGTGGTTCCAGAAACAACGGAAACTGTGGCGCTGTGGTCGCCTGCCGAGGCATCACGCCTTGGAGTCAGGTAAACAAACAACTGTGAGCTTGCCCCAGAAGCCAATTTAAGCTCTGATGGCTCTACACTTACAGTTGCCCAATCCTGCGTTCCGCTCACATCTAATTTGTATGTGGCTTCTGCAGTTTGCATATTTGTAACAGTTATCGTGTATTTGACTGCCTGGCCCCGCTCCGCAACCGCAGATGCCTGCTGGACTGCAATCGTTGAACCAGAAACAGATTCTGAAGTAACGCTTGTTACGCTGCTTGCAGCTGCTGCACCGCAGCCAATAGTAAGTTTGACTGGCTCTGTCAATTCAGTTTTGCCGTCATTATAACTTGCTATGACATCAAGCGTGTAGTCTTGTGCCTTTGCTGTGGCTGGCACTGCAACTGCCAATCTTGAAATCTTTTCCGCGTCAGAACCGTCCTTCTTCAGCTCAAACTGGCCAGTGCTCAGGGAAGTTCCCATTGCATTGTTCTTAACATTAACAGTTACCTTTTCTTCTGAATTGCCAATGTTAATAGTTCTAACCGCGATCTCTGTGCTTCCACCGCAGGTTGTTTCTGGCGGATTGAATGAAACGGATTCAAATATTACTTTGTGATCCTGTCGTGTTACTTTAAACTCCTTGACATACATGTCCGTAAACAATGTTCCGTTTTCATCGCTGCCCTCTGCAACAATATTCAAAGCAAGGTAAGTTGTCAAATCAGTTGTGCTCTTTCTTGCGTCAGTTGACAATGCTAATTTTAGTGTTATTTCATCCTTTGTGTCAGCAGCAGAAAGGTCAAACTTGTCGGCCTGTGCCCTTTCGCTGTACCTTTTGACAGTGCTGTCCTTCACGCCAGATATCCATGCCTTGACTTTTACAGATTCTAAGTCTTTGTTGTTCAAATTCGCAACATCAAGTGTAACTTCGAAATCGTCGCCTGGCTCGTGTTCATCCTCATCTCCAGAAACGTCTGTTACATCAATATTTCTTATGAGAAGTTTTTCATTGTCTGTCGAATCTTTTACGAAGTATCTTACTGCCCTTGAGTTTATCGCGCCAGAGCTGTCAGTCGCAGTCAATGTAACATAATGGTATCCTATGTCTGCGTCTGTCGGAGTGAAGGAAATTGTTCCATCATCCTTCATCGTAAAGGTTGTCCACTCTGTTGTGAAAGAATATTTCAAAGAGTCGCCGCTGGCCAGGCCTGCGTCGATCGGCTCATTCGCATTCTTCTCTACAATCTTGTCTTGGTATTGTGTATTAGCAGTCAGTATGATTGCGTTATTTGCGGAATTGCTTGAAGCTGCTACAGTATTTGTTGTTGAAAGAACTACAACATCCTTGCTCAGCTTTGCAAGATTAAGGTTTGGGTCTGAGTTTGCAACAGTAAGCTTGAATTCTTCTGTATCTGTGTCAGCATTTGCATCTGTAACTGTAATAGTAACTGTATATGTGCCAATCTCACTGTGCTTGCCAGCGTATGATATTTTTCCAGCATTATCTATGCAAATACCCGCATGGCCTGCAGGGCACGCGCCTAGCGCATTTTGTGCAGTAACTTGTAGTTTTGCCTTGGCTGCATCAACATTAACATTATCAATCGTGTATGCGAACGGAGCAACTCCATTGCTTATTGTGACTGGTAATCCATTCACGCCGCCGAGAACTGCGCCTTCTAGGACAGTCTGGTCAGCCAGTTCTGCAACAACTGGTGCTGCTGCGGAAACTGCCGAAAGGGATAACACTGCGGTTAGTATTGAAAACGCCAATAATAGCGCTCTGTAGTTCATTTTACACCTCAATTGCGACTTTGTAGTAACGAAAGACATTTAAATCTTTCGCCTTACTGTGTGAAAACAATTAATACGTAAATTCCCGCGCCCTTTTGTGGCTTTTTTTAAGATTGAGCGGCTTTGCCGGCTTGCCAAAAATCACTTCCGGGCTGGCCAGCAAGTAACCTGTAAAGGCAGAATAGGCATCAGACAAATCAGTTGCGCCGCCATAGACTACTGAAGAAAGCGACAAACCCCCAAAATCTGCTTTGCCTTCCTGGCACAACACGCACAAACTGTCCCTCAGCTCAATTCGCGAGTAGAACGCGCTGGAAGAGCCATATTTTACAGATTTATTAATTATATTATTTAGTGTTTTGGGGTGCAAAAATACCATGTGCCCATTGTGCTCTGGCAGGCCAGCAAGAAAATATGCGGTTACGAAGCCGGCCTTTCGGTTTATTATCTCCTCGTACATCTGTTCGAACTTCTGGCCTGGCTGTAATCTGCTGCTTATCAGCCCCATGATGCTGTTGGTTTTATGATTGGATTTCAGAATGCTGCACGCGCGAAAGGCTGGCGATCCTGTTTCGGCATCCTTTCCAGCATTTCCTCTTGTTGGGCTAATTTCTGTTTCGCATCGTACACACTTGCCAGCCATCATTAAAGTGCTGTGCACTGGGCAATAATTCACGTCAGACACCATAGCCAACTTTAAAAACCGAAGCAATATAAGTTTTATGTGGGCCGGTAGCTCAGCTTGGATAGAGCACCTGACAGCAGAAATATGCTGGGTGAACCTTCTAAGCAGGGGGTCCGGAGTTCAAGCCACGTATTACTAAATAAAGTACGGGTAATATGTGGGGCATAAATCTTCGCCGGCCCGCTTAATATATATTAGAAAATGGAGTTTCAATCAATAGAAAAGAAGTGGCAGAAAGCCTGGGAAGATAAAAAAATCTTCCATGCAAAAGAAGACAGCAAAAAAAAGAAGTTTTATAATTTAGAAATGTTTCCCTACCCATCCGCAAGCTTTCTGCACATGGGCCACGTACGCAACTACACGATAGGCGACGTAATCGCGAGATTCAAACGAATGCAGGGCTTCAACGTGCTTTACCCCATGGGCTATGACTCGTTCGGCTTGCCAGCAGAGAATGCAGCAAAAAAATCCGGCATCCACCCAAAAAAATACACTGAAGATGCAATCAAAAAAATTACTGAATATTTCAAAGCGATGGGTAACAGCTACGATTGGTCGCGAACAATTTCCACTCACGAGCCAGAATATTACAAATGGAACCAGTGGTTCTTCCTAAAATTCTTGGAGCGCGGCTTGGTTTACAGAAAAAAGGCGCCGGTGAATTGGTGCCATGAATGCAAGTCAACGTTAGCGAATGAGGAGGTGGTGGACGGCTGCTGCTGGCGCCACGAGACAACAAAAGTCGAGCAAAAAGAGCTAGAGCAGTGGTTCATAAAAACAACTGCGTACGCAGACGAACTGCTGAAAGATTTGGACAAGCTAAATTGGTCAGACAGATTGAAACACCTGCAGAGAAACTGGATTGGAAAGTCTGATGGCCTGCTATTCTCCTCGCCAGTAAAAGGATCAGACATAATACTACAAACATTCTCAACGCATTTTGAAGCATTCAAGGCAGACACTTTTATAGCAATTGCCCCAGATCACCCGCTATTGCAAAAACTTTTAGATGGTGTGAAAAATAAAAATGAAATTTTGGAGTTCTGCAAAAAAATAATTCAAAAACGTAAGACGCAGAAGGAACCAGAGATCGAAGGAATATTTACCGGCAGATATACGATCGACCCAGTTGGCAATGGAGAGCTGCCAATCTGGGTAACAAGTTTTGCAATTGCTGATTACGGAACCGGAATTGTAAAATGCTCCGCGCACGACCAGCGCGATTTTGAATTTGCGAAAAAACATAACATAAGATTAAAAGCAGTTTTGGTGCCGCAGGATCCTGCGTTGCGTAAAAAAGTTGAGAACTTCGAGATTTGCTACACAGACATGAAAAACGGGCTTCTTACCGAACCAAAAGAATTTACCGGCAAAAAGGCTGGCCCAGCTAGACAAGAAATTATTGATTATTGTGCAAAACAAAATTTAGCAAAACAAACTACAAATTATAAACTCCGCGATTGGCTCATCTCGCGCCAGAGATACTGGGGCACGCCGATACCAATCATCTACTGCGGCAAGTGCGGTGCGGTGCCAGTGCCTGAAAAAGAGTTGCCGGTCCTGCTACCTGAGAAAGTTGATTTTAAGGTTCAGGGAAATCCAATCGCGTCCGCAACGTCTTGGGCAGAAACAAAATGCCCGAAGTGCAAGTCCCCTGCAAAGAGAGAGACAGACACGATGGGTGGGTTCGTGGACAGCTCTTGGTATTTCTTAAGATACTGCTCGCCAAAAGAAAAAAAATTGCCGTTCACAAAAAAAGCAGTTGACTACTGGATGCCGGTCAACCAGTACATCGGCGGGATCGAACACGCGGTCGGCCATCTCATCTACTCCAGATTCTGGACAAAAGTTCTGCGGGATATGAAACTTCTGAACTTCGACGAGCCATTCGCCGCGCTGTTTAATCAGGGAATTGTTTACAAAGACGGACATAAAATGTCAAAATCATTTGGAAATGTGGTGTACCAGACTGACATCTCCGAAAAATATGGAATTGATACTGCGCGCGTCTTTTTGATGTCAGTTGGCGCGCCAGAATCCGACATGGAGTGGTCTGATTCGGGTGTGGAAGGCGCATTCCGCCTATTACAAAAGATTTCAAAGATTGCAGAATTAAAATTTAAAAAACCAGATGCCAAAGATGATCACAAAAGAAATATTTTGATAAAAAATTATACTCAGCTTTTGGAAACATTAAAATTTAATCTTGCAATAATCGAGCTGGCAAGGTATGCAGATTACCTTGCAGAAAATCCAACAAGAGAAGGATATGAAACGCTATTAACTTTACTTTCGCCGTTCGCCCCGCACACCGCAGAGGAGCTGTGGCATGAGATCAGAAACAAGAGTTTTGTTTCTGTTGAACAATGGCCAGCCGTAGACGAAAAAGCAATCAGCAAAGAGATAGAGCAACAGGAACAGATTTTAGAAAAAACAATTGAAGACATGCGGAGAATTATTAAAATAGTGAACAAAGCGCCGAAGAAAATATATTTATACGCAATTCCAAAAGAACTTGATTTATACAAATCACTGAAAGAAACTTTGCAGAAAGAATTTTCCGCGGAAATCGAGGTTTGGGCAAATAACAATATTAGGAAGTACGACCCCGAACACAAGGCAGAGAAGGCGAAGCCTGGCAAGCCCGGGATTTATATCGAAACTTAATCCTCTGGAAAAGAATACAATATCTCTCCAATTGACTTCTTGCCTGCCTTTGCCATCTTCTCCATCCGCCGGCCAACATCTGCCAAAGCTTCCTTAATCGCGGGATTTTCCGCAACTTTCGGGCCGGTTCCAAAACCAGTTGCGTTTGGGTCAATTAATAGCTTAGGTAAAAGCAAACTCACTTTGCCCTTTGCAAGCTCTTCCTCATTAATAAAAAATGGATAGAGCCTGCAAATCAGCGGCCGCTTTTCATAAATGCCGCACTTTTTATCTGCGGTCAGATGTTGACAGGAGCCGTCTTCTTTTAATTTCCAGCCGAATTTTTCAACGCTGAATTTTTCTAATGTTTCTTTTGTAAAAAAGCAGCACTTGCCACACATCGTGCACGCAAACTTTGTGTCGGCAGTGATTGGCCGCAGGCCTGGCTTTGTCTTGCTGGCCTGCTCAACAAGTTGCTCATTCATTTTATTTTCTTAGTAACATCAGAAACACTTAACAACTTTTCTCTTCCGGTTTTCATATCCCGAAGTTTCACTTTTTTCGCTTTGACTTCATCACCACCAACAAAAATTGCGTAGGGTATTTGATTTACATTTGCATATTCAAGCGCCTTTGACAGCCTATCCATAACAAAACAGGAAATTCCGCTAGCCCTGAGTTTATTTGCAGCTTCTATGGATTTCCTGTCCTGGCCGATTGAAACAACGACACATTTTGTTGTTTCTGGTTTTATGTTTGGGTAGTCAAGAAGCCGGCCAAAAGAGATGCCGACCGCAGGTATTTGCCGATTCACATAGCGGCCGACAGAGTTATCATAGCGCCCGCCTGCGAAGAGGGAGCCTTTTACCTCTGACATATAGCCTTCAAAAACTGAGCCCGTGTAATAAGCCAGCCCGCGCATCAGGAACGGCGAGAACTCAGCTTTTATTTTATACAATTTGCATAATTCTAATAATTCTGCAACTTCATCCGCGCCAGAAAACTTTTGTTTAACAAAAAAATCTATTTTGTTGTTTAATATTTTGAAAAGTTTGCTGATTTGTTCTTTGCCTGCATATTTTTGTAAAGATTTTTTGACTTCCGCTTCTCCAATTTTATCTAATTTATCGAGCTCGCGCAAAATATTTTCCTTATCTTTTATTTTCATATTATCTAAAATACTATTTATTAATTTTCTATTATTGAATTTCAAAGTGTATTTTATTTTTAAGTCTTTGCAAATTATGTCAGCGAGCGCTAGACACTCCGCGTCTGCTTTTATTGAAGCATCGCCGACAATATCCGCGTCGCACTGGATAAACTCGCGGTAGCGGTTTCGTTCAACTGGCTCGTCCCGAAAAACATAGCCGACTTGGTAACGGCGAAATGGCAGCTTAATGTTTTGGTTTTCCTTGAAAATTCTTTTCAGCTGGAATGTGAACTCAAAGCGAAGTGCAAGATCCCTCTCACCGCGATCTTTAAGTCTAAATCTATCAGAAACAGCGGAATCATTTTGATTATCCCCGCGGACCAGCTCTTCGTACTCAATCGTTGGCGTTTCGATTGGGACAAAACCAAACAGCTTGAAATTTTT
The DNA here is from genome assembly GCA_016204275.1 of Nanobdellati archaeon. Taxonomy (GTDB): domain Archaea; phylum Nanobdellota; class Nanobdellia; order UBA10117; family UBA10117; genus JACOYC01. The sequence continues at coordinate 6,848 of JACQKZ010000013.1, read as the reverse complement.
CTCTATTATCTCTCTTACTCTCTGCCGCTTCAGTGAGTCGGGCGGCAGGATATCTCTGAATCCCTTTACGGTTTCGATTGGCATGCTTATAATTTGTAACTGTGGGTTTTTATTGCTTTGCATTTTACATATTCTCCTTGGCAAGTTTAATTGCAAGTTCGACTGCTTCCTCCGGCGTTTTTGCAGAAATTATTTTTCTTCTTTGCCTTGCATCAATATATTTTCCAGCAAGCTCATCCGACCAGCCACCAGTTCCAACCAAGGCAACCATTGGTACGCCTAGCTGATATGCGACAACTAATTCATTCAACGTGCCAGAGCCACCGCTAATTGTAATAATAGCATCGCAGCTATTTACTAAAACAAATTCTCTTCCGCCACCACGTTCAAGTCCGCTAACAATCAGCACGTCCGTATTTTCTTTATCAAATATATTTTTGCCTTTGCCGTAAGTTACGCCAACTGTCAAACCATTTGCTTTTTTTGCTCCTCTCGCTGCAGCTGTTGACAGCGAGTCAGAGTCTTTCTCAGCACCATAAACAATTATGTTTCCGCTTCTTGCAATTAGCCTACCAATCCTTTCTGCTAACATTTCAATTTCTTTTGCGTACTTTAAATCTGCTGCCGAGCCCATTACTCCAATTTGTAGTTTCATTTTTTCTCCTTGCTTTTCAGAAAATCTGCGACAGTTTTTGTCGCAAATCTCGCGCTCTGAAAAATATCATTCGTTAGATAATACTTTATACAGAAAGCGGCAAAAAAAGTGTCACCTGCGCCGATTGTGTCTGAAGAATAAATTTTATCAACGCTAAAATCATATTTGCATTCGTTTTGTATTATTTCAAAGCCATTGCTGCCGCGGGTCAGCAACAGTAATTTTATTTTGCTAACTCGTTGTTTGGATAAATATTTTATTTCTTCTTCCGTTGCTTTTATAATATCAAAATTTTCTAATTCTTCTGAGTCAAAAAATTTCTTTTTACCAAAATCGCTCCCATCGCGCACATAGCCTTGTATATCTAAGCAATTGAAATTAGCTATTCGTTTTAAGCTAAACTCATTTAACAGCGTTGACACTAAGGCAAAATCAAATGTTTTATTTGAATTTGTAATAATTTTGCTAATAGATTTAACTCTTCCTTTTTCAATATTATTGCGCATATCTATTTCCACAATTGCTTTTTCTCCGCAGAACAATTTGAAAGGTATGCCACATTTTTTAAATACATTAGAGATAAACAAAGCAGGCCCGCCTTCTCTACATTCTGTTTTTTCGTTTGCAAATATAAGTCTGTCTTCTGCAAAAGAAGATATTATTGCCACGCTCATAACTCTTTCTGGTTTATTTGTCATTTCAATTCACCTCGAGAATAAATTAAGGGGCCGCCGCCGAGATTTCCGTCCTTCGGGCACCCCTTTGTGGCATCGAAGACGCCACTGGTTTTCTTTTGGGGTTGCTCCAGACCTTTTCTTTTTTCAAAAGAAAAGGGAAGGAGTATCGGACTCGGGTCTAGAGCTTTCTGATACCTTACGAAATCGTTAAGGCGCTGAGCGCAGCGAATGCGCCTCGCCTTCTTTGGCGGTTTCGTAGAGCACCTTTCTTCGCGAAGAAAGGGGCTGTACCCACAGGCTCCAATCATACCACTAGACCACGGCAGCCATACCAAAAGCAAATCTGCTAAGAACGTGATGAAGAAAATCAACTCTTCGAAAACTCGAGCTAGAAAAATCAATTCCCACAATGAAGGCAATCAACTCGGTTTGCCATGTTAGCTCAATCGTTTACTCTGGAAAATAGTATATAAAGCTTTCTATGCTTCGCCCTTTAATAACTTTTCCAGCTCCGCCTTTTTCCCAGCTGGCAAGCAAAATTCCCAGACAAAATTTGAATAATTCAGAAAAGCGCTGCTGCCAAATTGCTCTTCAACCCGCATGCTAAAAAATCTCGGGTCGTCTTCAAATGCATAATCCATTTGTGCGCCAAAACTAAAACCCCTGTTTGGCAGTCCTTTCAATCTGTCTGCATCTGGTGAAACGTAAACAATCAAAAACACGCCTATCTCCTCGCCGCGGCCTCTGAAAACGGGCTTCGTCGCCTCAAAAATCTTAACATACGTTGTTAGCATTAAATCTTTAAACCTATAAACTATAAAACACTTATGGAAAATGTAGTTTTAGGACACGGCCCAAAAACCGCCACAGTTATGATAATCGGTGAGCGGCCTGGCGCTGAGGAAATAAAACTTGGCCGGCCATTTGTCGGGCGCTCAGGGCAGTTCTTAACAGAAGAATTGGAAAAAATCGGAATCAAACGCGACGAGTTGTATATAACAAATGTTGTAAAAACTTTTGCGGATGGAAACAAGCCGCCCACAAAGCATGAGCTTAAAAATTTCCTGCCAATCCTTGAAAAAGAAATCCGTGAAGTCCGACCGAAAATAATTATTCTGCTAGGCAACACCGCAACAAAGGTTTTCCTGCCGGAATGCTCAACTGTAAAGCGATGCGAGCCAAAAGAAATTAAGGGCGTGCTTTACTTCCCGATGCCGCACCCTGGCTCTGTTATCCGTGGATACAAAAAGCCAAAAGAAGTTTGGGAAAGGGCGATAGAAAAACTAAAACTACTGACATAAATACAGATCAATAAGTTATTTGGTCTAACTGCGCCTTCGCATCCTGAAAATACCGTGCCAGTTTTCTGCCGGTTATGTTTTTGTCTTTACTATAAAGCGCGGCGGCTAAACGAAAAAACATTTTTGGCATTTTGTCACTTTCGTCCCGGCCAAACTGATTATACACAAAAACGCCAAGATATTTTTCAACTGGCACTAGCATCCTCACCATTGAACTACCAGTATTGTACATCAAACCGCGCCCGGTCAGCCACAAACCTAGATCTCCGATGGCAAGCTCTGCATTGTGCACTTTGAGCGAAGAAATTAATTCTTTATCTGCCAGCATGCCTTCCAAAGCAGAAGCGATGCCTGCCTGCCGTTTCTTATCAGACATGAACTCTTTCAGTTCGGCATTGCTTTTTTCCATCAAATCAAACTCTAATTTGCTGATTTCTACTATGCTGGTTGGCTGGCCCGACATCATTTGAATCACATAAATAATTCTGTTAGGGTTTATATGCCTTTAGTTGCACAAACATATTAATTGAATTTTACAAATTAAACAAGCCGGATTGCCTCTTGGCATGTCTCTTCCAGCGTCGTAAAAATCCTGAGGCTCGGGCAGTCCTGTGAAAATCTTCTGGCAATATACCTTGCACCAGTAAACCCTTCCTCAATTCCCACTGCGAGCTTAACAAAATCCCTTTCATGCTTAACTTTCCACTCACTTAATTCGAATCTTGTTGCTTGCCCATACGCACGATGGCATTTGTGCTCGGCTTCCCTGGCAAGCCAAAATAAAATCACGCCGCATTCGCCGGCCTTTTTTAGGTGAAATGTTTCCCAGTCAACCTGCTCTGCATAAAGTTCCGGCGGGAACTCGCCTTTGCTGTAATGTTTGTCTGGCCTTCTTGGATTAGCAATGTTAATCTCCGGCGCACTCAACTGCAAATATTTTATCGCCTTCTCCTGCCATCTCGGCGCACCTTGTATCGGGCCGGCAAGAAATACTAACGCTCCTTCTATGGTTTTGTAATCCGGCGCGACAATTAATTTTCCAGTCATGGCAAACAAAACATAGAAAGGCTTAAATCTTTTTTGTAATACTAAATCCATATGTTGGAGAGAAAAGTTGCGCCAAAAAATGCAAAAATAAAGCGCGTTGCTGTAGACGTTGATGGCGTATTAGCAAAATTCCATGACAGGTTTCTGCACTTGCTTAACAAAGATTTTGGCACGCATTATACTTTAGATGACATTGCCAGCTGGGACATCGGGGAAGCGTTGCCGGTTATGAAAAAAATAAAAGAAGTATTTGGCGAACAAGTTCCAGAGAATGTGTGCTGGCGTTATTTTGACCTTGCATGGCTGAATCCGGAAAAGATGGAACCATTGCCTGGTGCGGTTAATGCAATGAAAAATCTATACCTCCGGCAAGATTTACAGCTAGACATAGTAACTTCAAGGCGCATCAATTCGGGGCGCGATATGCTTACCTGGATCGATTTTATGGGCATACCTTTCCATGGTATTGTAGTTTTAGACGCGTTTGGAAAACACTCTGACAAATCTATGCGCGGATATGATGTTTTGATTGACGACTCCCCAAGGCTGGCAAGAAAAATGGCAGGCCACCTGAAAAGCACACTGCTTCTATTTCCGGCAAACCATAACAAAGGTGTTTACACGCCTAACGTTTTAAGAATGACTCATGGCTGGAAAAGTGTGCGGGAATATTTCAATTCTATTAAATAAGCTTATAAACCCAAATACAGAGCCTTTGTTAAGGAATAGAAAACAGATGCGTCAGCAGGCCATCCAGACCTGTTTGAGCGCGCGTTTCTAGAATTCTAGGAACGCACCACGCAAATTGTTAACTATTAGATAAAATGAAGAAGTTCGAAGAACTAAACATAAAACCCGAATTATTGCGGGCTATAAAAGAAATCGGTTTTGAAGAAACCACGGCAATACAAGAGCAGACTATCCCGCTAATCAAGGCTGGCAAGGACGTAATTGGCCAATCCGGAACAGGCTCGGGAAAGACAGCCGCATTTGGCCTGCCGATGCTAGAAATAGTAGAGTCAAGAAAAGGATTGCAGGCCCTAATTCTCGTGCCAACAAGGGAGCTGGCCGAGCAGGTATCAAAAGAATTAATGAAATTCTCAAAATACGCACAAAAATATATTCTCCCGATTTATGGCGGCGTCGGAATTGAACGCCAGATAAATGAATTAAGGCGCGCAGAAATTGTTGTCGGCACGCCAGGCAGGATGCTCGACCACTTAGAGCGGCATACCATTGACCTAAGCAAAATAAAAATGCTCGTTTTGGACGAAGCAGACAAAATGTTTGAAATGGGTTTTGTAGATGACGTCCGCGACATAGTACGGCAGACCTCGCAGCACAGGCAAACCTTGCTTTTCAGCGCCACAATTTCAAGTGATGTCATCGATATTTCGGAAAGATACATGAAGGATCCGGAAATCGTGCGCGTCGAAATTTATGTTGAAAAATCCCAACTAAAACAAGTTTATTATAATGTGCAGATGCGCGATAAGTTCTCGCTCTTGACACATTTGATAAAAACAGATCACCCAAAACTCGCAATTATTTTCTGCGCAACACGCCACAGGGTTGATATGGTTGCCAGCAATCTTGAGAAGCAGGGCATTAACGCAGAGCCGATCCACGGCGGGTTAACACAGTCGCGAAGAAATAAAATTATGGAAGAATTCCACGCCGGAAAAATCAACGTGCTTGTCGCGTCAGATGTTGCCGCACGCGGCTTGGACATAAAAAATGTTACACACATTATAAACTATGACATTCCAAAAACAGACAAGGAATATTTGCACAGAATCGGCAGGACTGCCAGGGCTGGAGAAACCGGAAAGGCAATATCGCTTTTGTCTGAGCAGGATTATGACAACTTCCGCCACGTGCAGGCCAACAGGGACATTGAAATTGAAAAGCTCGCTGCGCCGCAGTTCCAGAGATTGCCATTCGACTTCGGCAGCCGATCTGGATTTGGCAGCCGGCCATCTGGATTCCATGGCCATCGCGGATTGAGCCAGTTCAGCAGAAACTCGCCGGCGCGGGGCCGTTTCGGGCGCAGGCCTGCAAGACATCACTAACCGCTAAAATCTAACAAATAAATATCTTAAGGTGTATGAGCTGCGCGCAGCACCGCATTTAGTCTTTCTTTTTGCATCTTCTCATTAGATTGTTCTACTTTATATATATCCTTATCTTTTTGCCTAAGTTCTTTTATTGCCTGCAAAACAAAACTCCGCTTTCCGAAAACGGTAAATTCGCGGCCATATTCTCCGCCGTATGCTGATACTGCATAAACAACATTGCTGCCATACTTCTTAGAATAAATACCAGCAACATTTGGTGTTGAACATTTAGGTAAAACCTCGCTACGATTATCAACTTTTCCACAGCCATCAATCTGGCAATCCAAATCGTGCGGCTTCCTAAAGCCAATATTAACAAGCAACCTTTCCAGCCCAACCGTATTATTCAGATAGCTTTTTACTGTTTCAAACACTATATCATTATCGCGCTGAACCATGAAATTAACAAAAGCAAAAACCATTTAAAACTTTCTACGTGGGCGAAACACTTAAAAGACTTTATTTAGTGATGCAAGCCGAAAATGGCGCTCCAAGCCTTGAATTTGAATTTTGAAACTGCTGTCTTAGCCGCAGGAGTGCTGGCCCTTTTGTTTGCCGGCTTCCTGCTAGCCTATGTGCTGAAGAAGCCTGCTGGCACGAAAAAGATGCAGGAAATTTCCGGGGCAGTACGGGAAGGCGCGATGGCATATCTTAGCAGGCAATACAAAACCATAACAATTGTTGCTATTCCGGTCGTAGTAATTCTTGGCTGGTTAATAAATATCCCAACAGCAGTCACGTTTGTTATTGGCGCGGTTTCAAGCGCGCTGGCCGGCTACATTGGCATGAGCTCTGCAGTCCGTTCGAATGTCCGTGTTTCTGCGGCGGCACAACGCTCGTTACAGGAAGCCCTAGTGCTGGCCTTCAGAGGCGGCGCAATCACTGGCCTTGCGGTAGTTGGCCTTGGAATTTTAGGCGTAACACTGCTCTATCAATTCTATAATTCTGTTTCGCTAATAATTGGTTATGGCTTCGGCGCATCACTGATTAGCTTATTCGCAAGAGTCGGCGGCGGAATTTTCACAAAAGCCGCAGATGTTGGTGCTGACTT
>JACQKZ010000014.1 GCA_016204275.1 Nanobdellati archaeon | reverse complement strand
TTTATATACTATTATAGTAATTTCTATAAAATGACAAAAACTTCCGAGTTGTGACTAACTTTTATATATACTGCTTCCGATAATAGCTAATTAAGTATAGGAGGTAAAAAATGGCCTTTTTGGAAGGAACATTGGGTGTAGGCGTGGGCCTGCTGTTAGGATTAGCATTCCTAAAGTTCAGCGGCTACGTAGACCAACTGCGAAAGGAGCTCGGATACTTTGCATCAGGTTCAGTATTCCTGCTTTTGACACCGGTACTGTCCGAAGTAGCGGACAGAGTGCCGAGCGTTACGACAGCCGTGGGCTGGATTAACGTCGTGTTTGCAGTGATCGCCTTTATCCTAGTGTTGATAGGCGCCATTGCGATGGCTATCCAAATTTTCAGCAGACTAAAGTAAGTCTCTGAGAATTGGGATTAAAGCTAAAGCAAGGCAAAGCACCTTCTTTTATTTTATTTTTTAGTTTTTTTAACTTAGATGTTATTATATATTGTTTTATATGCGTTATATATAATTTAATATACGAATATTCGGGAATGCTATCTGACAGAGTATGAAGCTTCCGAAAGAGTCCAAGTTGCCGTGTCCATGAGATAAAAAATTAGTTAGTTATATGTGCTTCGCTCATAATTGAATGAACTAACGAATCAATTGTCAGCCGGCCAAGCTTTGTTGCGCTTTGCACTTTTTGGCCAAAAAACAAATCACACATGCCAGCCAAATCGCGAAGGTCGACTTTTTTTGTAGATACTTTAACTTTCTTCAGGCCGAACCAAGTCTTTTGTTCGCTCTGCTCTTGGTACACTAACATGCCATCCAAACCTATCTTCGGATGTTTGAGGTTCGAACGATTTGGAAATGGAATATAATGCTCTTTTTCCATTGGCCAACCATCATTGCCAGTGTAATGGGTGGTTATAGAGTCTAACGGTAATTCTAAAATACTCTGCGTTTTCATGTATGCTAAAAGATTTTCAACGAAAGAAAAATAAAATTGCATCCGTTCGTTTACGTTATATTTTGTATTGTCTTCAAATTTAGCTATCCATTTGCACGATTCTGCGTAAACGGGATACTCATCGTTATCGCCCGCGCGTAATTCTGGCTGCACTAGTATTTCTGGCGGGAATGGGTAGATTACTTGCTGCTGTTGCATAAACGGACTGCTGGGCTTAAACTTAAAAAGTTATCGCTAACTTGAAGCTTCTTTAACAAAGCTTCCTGCTGCGGTTGCCTTGCCCTGGAATGTTATTATGAAATTTATCTGGGTGCCGTTTGTTACATTAACTAAAGTACACTCTGTGCTTGTGATGTTCAGCCTTAGCTCGCGGATCTGGCCAGGGTTAATGTCTGCCCCGCAGCCCAGTGAGCAGATTACATTTCTGTTTGAGCCAACTGCGCCGTTCCATGGCTGTGTGCATACTGTCCGGCCAGCCGAGTCGGACACAACCCACTCCACCGAAGGCGTGGCATTAACCTGAGTAGCGACTTTGGCATTGCCTGTGTTTTGTATTAGCACGCTCATAAACTCATTGCTGGCAAATGTGCCGTTGTAGTTAGTGCGGATTACATTCGCTGCGGTCGCTGCTGTGGAAAAAAATCGTGTGTTAAAACTCTCAACGCCGCCCTGCCCCTGCTCCTGAATTCTGGTCAGCCAGTAGAACATAGCCCCTGCGACTGCTACAACCATCATCATTGTCAGGATGATTGCGATGATCGGCGTAATTGACTTTTTACTTGTGGCCATAATAGACAGTTAGTGTTACGGTTTAAATAGTTTGCTAATTGTGCAGATATATTTTTTTAATTATTTTCTGTTATAAGCGTTCTTTTTAAATATTTTTGCCTCATATTATGCTTTTCACCCGTTGCTTTAATCTATACGCTGTTGTGTATGGAATTTCCCTGCCGTCTTTCAGCAGATAATATTTATTATACTTGCCAGCATACTTCTGCTTGCGAATAGCATCAAGAATAATTTCAGAGCGATGCATAATGATGCTATCTGTGGTCGATACGCCAAAATTCTTCCCGCAAACATCGCCAAGTAGCTTGTAACTCGAATACCTGCCAAGCTGCGCAGAGCTCACGCCAACACTGCCAGAAATTTCAAAATTTGATAAATATGCGCTTGAAAACGCAGACTCTCCCACACTACCAATTACTTTAGCGTCAACATTTTTTAATCTGTGGAAACATCCCACACCCAAAAAATCGCCTGTGGCTTTAAGTTTGATGCGGCGCTGCGTGCTGCCAACGATCTCTGAAAAAATTCTCTCAGAACTATCTAAATTTTCGGCATATATCTCAAAATTGTTGTGGCCAGCATCATAGGAACGCTGAATCATGGCTGAAATAAAATTTCCTGTCCGCTGCGGAAAATCTGCTTCCTCGTCTGGCGAGCTTAGCCGAGCTACAAACTCAAATATGGCTTGTGGTGTTATGTTTAGCGCATCAAACTCTCTAACTTTACCCAAATAATAGCCGTTTTCAAACACATCATGAATGTCCATCTGCAAAAAGCGTTCATAAGCTTCGGAGAGCCGCCTTACTGTTTCCTCGAGCGTTTCACTGCGCATTACTTTGATACTTTTTTCTGGCGTTGGAACTTCCAAGCCAGCCAATGCCTTTTGTACGTTTGCCTGCCCCATCTTATCATAATTTGCTAGTCACTCTCGCATACAAAACATCTTTGCCTTGCCTGTTAACCCAGTATAGCGTTGCGTTTGTTACGGCTTTGGTTTTTTTAATACCGCTCAGAACTGCTTTTGATTTTGACTTAAAAACACAATTCTCTGAAAAAGCCCCGGCACCAAACAGCAGGCCATCAAGCACAAACTCAGAACTTTTCGCACGTTGCGCCACTATCATGCCTGCATTCCCGCGTACTTCTACTGCAATGTTTTCTGCGCACAGGCCCAAGTCAACTCCTAAATCGCCCTTGACAAAAATTTTTATTGGATTTTCTTTTTTTCCAATTAAATAGGCGCCCAGACCAATCAAGGATTGGCCAACAACTAATCCATTTGTTTCAATTGAAAAATTGTTGTGGCCTTGCCCGTAGGATTTTTGTATTAGCGCCGTAAGATAAAGACCTGTGGCTGTTTCATAATTTGGCATATCAACATAACCATAGCACTCAACAGAAAATTCGGAAATTATTTGCGGCGTGATTGCTATATTTGGAACTTTTAGCTTTGGCTTTCCTACTCTACCACTAAAATTATCTGATGCGATATCAAATCTTTGTGCCAATGCTTTTTCATAGCACACAGTAATTTTTGGAAGCGCATCTTCGAGCGTTTCATCGCGAAAAGACTTTAGCTTTTTCTCTGGTGTGGGCGTTTCTAAATCTCCTAGCACTTTTTTTAAGTTTTTTTTCATTTTTTTAAACTACGAATTTTCGGTGCCTACTTACGCTATTATAATTTATTTTACAAACCCCACAAGCCTACCAAACTTATAAAATAAATTATATTTATATTCTTTGCCATTTCGTATTGCATATAGTGCGCAGTTCTTTCCGACGCCCATGCTTATTTCTTTTAGCGCAGCATCAAAGTTGGATTTAAAAACAGAATCTTTGGCTCCTCTGGCACAGTTACAATAACATTCTTCGCCAACAATATTACCTTTTAGCGTCAGTTCCACACCACTGACATTTTCTCCAAACGAATGGCCAACATTTCCTATGATTGTTGCACGGAGTTTTTCATTCCAGCTATGCCTTTGCACACCACCCATTCCAAACGCGTATGGGTGTATGTCTGCAAACAGACCTCTTTGAAAATTCCCAATTAATGTGAAATCATTGTAGCCAGCTGCGTACGAATAGCATACAAGCTCAGTTACGAATTTTTCGGGCCAAGAATAAGTTCTGCCACTAGCCTCAATTCTACCTTCTGCCTGCATTCTGAGCACTACATCATTCACAATTTTGTTGCTCAGTACTAAGCTCCTCGAAAGTTCTACTATGGGTGTTAAACAGCCAAAAACGTCGCCGCGCCGATATATATCCAAAACTTTATCTACCAAATTCTCGTGAGCTCTATCTATTTCTACTTTTAACTGCTTCTCTGGCTCAGGGCGCTCTAACTGGCCTAGCAAACGCTGCGCGTTTTCCTGTCTCATCTTTTTCTCCGAAATACTGATGTAATACGCCAATAGAAATATTCATTATGTCTTCGGGCTTATCCACGCGGTAGATACTAACATCCGCAGGGAACTGGCCTTTCAGCTCAAAATACGCTCCAACGTGTATTACATGTGTTCGCGCAGCAGTTGCAGAGTTGTGCAAAAATTCAAGGGTTTCGTCAAGATTAGCTATGCCACCATCAGTTATGCAAAATATATCAACTTCGCCCAGTGGCTTCGGCGCTATATCTTCATAGTCTACGCTGAGATTTTTTTCTATTGCCTCCTTCGGAACATTTTTTCCAACCAACCGCTCAAGCTCAGAATCTTTCATATCCCTATAACTTGGGTGGAAGAACTGCTCCTTGAATAAATTCCTGAGCTTTGCAAAATTAATTTCAGTGCCGCCGCCCTGATAGGCCACAATCTGCCTGAAAATTCTTTCCTGATTGCGCGTGTATGGCAGAACATAAGTATCCCCGCTGAAATTTGCCACGCATACATCCGACTCATTTTCCAAGTAGGTACGTGCAATAACACAGCCCGCAGCAACAGCGAAGGATTTTTTTGTTGCCGGATTTTCCATCGAGCCAGAGCTGTCAATTATAACAATCGTGTGCGGTGTCTTTAATTTTTCATCCGCTTTTCTGCTTGGCATGTAAATGTGTTTCTGTGTTATTCCCGGAAGCAATTTTCCGTTGCTGGAAAAAAGGTCTGCTGTCTTTGGATCGTCCTCCGGCTCCCACTCTGCCCGCGCCATTGGAACAGGGTCGTTCGAATCCGCGAGCATTGGCTTTTTCGCGACAAAAATCGGGTACGCCCTTGAAAGCTCTGCATAATATTCTATAACAGATTCATCTACATCAAAGTTTCCGCCTCCAATGCCAATGCCCTTGCCACTGCTTTTCTGCGGCGGCTTGTAGCCGAGAACTTTAACCGCGTATTTCAAAATTCGCTCGTAGTCGCCCTTTGACACTTCGCGTATTATTGTCCTGAGCGCATCAGATATCTGATTATTCGAGTAAATTACGCAAACGTAAGTAGTTTTTGGCGCGAACTCCTCAACAATCCTGCCATAGCGGATTAGTTTTATTCTTTGGTCCATTAATGAAGCACGATCCATCATGCCGCCGCGCTCAAATATCCTGCCATCGTCAAACACAAACTGGATGCCGCTGATACCTTCCTTGTCATCGGTTTTCTTCCGGCCAACCATCATCTCAAATTTTTCCTGAAGCTTCGCGTTAAGTTTAATTCCCAAATCCATGTCTGCCTGATGGCCATAATACGCGACTGATAGTTTTTGCATATCAATCATCGTGTCTTTTTTTGCCAACGCCCCATAAATTTGCGGAATTTCATTGTTTCCGCGCAGGATTAATTTTGTGTTGCAGATTATGTCTGTAAATTCCCTGTAAATCGACTCGCCCTTATCACCAAACAAGCGCTGTGCCATCTCGCCAAGAACCAGCGCGGGAACTGCATTCAGCGGGTGGAAAAGCCAGTGTGCAATCTCGTGCTTCAAGGCGCCGCGCACTCCGACATCCACCGGAACACCGAGCTTTTCAAGTTCTTCTATAAATTTCTCGCCAACGTAAGTCTTCTTTTTTCTTAAATCCGTGCAGGCAGTCGGAACTGTTGATAATTCTGGATTTGGTATAACCGTTGGAAATGGCTGGAACTCCTTATTTCTTTTTAGCTTATCGAACTCATTCACCAGTGTATCTTCCAATGTGTTTGCGGCCATTTGAAGTTTTATCTACCTTTAGCCTGCCTTCTGCGCAACTCTAACATGTGGCGGTAAAGCGGATGCGGGTATGTATCTTTTTTCTTTCCCTTTTCATCCTTAATCTCGACAGACAGGTCTGGCAGGTCATTAGTTACACCATCTCGATATTTAATAACTTCGCCAACGACTTTCGCCGCGGAATTGTTCCACCGCTCATCAATGCCTGCAAGCAGGCGCCGCGCAAGGTAGATTGGCACTGAGGGTTTCTCCTGTAGTGTCTGCCCGCGATTATCCATACGATGCATTGCAATAAAATCAGACTGATAACGGACACGATGCGCAAGGACATAAGGCAATATTAACTGCATGTGTTGTATGTATACCTGAGGCGAGCCAGCCAGCCAAGCGATTCCGCGGGCCAGATCGAATGTACGGGCGATAGCCCGAGGAGAAACCCCTGATTTTATTTGAACGGTCGCAAAGTTCTCGTCAACGCCTTCCCTTGGCTGCGGATCGTCCACCCTTTTCCAGCCGAACAAGTCTGAGTTGTTTATTTCCTGATTGACCGCCTCCAAATAAACCAAGGTGTATGAGTTGAACGGTATTTTTTTAATTTCTGCGCGAATTGTTTTTTGTTCTGCTTCTGTCAAGAAATAAACTCGATTTTTTATTTGGTGTGTTGCTGGCGGCAGTGAAGCTATTGCGGGATGCGCGTGCTGGCCTGAAAACCACGCCGCAGTTTTTGCTCTTATCAGATTTACTCTTGCGATTTTGTCCTTGCCGCTGAGGTTTGTATCTGAAAGCAGTTTATCAAACTCGCCGACAATTTCCTGCAGGCCTGGCTCCAGCTCTTCCAGCTGGCCATGCGCGATGCTTCCGATTTCCCGCTCTAAGCCATTTGCCATATATAAATCTGTAACTGCAATGCCAGTCGGTGCTTCTATCATCAAATCAAATCTGTCAGATATTGGCGGTATCAAATCAAATGTTCCGTTGTCTGGATTATTTATTGTGGCAAAAATCGGAACTTGCCCTTTTATAATTGTCTCATTAAACCTGTTCCAGATACCGCTATTGATGCCGTTCAGCAGGTTGTCCTGCCTTGTCTCTGTCAGCCTGTTCAGCTCGTCGATGTGGATAAAAGGAAACACCAGGCTTTTTTGCCAGATTGCCTGCTCAATTCCATCTTTGGCCATTTTTCCGAAATGCATCCTTGCCACTAAATCATTCTCTGTCTTGTCTGGCGAGCAGTTCATCTGGGCATCGTTTGCTGTAACTACTGGGATATGCCCGAACAGCGCATGGATTATGTTTCCTGAAACTGTTTTTCCCGAGCCCGGCTCGCCGCTTACCAAAATCCTGCCGCGCAAAACATAATTAAGGGAGAGCATTGACAGATAAAATTTATCAATCTCGACATTATCGACCGGCACAACGGCATAAGTCGGATCTATGAAATACTTGCCTGCTGTGTCTACTGCCGCCCGAAATTTTTGTAAGTTTGTAAATTCAGCCATATTATGTCTCAATTATATTCTGGACTATACGAAAAACTTATAAGGCTTGTTATACATTTTGTTAATATTACAAATTTATGGCCTGCGCGGGGTTAGTATGTTAGGATGTGTACCCGATTATCCCGACCAGTCGGCCTGCAGTAAACGCGGCTTTTCCATGTTTCGTGTGTTTTAGTACTTTTTCTGACTTTATCATATGCCTCATCTGATTGGACTAGAAAAGTGCATCCCTCAGAGTATATGCCTATGTCTTCCCCAACAAATCCACTGATGTCAAAAAACGAATTTTTAGAGCCATGCGCAAACCCGTAGCCCACATTTCCCAGCACAGTTACCGCAACATAGCTAGCGCCTAAAAAACATTCTGCACCCAGCTGGCCCGTTAGGTTTATTTCTAGAAGCCTGCCAGGCTCACCAATAAGGCCAGCCCCAAAGTCTTCTGGTATTTTTTCGGCCAAAATATCAAAATTATTGTAGCCTACTCCATAAGCGTACTGTATGAGCGCGGTTAGTATTTTGGACGTATGTTCTTCCTGGCCATACGTGAGAATGCACTTGCTTGCAAACTCGCCGATAACGCGCGCATTTATTTTCTTCCAATCCAAATCAATCATGTTGCTGCGGCCCGCCTGCTGGGGTTTGAGAAGCGCGGGATACGCAGCCAATAACGCATTTACTGTCGTTTCCAGATTTTTATCTATTTCGACCCTTAGCTGCCGCTCTTTGTCCGGCAGCTCCAAATCACCCAAAACTTTTTGCAGGCCTTTGTTCATTTAATCAACACCCTTTTTTTGTTATTTAGCCAGTAAACCCTGCAGCCTTCTCTAACTACCTGTTTGATCCGTTCTGCAGATTCCCTGTCAGTGCATTTGAAAACGCTGTTGCTGGCACACCAGCCAGCCCCTAAATCTGTCTCTCCGAAAATTTTAAACCTTGAGTCTTTTGCTTTCATAGCCAGCTGGCCGGCCGCATTTCCTCGGAGCGTGAGCCGAAGAGTTTGGGCGTCCAAGCCGCAAAAATTCCCAACATTTCCTGAAACAGAAACCCTGAGCGGCCTTTCCTCAATTCCAGTAAAGCCCAACAAGTAATTTATTTTTGTATCAAGATGTCTGAGTTCCAGATTAAAATTGTTGTTGCCATGGGCGTGCGATCGAATAATAAGCGCAGAAATATACTGGCCAGTAACCCAACCAAAACCTTGCCTGTTTTGGTATTCTGCTATGCGCAGCGCGAACTCAAAAATTAAATTCGGCGTTGGCGTAAATTTAATGCCTGCACAATAATTCCAGATTTTTTTCTTATCGCCAGCAAGTTCTATTGGCCAGTCATACTCATACTTTGAAAGATATTTTTCATATAGTTTGAAGGCTTTTGGCAACAGCTTTTCAAGCGTTTTATCCGTATGTACTTTTATTACATTTTCCGGCTTTGGCATCTCTAGATCTGCCAGCAATGCCCTTGCGCTGGCCTGCATCAAAGTGACACCTCTTCGCCACTTTTCAAAATATATTTATTATTGTTACCGCGTGTTTCTTTTCTAATTTTGTCAAGCACGGCTTGAGATTTATGCCTGAAGGTACAACCCTCAATACCCCAACCATCTACCGCTCCTATAGAACCATGAATGTCAAAATATGAGCACTTAGAACCATCCCCAAAACTTTCGCCTACGTTTCCGCGCACTGTTACTGCGACATATTTTACAGAATAAAAACAATCATTGCCAAGATCGCCAGTTATGCTTAGTTCTAACGGCCTGCCAGGCTCACCAATAAGTCTATGCCCAAAATTTTCAAGCGTGGTCGCGGTTAAAACCTGAAAATTATTGTGTCCTAACCCATAAACATATTGCATTAGTTCAGTTATAATGTTTTTAGAAATATTTTCATTAATAATATCATCTTCTAAACTAAGCCTGCTTATAACCCCACCGACAACACGCGCATTCATACTTTTTCCGGGTAAATTCAGAATAATCCTTTCGCTTGTTTTGTAATTTCTTATGGCCGCAGTAAGACTGGAAAATAATTCATCTACTGATTGCTCAAGCTCTTTATCTATTTCGACCCTTAGCTGCCGCTCTTTGTCCATCTGTTCTAAATCGCCCAGAAACGCCCTTGCGCTTTCTCGTCTCATTTTTTAATCCCCTTTGGCTTGTAAGGAATTTCCCTGCCATCTTTTAGCAAGTAGTATCTGTTTCTGCTGTACTTGTCTACTTCTTCTTCTATTGCATCAAGCGTTTTTTTGGATGCATGCTTAAAGGTGCAACACGTAGAGGATATGCCGCATTGCTCTCCCATGGTGCCATGGACTGTGAAGGACGAACCGTATGAATCCTCTCCAAACAGCCTTCCGACATCCCCGCGTATGATTACATCAACACATTTTGTATTCCTGAAGCACAGATTGCCAATATCGCCAAAGACTTCTATTCGTAATGGATTGTCTGGGTTGCTGATAAAATTGTGTCCGAGTTCGTACGGTTTTTCTAAATGGCTGACAGTAATCTGAAAACCATTGTGGCCCGTGTCATAAGAAAACTGAATAAGAGATGAAATTAAAAAGTATGTCCTATTGATATTACGTTTGCGATCGCCCGCGCCCCTGCTATCTGGCATCTGTAAGCGATTCATAAATTCTTCAATAACACTCGGTTTTAGATTTATTTTTCTTATTCTCGGCATATACTCTAACAATGTGCCTTCCAAATCAAATGTATTTATCCACGTTGCAGAACTTACTGCAACAAATTTATTATAACCGCCAAGCAATATCTCCACTGCTTTTTCTGTCTCTTTGTCTATTGTTACTTTAATTTCCTTCTCTTGCTTGGGTGTTTCCAAATCACGCAGGGCTTCCTTTAAGTTGGGATGCATATGCTAGAATAAACAGTTAATCTTAAAAAACTTCCTAAAACGCATTAAGCGAAGGCTATTTTCGGGCTTGCAATCTCTTCCCTAAAGTAACAGGCGAATTCCAGCCCGAGATTTTTGTCCTGCTTGTTGAGCCAGCCACCCACGCGGCTGCCAAAGCAATAACTGCATATTGCAGTTGCTTCGGAACGGCAGGAAAAGCAGTTCATCTTCTCCCTTGATATTACAGAATCCAAAAGGGCGCGGATTTGCTGCCTAAATTCGCGGATGACGTTTAATTTTTTCATGGCCAGCCAATCCTCTACTCTGTCAGTCATGCAGAGCGTGCACACTGGCCTGAAAATAATTTCCTTGCAGATTACACAAGCTCTCCCCAAAGTTGCACCTTATTAAAAAATAAGTTTGTAATTTAAAAACATTTATAGTTAGAAGTATACAATTGATTAAAATTTTTAATTTCTACGCACCAGCAGCAGTTTTTTTTCAGTTTCTAATACGTGCAGCTTAATCGTATCTGAAATTTTTTCCGGCGCCGCAATTGTTTCGAAGCCATCGCGGATTAAAAATTCGGTAAGCGACTTGTCCGGCGAGTGCAACACAGGCGAAAACGGTATGCCTGCAACCCTTGCGCCCCTATGTATGTCCTGCAGCGCGCGAAGCAATGGCCTGCCGGAAATCTGCTGCTGAAGTTTTTTCACATTTGCGGTTGCGAAATCAGAAAGCCTGCACAAAACATCAGATATCATTATTGAATTCATGTTGTCGAACTCCAGCCCGATTCTGGCCTGCAAGCCAGCCTGCCGCAAAATTTCCTTTGCCCGCTTAAAGCCGTTGATTGTTGTCATTCCAGAAACCAGTATGCCAAAATCCGGATCGTTTTCTGACAACCGCTTTAATGCCTTTACTTCGGCTGAAAATATTTCTGCTGATTCTTTGTCAAGCGGACTCGATATTCTCACCCACGGATTTTTTATGCTGCTGGCCTTCTCAAAAATCAGGTTTTCATATTCTGAGAGATTCTCTGTGCTGCTAAGTTCCGAAAGGTCAAGTATTGCATTTTCAACGCACGCGGCCTTGGTATTAACTACCAGCGCCTGAAGATTTGTTGCGCAAACTTCATCATAAATTGAAACTAATTCGCTATTACTTGCTCGCTTTTCGCTTTTCACCTGCAGCCTATCAGCTATCGGCGCGACTATTTCAACCGGCGAACTTCGTTCGGCGGTGCGCAGCGGAACTTGTTCCGCTAGCGTGTTAAAAAATATCTCCAGATATGATGTATTTTCAGCGCCTTTTGGCGCCTTGGGCTTGCCTATGTTTAAGCCATCAAAAACATTCAGCAAATTGTCTATTAGGTTTTGCTTTGCCAGCCCGTTTTCCAAGAATGAAAAGCCTGCCGCATAATCGTAAGTTTCCGCGCTTGTGCTTACGCTGTCCAGATAAACCGCTTTATTTGATAAAGACCAGTTGATTGAAATCGGCTGGCCTGCAACGCTTTCGGATTTGCTGGCAAGCTTGCTTATGAGTTCATGCTCTGCGCTTGAAATTAGCTCCCGGGATTTCAGGCTGTCCGGAATGTTCTTCCTTATTAGCCTGCCAAACTCGTCTGCAACAACCATGCTATTTTTGTCTGGGCTTGGCGCGTAAAAACCCCAAGCCGCGTCTATTTTCAGTTTTCCGCCTTCAGTTCTTGCACTGCCAGATTTTTCCGGATTTATCTGGCGCTGAATAATTATTGGCGACTTGTGCTTAGCCCATATTTCGCGGACTGCCTGCATGATGTTTGTGAAACCGCTGATGTTTAACTTTCTTGCCTGCGGGGCGCTGGCTGGCCAGACCGTGGCAGCTACATCTGGCGATTTTGAGAGAAGGTCATCAACACTTTTTTTGCCGGCAGATTCAAAGCCCAATAATGCGTATGCCCCCTCGATTTCTTCTTTTATTTCGTCCGAGAAGCCTTTGCGCTGGCCAAAGTCAGCCTGAGCTGCAGAAGAAACCACAAATGCTTTTTGGACTGGCAGGCCTGCCCTCTTCAGCTTCGAAAGCAGAACGGACTCGCGGCCGAATAATTTTTTATCTGTATCTGATATGTCCTGAGTCCATTTAACACTAGCAGCCATAAGAAAGCAAGAATATAATAGTATATAAAAGTTTATAAAGCTCGAGCCAAAGGAATACTCGGTGGTAATGATGGCCAATTTGAATTGGAAAGCTATCTGGATAGGCGTGGCAGTTTATGTCGTGCTCGGCTTGGTGCTGGGCGCAGTAAAGGCTGGCCTGTTTGGGTTAATCGCACCTATTGTTGGTGGAGCTGTTGCTGTATACTATGCTAAAGACCGAAATATGGGCAAAGGCGTAGTTACTGGTCTTGTGACCGGCGCATTAGGCGGACTTGTAAATGGCATTATAGCACTTGTTGCTGTAAGTGTTGTTGGCAGTGCACTGCTTGGCGCATTAGGCGGCGGAGTCGGAGCAGCGATAGGTTTTATTGCACTAATAGTTTCGGTTATTGTTGGCTTGATATTGGGGCTAATAGGCGGAATTATCGGAGTAGCAATATCAAAAAGCCGAAGGTAAATTTCTTTTTGTTTTTATTTTTTTAAAATTAATTATGCAGCCCGAATGATATTTAAAACTTCAATCTTGCAGTGCATCGGAAGCTTTGTGCCTGCCTTTCTTGCTGCTTCCCTTGCAATGCCAATCTGGCCCTCATTCACATAAAAACTGAATAAAATCTTGCCAGGCTTGACTTGGGCTGCGTGGCCTTCCGGCGAACCATATGAAAGGCTCATGCCCTGCTGGAATCTGTCTGCACCCGCGCCTGTTGCCAGCGGCTTCATGCGGATTACGTGGTGCGGGACTGCCCTTAGTTTAACATAATAGCCTTCTTTGGCGGCGTTCAGGTCAAGATAACGAACTGCGGCCTGCCTTGCGGCTTCTAATGCATTATCGCGAATCTGCTGTCTCTTTGTACATATCAGCTGAATCTCGTGCGAGTACGGAAGTTTCGAGTTTCCCATATCATACTGAACCGTCTTCATGTGCGGCGCACCTTTCACGTAGCCCTTTGACCGTAATTTTGAGATTCGTGTGAATGGGCGCTTTGTTCTCCTGTATGCGCGGGCATCCCTTAGCTTTGCCACGGCTGCAAAATCAGCCGGCACTTTGAGCGCATTCGGCTTCGCCGAACGCACTTGCCGCTGAATCCTCCCGCAAGCTTATCTGTCCACTTATTAGTTTTGCCATGCTTCTAAGGTTAAAGGTGGTTTTTTAAATCTATCTGGCAGATTATATGTATAGCCATGGCAGTTAAATTACATATCGCCCTAACTGGCAGTCAATTCGATTTAGACGCTCAAATATTTGATATGCTAAAAGAAAGATGGATTATGTTTGCAAAACATAACAGATTAGGTTCATTCGCAAACACCGATGTTTTCAACACACTGCATACTATTAAAACAGATATCATACAACTGCATACAATTAAAGACAGCCTCGTACAATTGCAAATTAAAAGGCAGATTGGTTTTACTTTGGATCGGGTAAAAGAATTTGCTGCGCAAATATTAAACTACCGAACACAAAACAATGCACATTCTATTGGCGTTGCACATCTTAACATAGCCACAGAAACAATCTATCTGCGCACATTGCTGGCAAGGCTGGCACGAGCATAGATTTTTAAAGTTAGCAAGTAAAACAAAAGCATGGCACGACGATTAGGAAAAATTAAATTGACAGCCGGCTCGTTCAGAAGCCATCACCACTTGCCTGCGCTTGCCTTCGGGCTGGCCGCGGTTCCGATTACACTGTATGGCCTGCTGCAGAATAATTTCTGGTTCATGGGTTCTCTGCTGGTTATGTTTGCGGCAACTGCAACAACAATTGGAATAGTACAACACTGGCGCTGGAATTAGACTGGCAAAAACTGTGATGGTGCCTTGAGCTGGCCAGATGCTGCGTTAAGTGCCTTTGGCAGAAGGCCTGAAAAAACCAGCAGTATTATTATAACTGCTGCGACAACCGAAATCAAAACATATGCAACCCATTTCTCCATCAGCCGACAAATCGGCTGGCGCTTTGGTCGCATTGCTCCGCAATGCAACAGCCGATATTACCTCCATTCTGGTTCTGCCAGCATGCAACCCATTTCTCCATTATTCACTTCCTTTAACTACTTGCCTTTCAACGGCGCAACTATGTAATTCGAAACATGAGCTGAAACGTCTGGCTTGAACTTAAATACGAGAAAGATCGCAACTGCGGCAACAAAAAGTATGACTAGTATCAACGGAAGAAGGAAATCTATATCAATGCTCGCTTTTTTTTGTTCTTTCATACCTTGAATTTAAACACACCTGGGTTTTTAATTATATCTAAACCGCCATTGTAGGCCTGCCACAGTATCGCGGCAGCAACTATGAGAAATATTATTAAAATTACTACCCACTTCAGCCAATCTGGCATGATCGCTTTTCTGGATGGAAAAGCAATTCGCTGAACTGTGTTCGGTGTTACTGCTTTTTTCGTTTTCATTTTCTCCATTTATCCGCCGCGCGTTGGTACTTGGTTCCCTGTTAAAACATACTGTGAGTAACTATCGCAGTTTAAATCTTTAATTATTACAATCGGGTCTATGCTGTATCTCATATTTATCTGTTCTGTAAGAGGAACGCTAATCAGGCCTGCGAATTGCTGGCCAGGGGAAATTATAATATAAATCCTATAATTTAATGCTCCTAACACTGGCTTTTGAAAGCCGCCGCCGACATATGCCGTAAAGCCGAGATAGTCCTCTCCTGCCCGATACGCATTTACATATTCTTTGAAATTCGCTTCTAAATCCTCCTGAAAACTCTGTGAGTTCAGCTGGACTATGCAATCATTCTGTGTTTTGGCGCCCGCAGCCTCCGCCGCGCGCAGGAAGGAAAATTTCGCGGCCTGCTGCAAGTACTCGCGGTATTCCTCCCCTTCTGAATAGGCGTGCAGCATCTTAACCTCTTTTGGGCCGACGGTATAGATTAGCGTATCCTTCTGGCCAAGTATTGCAATTGCGCCCATTACAAAAAGTATTACTATTACAAAGTCCATCATAGAGGATTTTTTGCCGAACATTTTAATATGCCAAGCCGAATCTTGCGGTCAGCACGCCCCCTTCGTAGTTTGGTATTGTCTGCGAACAGCTATTAGATACTGCGGCATCCTGTAATGTGCCAGTTGACATCAGTGGTACGTATTCTTCGTCAAGAAGCTGCAGCTTCCAGCCCCGCTTGCCAGTATCGCCGCGCCATAAATTTTTTTCAAGATAATTTTCTACATAAGTTTTAAATTTAGTTTGAATTGCGCTATCTGTTTGCGACATGCCTGCCAGCTCTGCAAACGTCACGCTTCTGTCTTCTGGCGGGTTCGCGCGCAGTAAGTTCAGCAAGTCGTGGTTACAGACAGAGCTTGTGCTCAGGCCTTCGATATTTATTTTTGGATTTGGCACTATATTAAAAACTGTAACAATTATTATTAGTACAAATGCAAATGTTAAGATTAGGACTGCCAGCGCCCAGCTTACCATTTCTGAGACGATTGCCTTCCTAGATTTCAATTTCAAACTTAATTCCCAGATAGCCATCATGAAACTCCCTCAAATCATTTCTGTATATTTTTACAAGATAAAAATCCCTGTGATTTAACTTATCAAAATTATAGTTTACTGGCAGGTTTTCGCTGTCCCAGCGCCAATCAGAAGTATCATCAGAACCAAATTTTGGGCTTGTTGAATCAGTTAGTGTAAGCCATGCATGCGTGCCGCCAATACATTTTGACCACTTTCTGCTATCTTTAAATTTATCTAAATCGATAGTCCCAGCGCGGACTCTGTTAATAACATTGCTATTAGCATCAAGATATGGTTGTTCGTATGCTAAACAATCTGCAGAATTCAGCAGCCTTGCGGAACGGAGATTGTAGCGCAAATCGTCAACATCGCTGTTTGGTGTGCTGGAAAGCAACGCTGATTTCATAAGAACGCCCAGAAATAAAATTGATAAAATTATGAGCAGCATGGATAGTATGTGATTCACGAAAAACGACAGCCAGCCTCCGCCCCTCTTTCCGCAGATTTTCATATTAATCAATCGCCCTCAAAAAATTTTGCGCATTTGGACTTTCATAATCCCATGTTTTTTCCAGCGAGTATGTGCCGAATGGCTTTTTGCACGAGTAGATTAGTTTTTTGTCATTGACATAGCTTGTTGATTCTTCATCAACCCAACAAGCATCATTATCATTGCCTTGGCAATTTGACGCTGGCGATTTTGATTGCATTTTAACTTCCGTGTTTGTGCAGTCCACGCGCCGGTCTGTTTTGTATGGTTCGGCAGAGCCTTCTGCGGCCAGCTTGTTTGCGATAATAAACGCGGACTGCAGCCGTTCCGGCGCCGCGGCTGCTGCGTCCAGCCCCAAAGCGACTTCGTAAGCCTCAATTGTGTAGTGGTATTTGAGCAGCGGGCTAACTATCCGTGTCCAGCCAAGAAGCAGTATAATCGCGATAAATACAACTAAACCCAATATCAAAACTGTATCTGTTTGTGCGCGCTTTGTCATTTTATTTTTAGTTACTTCTATATTAATATCATACTACTGTAAATGTTATTGTATAGCTATTGCCTGCGGGCGGGTCTGCAGCGTCAATTGGTGTGAGTGCAAAGCGAAGCGTATATGTGCCCTTGTCATACTGGCCAGTGTTCGGGTTTCTCGGGAATATTGCCCAATCATTTGGTGGTGCGAAGCCGAAATCGCTTGGGTAATTCAGCGTTGCGTCTGGGCTTACCCCGTCCCACTGAACTCCCTGTGCACCCAAGTTCATCTCAGCTGGCATCCAAGGGGCTTTGGCGTATAGGTTTACCTTTGCATCGTTAATGCAATTATGGTTTGTGGTTTTCAAATCAATGTGTGCCATGAAGCGCTTGTTCGGGTCAAAGTTACCAAGATTCATGGGACTTCCGTCTTTATACTCAACCATCGGATTGCTTAGCGACAGGTCTGTTTCGCCATCAGCACATAGCAGCGGGTTTACCTGCCAGTTAATCGTTTGCTGATTATTTGCCTCGCTTGCCTCGTTCTTTACGACATCAGTTGTATCTATGGCGATTGTGAAAGAGTAACTGCCTGTTTCTGTCGGTGATATGAATACAAAACTTTTTGTTGCATCCTGGCCAGGGCTTTGTGAACTGACTGTTGCTGTGCCAACCGTTCCCGTAGTACCGCTTGGCGATCTATATGTTAATCTGATATCATACGGCCCGACTGCGTTTGGCCCATTGAAACTTATTACTGTGGTTATTGTTGGAGCAGGGCCACCCTTAAAGCCGCTGGCCGGCGCAATCGTAAAGCTTTTTATTGACAAGTCCTGCTGTTGGACTGAAACGTTTATACTATCGTCTGCCTCGCCAGGTATTTTGCCAGATTTGCAGGCAACATTGTATAAATATTCCCCGATAGCAGTATTCGGCAGTTCCCAAGTGTGAACTGCATTTGCTGCCTTTGTTGTTGTATCTGGCATATTATCATATGTAAATGCCGCGTCATCATATCTACAGCTTGCCGGCATGTTCGTGGTTGCATAAATAAACAGATCTGCTTTTCCATTTGCGCCAGCAAGCGCGTAGGCTGGCCCTTTTTCAATAATTTCTAATTCCGGCAGGGCTGCTACCCCTGTCTGAATCTGCTTGTCGCTGACATCAACGCACCAGTTCCTGCCGTCTGACTTGTCGTCCTCATTGCTTATCTCGACTTGCTTGCCAGCAGCAAATACACTGGTTGGGTAGCTGCAGAGCAAATCACCCAATGCAAAGTAAAGATTGCCGCCAGAAAGGACTGGCTGGCCCATTGACTTGCAGGATTCGCGGGCACAGCTAAATTTAACATCAACATCGCCTGACGTGCCAGATTTAGAACCGCCACCAAAAGCTTTTTGTAACCATTTGTTTGTGTTATCCGCATCATATCTAGAATTCAAAATTTTTGCAGAAAAAACAAAATTGCCTGCGTCGTCAAAACATCCTACCATAGCATCAGTTTCTGCACAAACATAGTTTCCGAAGGAATATACGCCTTTAATTTCGCCTACTGCAAATTGCGTATTTGACCTGCCTGAACCGCTGGCAACTCCAACGCCATTTTTATAAATTGTACCACCTACTGCAGATGCAGCGATGCCTAATGTATATTGCTGTGTCTCATAAGTGTAACACCAAATTGCGCGGTCGCCGTTTTCATGTGTTGATCCGCTGTTAGTTATGTCATATTTACAAAGCCTATTTCCAACGGCTGCATAAATATAATTGCCTTTAAGCAGCGGAGTTGCTGTTGCTCTGCATTCTCTATTTATATCCAGCGAGTCATCGCCAAGGCCTTCACCATTTGTATGATATGTTAACAAATCTGGGCAATCGCTCCAGCTTCCATGTAGCGAAAATACAGATTGGCCTGATGAACTAAGGCAATGAACTGTATGGTCTGCCCCGCCGCCGAAACAATACCAATCAAAGTCAGTCCCGTGAACTACTACAGTAGGTATTGTATGATCTGTTATAAAGCACCACGCCGCCTGATTCGGCGCATCTTTTACATCGCCTTTTGCAACGTCATACTTGCACACGCGATTTCCCAAACCAAAATAGGCATAATTTGTGTTTCCTTCTTTGCTTAATACTGGCGTCGACATAGCGTTTATAGTACTGCCCCAGTCAGGATTTGAATGGACCTTGAGCTTTACCTCGCTTGTCTTTTTATCCAAACAATAAAATGTATGGCTTCCGCCATTGCCGAAACAAACCGTGTCGCTATTTGCATCAGAGCCAGTTGGTATTGCAACATCGCTCAAATCCGCGCAGCCGTTGAATCCCCACAGGTTTTCGCCCTTCCAGTCATAAGCGCAAAAGTGATCGCCCAAGCCGAAAAAAATATTGCTTGCTGCTAAACTACCTGCCTGCGCGGGCGCAAGCCATTCGAGCTTTGGCAGCGAGGCGGCTGTCTTTACCTGCCACTTGGAGCCAGCCTCACAAGAGAATTTTTCTGTTCCACTATCTTTGTCCACGCAGACTACCTTGCCATCCCCATTTCCAAGGCAGGCAACCCTTGACGCATCTTCAATCTGGCCGGTACAGTTCACGAAGCTGCCCAAAATATCTGAGATAAAAGTCGCTGCCATTAAAATAAATATCGACGCGACTACTACGTCTATTATAACTCCAACTATGCCTGCTTTTTTGCTCCGCAGTAATGTGGCCATTAGCTAAACTGTAATATATAGATATTTAAGCGTTTTGAACCGAAACATTTTTATAATTTGCTATGCTTGTGCTTGCATGACTTCGCCAGATGATTTGATTGGCCTGACTTATGAAACTGCCTGGATAAAATCCGGCGGCGCTGCCGCTGAAATCGTAGAGGATGGCCTTGAAACAAAACTGAAAAGCATTGTTGCACAGTTGGGGTTTGATCCGCACAAAAAAGTAAGAAACATAGATGATGCGAGATTATTGTTTGGGCTGGCCGGCGCGTACGAGCCAAACGTTGCTTTTTCAGACCACGATGGGAACAAGTTTGAAGCAAATTTATTTCTTGACCGGCCAGAAAAGCCAGGATTTTTCGAACGATTAAAACAAAAACATCCGGTTGGCTACGACTTGGCGCGCAAGCTCCTTGTTGTTGGCGCGGTTGTGTTTACTGTTGGGCTGGCCGGCTGCCTTGGAAGCGCGCCAGCGAAAAAGCCTGAAGATATAAAAGGTGGCGGGCCACAAATCGCAGATTTACGTTTACATTATAGCTCTATCTATGATTACGCATTCAATGGCTCTGCCTATGAGAGCAAAGAAGGTAAGAACAGTCTTCACATCGAACTCCTGCCGGCAAATTTTTCTGAAGTTTCTGGCGTTACTGCTGATTTATACACGCCTGGTGAAAAGACTGGCCACGTAGCACTTCAACTAACTACAGAACCTCAGCTTATAGTAACTCTTATAGGAGATGAGGTATATAGTGCAGATTTAAGGAATTACTACAACAAAGAAAGTAAGCTAAAAATAAATTTAAATGGCAAGGGCGGTACAACAGAAGTAATTACGTCTTTGTCCTCGCCAAAGTTTATAGAGCAAATTAGTATATACGGAACTGGGACACATCCAGATCACCCAGAAGATAAAAGCAAAGTATATGTCGGTTTAGACTTTCGACTTCCGGATGTTATAAATAACCACACTCGTGTAGATGCAGATCAAAATTTTAACATATCGTTGAGTGCGCATATTCTAAAAGGGGGCATGGAAGTTAAGACAGCTAATGCGCAGAGTACACTCCAAACACGCAGCATAGACGCTGCCGGAAGATCTAGCATATATCTATTAATTGATAAAACAGAAATCGGAGGCGGAAATAACGTTTATACATTTGAGTCTGATATATTAATAACTGATAAAACTGGTTCACAATCATCTGGCAGCGTTTCATTTTCATTTGTTCCAAATAGAATGTATGATAGCAGCAAACGGCAGCCAGGCGAGTAGGATTTGAAATTGCGCTTGGCACATAATTAACAACCGTCATTTACTCTTATTCCATCGTCACTGCCGCCAAATTCATCAAAACAAATTTTGTTCTCGCCTGACTTTATGTCTCTCCAGCCAGCCACATTTTCTGAATTACCACAGGCAAAATTATCGTTATTAAACCTACCAGCATTTGTGCAGTAGCCGTTTGTGCGCATACCTTCAGTAAATTTGCTTTCGTCAATCACTGTTCCGGAAGGAGTAAAATCAACAACCTTCGCCTTAAAACATGGATATGTGCCTGTTTCTGACGCGCTAAACTTATATGTATCCTCACCATACATTTCAAAACAGCGCTTGCCTAGTATTGCGAGCTGGTAGGCTGCGCAGGACACTCTGTTGTTTGCTGACTTCCACCCGCGTTTTCCATCGGCATCACATTCATCCCAATTATTCGCATCTACTTTAGTGGTGCGTTCGTGGCATGAGAGCAGTGGTATTACCCAATGGCCGCCCGTAAACATAGCACTTTTTAACGCAGCGTTAAGATGGCAAAAACTATCGCCCGCGTCAGAGCTGATGCCTGTTGTTGTGGGCAATACCACAAACACAACAAATATCACGCCGCCGACTATCGCTAATATTAGAAAAGCTATGAACTTAATATCTGCCTTTTTGCCAACGGCCATGCGCTTGCTAAAACTTTTTAGTATTAAAGCTTTATCTCTGCCTAGATTATGCTTGTGCCTGCCTGCTTGCCAAGGTACGCGAAGTGCGGCCCTAATTTTCCTGCCCAGGCGGCGTACAAAAGCAAAATAATAATTATCGCGGCGACAAATAATATCATGTAGAACAGCCACTCGGGAAAGTATGCAACTGCTTTTTTTTGTTCCATTTTATTTAATCGGCGCGAATAACGCCTGATCCGCTGTAGCACCAAGCTGCCTGAAGGCGCCGGCCTGCCAGAGCAGAACAAGTATAACGCCAAGTATGAGTATTATCAAGAGCGCAATGTAATACCACTCAATCGCCTTTTTGGATTTCATTTTTATTTTCATTTTATGCACACGATATACCGGTCACAACTACTCCCTTATGCTCGTTAAAGCTGTGCGCGGCCTTATGCTCAACACCAAACTTAAAATGGACTGCATTTGTATTTAAGCTTTTAGACGGCAGATTTACGCTGAGACTATTTCTGTCTGGTGTTATTTGTGATCTTATTGTAACGCCGTTTTCATTTATTGTTAAATCGCTGGAAGAAAATACTTTGAATGTATCAGAATCATCAGCAAAATATGGATTGTAATTTACATCTGTTACGATTGTGCCTGTTGGGCACTCAAACTTTTGCGAAATGTAGTATGTTTGTTCATAACTTGCGCTTCCGTAACTGGGGCTCGGCGGCGAAAACATGCAGTCCGCGAAATTATCGCCGCGGCTTATATGCTGCGTTGTGTCTGAAAAATACACCCCATAAGTATAAAATTTTGCATCATCAGGATAACACGAGCCGGATATGCTTTTTTTAAGTTCTTTTACGCCAGGTATGCCTTCTGCCGCCTGTCCAGCTCCACTCAACAGCTTGCCAGCCGGCGAGGCACTGCCCTTGGCATGCGCGGCTATTGCCATAACTATGGCGATTACTACTACTAAAAATAATATTGCCTTTGCCATTGTGCCAAAGGCAAAACCCCCATCTGCTTTTTTGAATTTTATTTTCATTTTGTTAACTGCAATACCCATTGCCCTGACAAGTAGAACTAGGGCTGCAACCCGCACAATCTGAATTAGTCACACATTGTTGTATGCAACCAGTGCCTCCTCCACCTCCCCCACCACCCTGCCCACCGCCTATTGCGTTACAATAATCATTTGCCCAATTAGTGCAATACTGACCACAGACTCCATTATTATGTTCTCCAGAGCCGGCTGCCCATGTTTTTGATGTGCAATCATAACTTCCGCAGTCCAACAAACCATCACAATCACTATCGCCTGTGTTACAGTAAGCAAGGTTTGTGTTTCCCTGCTGTGTTTCATACACCCAGCCAACCTGTGCTGCAGTTTTTGCATAATCCCACTGCCACAAATTATTTTTGCAGGTAACATAAGCGTCATAACCTGGTACGTTGCAAACACCTTGCATGTTTCGAGTGCCAGCCAGGTCTCTGTAATAAACATCATCTGCGGTCGGATATTGACGGTCTGGCCCAATGTCATAAAGATCATTGCCAAAGAAGGACAGTCCATCATCGACTACGCCGTTGCAATCGTTGTCCTTTCCATCGCACATTTCAGGATAGCCAGGGTATACTTTATTATAACTATCATCACAATCTGCCTTATCTGTATATGTGCACGCAGATAATACTGTGCCTTGCCTGCCATAGCCATCGCCATCGGAGTCTACGCAGTAGTCTTGCCATTGACAGCCAATATCTTGGCATGTTGTTTTTGTACTTTTATCCTCGCACTGCGGCATACTGCCTTTGCAAAAGTTAAATAGATTATCCCAATCACACTTCTTAGCTATGCAGGAAGTAATATCCCTAAAATCACTGCACTTCGCGCTTGGCGTTCCAGTGCATCTCGGTATGCAAGCGCCCGGAGTCGCGATGTAACTCTCATCGCCAAAGCCGTTACAGTTGCTGTCAATGCCATCTACACATATTTCCTGCGCGCCGGGATGTACGTAGTCATCACGATCATTACAATCATCACTATTATCTACATAACCTGCTGGCTTTGGCACACAATCTGTAAGCGACTGTGAAGCATCTCCATAACCATCACCATCTACATCTTCGTAATATGTTATTGGGTAAACCACCAAACACAAAGTCAAAATATTATTTTCTTCTACTACTTCCTGAACTGCATTATTAATATCTACTTTTACAACTGCTTTGTATTTATCTTTAAAGTTAACTGTGCCTTTTTCTTGATAGGATCTTGGTGCAAATGGTGCCGCTGTCTTAAATGTATCTACCCTAACGCCGTCCAACCACAACTCAGCGTCAGACTGTGCTGCCGCAGCTACCCCACCATCGTTTGAAACGCCCCAAGTTATAGTACCAGTTGAACCTGTATCAGTGATTTGCGTAGAACTGGCGGCAATACCCGGACTCAGGTCTATGCCTGTTTCCAAATTTGGCGCGCATGTTGCCAGTGGAATAATAATATTAGTATAACAGTGACTATCTCCGAGACACGAGTTATCCAATTTATATTCCATCTCATCGCCACAATTGTTGTATCTCGCAATTCTTTCAAAGCACTCACCTTTTCCTTCATCTCTGAAATGGCTTTTGCTCCACTCACAATACGATGTCGCAGCGCAATCACTTGATTTAGTGCAGCGGTAACCCCAAGCTAACGAACCACCAGACTGAATAACTGTATATGTAGCTGTGCGCTTGTTGTTGCCTTCATTACTTTCTGATAGCAGGTTATTTGGGTCTACGACAGACTCCAAAACATACTTGCCAGTTCCGGGATTTCTAAAGGCAAGAAGTTGTGCCTGCCTCGTACACGTACTACTACCCATTAACGTACCACTAGCCATAACCTGGCCAATTGGATCTTTGATTGTGGTTCTTTCTATCAGCTGGCCATCAAGGCATGCTTGGTCTTCTGTCTGCCATATATTATTTCTCCAGCCATGCGTAACCGTAAGCTCATCGTTCTCAAATAAAATCGGTGCTACTCCAAAAAATTGTTTTCCGAATTTTGTAAACTCAAATACCCTTGGCTCCAAGTCTGGCGCAAGCCGCTCACTGCAGTAAATATTTTTGACAACCGCACCAGCATACTGTTTAAACTCGCGCACCTGCGGCTGGCCAGTTTTAACTGCAAATTTTATTGACTGTGTGCTTATTGAATACAAACTTATGGTGTCCTCTTTTGCAAACTGAACATACAACGACTCCGCACCCTGTTTAATGCTGTCATCTGATGCTGTGCCGGAGTAAATTTTAAACAAGTCTGTTGGCGCAAGGTTTGGCGTAAAATCCACAAAATCTACTACCTGGCCCGCCGGGCAAGAGTAAACGCCGGATATTGTATTATCTATTCCACCTGCGCTTCCATATCTTTCTGGCGGCGACCACAGGCACCTTTTGAAATTATCGCCAGCGGACAAAGTAACTGCGGTATTGCTGTAGCAGGGCTTCGGAATTAAATCACCTACGCCGGGTATGAATGGAATCGCTTCCTTCACAGACGCGCCAAGCCTGCCAAGCGGGGAGGTTGCACCCCCAACCTGCTGTGAGGTTGCTAGCAGAATTATAATAATTGCGACAATTGTGACAATGCCAATGGCAAGCACTCTAAATGTAAACGCCTTTTTGGATGTGGCCATGAAAATAAAAGAGAAATGAAGTTTATAATTGTTTTGCCCTAACATCAAATACAACTCGAAACCTCACCATTAGGCAATGTTCCAAGGCACGTTATACCAACAGGATACGTTGATGCCGCATCCCAGCAACGGAAATTGTTTTCTGTAACTCCTTCAGTTACTGTTGCATCTATTTTACCATCAAGATTCAGATCAGCTTTCAAAACTTTTTTGCAGTAACCAGAATTCTTGAATAGCACTAGTGTTGGCGAATTGAGTGCCTGCGCACATAGCGACTGGCAGGCTGCCCTGTCTGCATCTACACTGCCTGCCCCGCCGCTTGTGACTTTTGCACCTACGCCAAAAACTTTAGAAAACCCGCCAGTCACAAACAACGCGACAACCACCAAAGTCAAGATTACTAGTATAGCTATCGCAATTGTTGTCAATGGCAGGCCCTGCGCTTTATTAGACATATTTTATGGCGGGCAGTTTGCATTAGACACTGCATCGCCAGAACCTAGCGTTCCGGAGCAAGTTATTGCAACTGGGTCCTCCCAGCATCTTACTACACCATCGCCACCGCCGTCGTTAATATCTATTTTGCCGTCTTTATTGGTATCATACTTCATAGCTTTAGTGCAGTAACCGCCCGCTATGAAATTAGCTGTGCTTGGCAATTGTAGTGAACTTGAGCAGAGTGAGTTACATGTAGCTTGGTCCGCGCCGACCTCGCCGCCGGCCGCGCTGGTCAGCTTTGCTCCTGTTCCGAACAGCTTTCCAAAAGAGCCTGTCGCGAACAGAACGACTACAACTAAGGTCAAAAAGACCAAAATAGCTATTGCGATTGTTGTCAGGGGCAAGCCCTGTGCCTTTCGTGGTAGTTTATTTTTCATTGTCATACCTCTATACACATTGATTAGCATCGCAAGCCGCGCCTGCCTTTGGTGTGCAGAGTTTTGCTGAGCCGTCAGGGAAATTTACTTCAACCTGGCAGTTGACCGCGACTGCGGAATCCCAGCAGTTCAGGCCAGCTTCCTGTTGTTTTGCCTTGTTGAACTTGCCCGTGTCCAGCGCGCCGCCATTTACATCAAACCCGCCTGACTTTCCATCGCTGTCCAAGTCGAGCGCAAAAGATCTTACACAGTACTGGCTCTTTGTCCAGTCGTCAATGCTTGAAACAGACTGTATTCTGTCGCAGAAGGACTTGCAGGCCGCCCTTGTTGTTTCCAAGTCTCCGCCGATTACCTTGCTGCCTTTTGAGATTTTTCCGAAGATGTTGCTTGCCCCGCCAACTGTAAACGCAACAACTAAAACTAAAACCAATGCGGCTATAATCGCTAGTATAATTAAATTTATCGGTAAACCCTGTGCTTTTGCTGCCATTTTTAACTCATAGCTGCAACACTAACGGAATGTTCCGCTTTATGTGGCCAGCTTATCTCCACACAGTTTAGGAATAGGGTATTTAAAAAACTTTGCTTATGCATAGCTTTGTTGAAAGTCTTCGAACTTAGTCAAAATTATGCCTTACTCGCTTCGCTCGCCGCCGCCAGTTGAGGCTAAAGCCTCAACACTCAAAAGGCGGCGACAGTCATAATTTTAACATTTTCAACAAAGCCTTACGCATAAATAATGCGAAAAAGCACGTAAAGCAGAATTGCAGCCATCAGGCCGATTGCGATAGCTGGAACTAATAATTTTTCCACCGCCCACTCGAACCCTGCTTCAGAACCCATGAAATTATTTTTCCGAAATACTATTTAAGGTTTTTGTTACGGTAAACGCGAGAAAAATTCATATATTCCAGAGAAAAATGCTTCGGCATTTTTCTTGGCCAAGAAACCAAAGCCGAACAAAGTTCGGCTTGCGTTACGTTAATTTACGTTAAAAACCTATCTCTTACTCTTCGTTAAATGTTATTTTAGATATTGGTGCCACTAAGTTATTGAACAACAGCACGACTGCTACTGTTATTACTGCGTAAAATATTGTCGAGAATATCAAGTTCTTGGCCAGCATGTAGCGCTTCTCCATCTCGTCATGGCCATTTATTACGCCCGAAAGCAAATAAGACAGTAGGTAAACTATCTGGATTAAATAAAT
Source organism: Nanobdellati archaeon (assembly GCA_016204275.1). Taxonomy (GTDB): domain Archaea; phylum Nanobdellota; class Nanobdellia; order UBA10117; family UBA10117; genus JACOYC01. The sequence goes on along the minus strand of JACQKZ010000014.1, from coordinate 25,249 downwards.
GCCAACGATTAACTGGAAAAGGTAGGGCGGGATGGCAAACTTTGTCTGGAATATGTCCAGCAGGCCAGATGTCTGGCTGACCTGTGCGGCTGATTCGCCTGCCTCAACGCCGCCCGGGGCGATTGCCTGAAGCTGATGCGACAGGTTTCGGAGTATGCCAACTGTAAGTGAGGCAAGCCCGACTACAATTCCAGATATGACTGGAACAAAAATCTTTGCCTGCGACTGCATTGCTGATGTTGTATCCGCAAGCAAGTCCTTCATTCTCTCTGTAACTGTGTGGACTGTTTTCAAATACGTTGAGATTGTTATTAGTGAGCGGCCGGCAACCTCTGGGCTTTTCTTCGCGCCCTCAACTAAGATTGACATCGTGCTTTTGATTATGCCTGACGGATAAAGCGCGATCGCGCCATAGCGCTCGTTAAAAATTGCATCTCTTAAACCTACACCGAGTTTTGTGATGTTGCTTACTATCACGTTAAAGAAACTTGCTACCTTGCTCTGCTGCATTGTCTCTTCTAAGTCCATGATTGCCTGCTCGGGCGGCTTGTGTTCCTGCAGGCGCTCGCCAAGCTGGAAAATAGTTGAGGCAAATTCCTGCTCCATATCTTCGACATCGTGCTTAATTTTCATGAGCGGCGCGACAGACCAGTAGAAGTAGAGGCCGATGCACAGGCCAATCATAACAACAGAGTAGATACTGATGAACAACAGCGGCGTGCCATAAATTACATCATCAAGTTTTTCCGGCGTAAGCTGTGCCATGCCTGCCACATAAATAAATACAGGAATCATGCTAAGCACAAAAAGTATGCCTGCGAGAAGCTTCGGCGAGATGTTAACCTCCTTTCCGAAAATTACTGGCTTGGGCGTGCCGTACTGCTGCTGTATATATTTGTAGACATCTGACTCGTCAGAGCCAGCCGGCCTCGTGGAAAGAACAGAAGTGCCGATTCCATAAACAGTCAATGGCAAAATAATATTGTAGAGCAGTATGATTTGCCAGCTTTGGAATGACGCGCCCAAAAATGCGCCTATCATTGGCAGCATTACCATACCCATAACCGGAAGGACTATGCCAAGCATGTGCAGGGCTTCCATAGGGCTTTGCAAATTATGCGCAAAGGCCAGCATGTGGTCCTGTGTTCCATCCAAAATAACTGTCACAGACTGGTCGAGAAGCTCTTTCTTCCTTTGCGGGTCAGGCTCATAAAGCGAGCCGACTATTAAATTTACAGAATCAATAAATTCATTGTCCCAGCCGCGCCACGTCTCTGCGTAAGCGATCAGCGCCTTCTGTGCGCTTTCGTAAGTTTTCAGTTCCATATCCCAGAGCAGTTTTGTAAAATCCAGTGAAATCGGCGGAGGCATATGTTCTGCCACAAATTTAAGCGCGCGCTCAAGGTTTGCGGTGTGCTGCATGTAAATAACTATGTAAAGAACCGCCAAAACCAGCTGGTCAGATGCGCGGGCCCGCCAGCTTGTAAGAATCTGCTTTGGAATTGTCGGCAGCAGGAAAAGGACTGCTAAACTAACTAACAAACCAATCAGCATAACAAACAAATTAAAAAATACTATGCCGAGAATCATAAAAGCCGCGATAGAAATAAATGTTACTAGATACGCGAAGGAGTAAACGCCCTCTGGAGTAACATTTAGGTGGGCAAGCTGTATCGCCGGAGCTACTTTTTCCGCGTCCTTCGGCGCGACCTGAATCTTAATGATTTGCGCGGATTTCTGGCAGAGCTTTTCGTAAAACTGCGTAGCCTTCGGGTACTGTTCATCCTTAAATAATTCGTATTCGCGCGAGTAAGACATGTCCTCAAATTTTTCACCTAGCTCGAGCTGGCTCTCAATCTTCGCCCGATATTTTTCAACTAGCGCGGAATCTACCATTATAATTTTGCCATCTTTAGTTTTGTTCCTGCCTCGTTTAAGGATTTTGTTTTTTCATAAACTGCTTCATTCACAAATGCGGATATGCTCGTATAGCGGTACTTAAAATCTTTTTTTGATATAATTTTTACTATTTCATTGTAAAGCTCGACATCTAATTTGACTGGCTTGGCCGATATTTCTGGCTGTCCAAATGCTTTTGCTATTTTTTTGGCTTCGCGCGCGAGTTCTTTTTTGATGCTGTGCATTTTTAAGTAACTTTTAGTAACAAAAAGTATATTTTAGTTACTTTTAAAGGTTTTGGTTAGCGTGCCGTTTAACTTCCATCTTCAGCCCTAAGACCCAAGGGGGCTCCGCCCCCTTCGTTCTTAGTCACTTCCAATCCCCCGTGTCGCATTGCTACGCAATGCAACTTATTTTAAAAGTGCCGTTTAACTTCCTGCTTCAGCCAGTCATTCCAGATTGCGAAAACCCTGTCCGCTTCTGTCGTGCCGACTTCCTGCGCGACCTTGTCAGAAATAATGTGAAACTGGTCATTTGCCTTTACAACAAACGGGGCTTCAAGCAGGTCCGGGTTGCCTGCCTTTTCAGAAATGTCAAGGATTGCCTGCTTTACCTTTGCCCGCAGTTCTATATTTTTCCAGATGCTGTCCCAGTTGCCTGCAAACTCCTTCACGTGCAGGCCAGCGGATTTCAGGACTTCTGACTCGCCCTCCAGCAAAACGTCTGTTGGGGCCAGCAAATCGTTTTTTGCATCGTAAGTCATCAGGTCAGCAAAGCCCTTTTCCGCCAATGGATCTTCAGTCCAGTGCTTTCGCACCTCAGCAACCTGCACAAGCCTGCGGAATGAGCGCAGGCCAGATGGATCTGTAACTGGATTCGCAACAATTATAATATCTGTCGCCTTAAAACTTGTTTTTGGCACACCAAGGTCGTTAACTACGCGATCGAAAACAGAGTAGGGCGAATCGCCGTGAATTGTTCCGGCAACAACCTTCGCGAGGGCGCCTACACGCATCGCTTCAAACAACGCGCGGGCCTCGACCGAACGGACCTCGCCGATTATCAGCGCGGAATCGCCAAGGCGCAATGCGGTCCTGATGGCCTGCTCTGCTGGCAATTCAGCTTCCGAGCCAGTGATTACCGAGCGGGCCTTCATAGATTGTATATCATAATTAAGTTTCTTCATCTGTGCAATCGGAAGTTCCAGCGTATCCTCTACAGTCAGAATTCTATTTGACCGCATGATCTCGATCATCAGCGCGCCAAGCAGTGATGTTTTTCCGGCACTTCTTGTTCCTGCGATTAACATAGTCCTTGCATTGTCCACTAAAAAGCTGATCAAGCCGGCTGCAAGCGGCGTGAGCATTTTCTGCTGCATGAATAACGGAAGCGTCCACGGCTTTTCCCTGTGCCTTCGGAACGCAAACGCGATGCCTGATGGCGAAAGCGGCTGCTGAATTGCCGCAACCCTTGCACGCCCGCCGGGAACTAAAAGTTCGGTGTCTAAAACAGGATTTGCCTCGTCAAACGGCCTGCCAGAAATCAGCCTAAGCTTTGTTGCCCAGCTCTCAGACTCGCGGTGTGCTGGCACTATATTTGTCCTGCATTCCCCGTAATTCGCGTGAATAATTGATATTGGCGATGAACCAACTGGCGCATTCAGCGAAATATCCTGTATATTTGAATCTGTAAGCAAAATTTCTATCAGGCCAAAGCCAATTGTATAGCGAACGAGTATGCGGGCCAGCTCTTCTATTTCATGGTAATTTAATTTCAATCCCTTGGAACGCGCAAGGTCTTTTATCAGATCGCGGGAGATGTTGAAGAAAATTTCCCTTGTTCTTTCTATTTGAAGAAACTCCTCGCGCTGGGGCTTGTGTTCTGACAAAACTGCCTTGGCTTCTGTGAGAAGGGCATACTTATCTTCAGTCAGCCCGAATTCCGGCGGAGACAGATGATAAATCGGGCGGATATCGTGCGGTGTTTTGAGTATCAAAACCTGCGAGTCCTCGCCGACTTTATATGTTTCTAGCTCCACTGCGCCCGCAGGGTAGTTTGTAACTGCTTTTGTATACATAAATAACGGTCGGATGGACGGCTTGAATACCTTCCTGTAAATATCCCTGTTTCCCGGAACATAGCCATCGAGATTTGGCTCAGCAATTTGTATCAGCTTTGATGTTTCCATTATGTCTGCGGCATGCTGTAACAAAATTAAATAAGTGCGGCCGCAGGCAGAGTACTCTGGAAGCGGCGGATTCCTTTGCTTTAATAATTCTTCCCTGATTTGCCTCTTTATATTTACAAAAGATCCAACTGGATCTGATTTTATGCCCAACAAAACATTATGCCTGAGAAAATCCAGCCAGCCAGGGTAGAAGCGCTCGCACTCGGGGCCAGTCAGCCCGCTTATGTCAAGAATATTTTCTTCATCTACTAATTTTTTATAAATCCTTGCAAGCTCTGATAAAAGTTTTATCTGCGAATAATCGTATGAAAATTCCTCGCGCTGTAAAAAAGAAACACGGGTTACATCGCCAGCCTCGAGCAGCGCATCAAACACGCGCGTCATCGTAACTTCATCGTCTTCTATTGAAGGCGCACGGGTTTCAGCTTCGTAATCAAACTTTAGCACACGATCTGAACCTTCGTGGGCTAGCTTGTACTGCGCTGGCTCTGGCTTTTGATCAGTGGCCATGATTACTATTGTACAAGCCTGTTTAAAAGTTTTAGTAGCTAACGCTGAACTGTTATTCTGCGCCTCAACACTCCAATAGCTTTTTATATTCAGCCATAAATGTATAAACATGGCCGAATTTAGTATGCAGCAGCAGATGCAGCCCTATCCTTCTTCGTTTCAGCCGCCGAGCCAGCCACCGCCCTTGCTTGCACAGTTCCAGCAGAAGCCACAGGCAGACGTGAACGCAATTAAAACCGAGCTGCGCGGGCAGCTATCCTCACTTTCTGCCAGGCTAAAACTTATCGAAGACAGGATTGAATCGCTGCGCGGGCATATCGAATTGCTGGACAACTCGCTAATTGAAAAACATAAAGCTGTTGTTGACGAAGTAAAGGAAACTGAAAGCAGCGTTCAGGCATTGCGCGGTGATTTTGACGCGCTGAAAGATATTACTGAAAGGCTGGCCAAGCGGCTCGAGGAGCTTGCCTCGCGGGAAGAAGTAAAAATTTTGGAAAGATATGTGAGCATGTGGCAGCCGATGAATTTTGTAACCAGAAGCGAGATAGAAACAGTAGTAAGAAATATTTTAACAGACCTGAAAGTGAAGGTGAAAGAGTAATGGCGCTTTTTGGAAACAAAAAGAAAAAAGATGATGAATACCCGCTGGGCATTCCGCCGCCCCCGCCTGGCCTGCCACCAATACTGCCGCCGCCTATGTTTGGCCAGCAGCCCAGTGATTCTGGCGAGCCGATGGGCCCGCCCCAAGATAGTTTAGAGCCGCCAGTTCCACCAGTCTGGCAAATTCCGCAAACACCAATCTTCATACCAAATCCTGCGATGCCGCCAATCCATCAGAGGATTTCAGAGCTGCGCGGGCAGGGCATGAATAATAATCAAATAGCATCGCGATTAAAAGTAGAGGGCTATCCGGCAGATACAATTCTTGCGGAATTACAAGGTTACGATTTTGCACAGGGGGCTGGCTTTGAATCTCAGCAGGGTATGCCGCAGATTCCGCCGGGCATGCCAAGGCCGCCGCCACCTCCAAATATGCAGGAACAACATAGGGATGAAGTTATCACACTTCTAACTGAGGACATACAACAGATTTCAGAATCAATAATCGCGGAAAAATGGTCGAAGTTCAAAAAAGATTTTGAGTCTGCGCAAAAGTGGCGCGAGGATGCTGAGGGAAAAATGAACTGGCTTGTCGATGAATCTGATAAGCTGCGCGCAAAGATGGACAACATCGAAAAATCAGTCATGGCGCGAATGGATGAGTACTCAAAGGGAATTTCGGATGTCAGCACAGAATTAAAAGCGATGCAGAAAATTTTTCAGACTGTAATGCCACAGTTCACCGCGAACATTAAAGAATTGCAGGCATTGGTTGAGAAAAAGAAGAAAGAAAAGAGTACCAAAAAATAAAAGTTCAGCAATTATATTATTATATTTGTTCTCTTGTTATAAAATAAGTTCCAATTGCAAAAATCAAAATCATTATTGACAAGCCAACCACTTTCGGGCTGAATATTATGCCGAGGGACTGCTGAAACAAAATGTCTTGGGGCTGCTGGTTAGCAGTATAATTTAGTTGTGATGCGAGCTCTGGATTTGCGCCGATTGCCAGCTCAGGAAATATTTGCGGAATAACTATAAATGTAAAAACAAGGAAAATAAGTACGAGCGGCCAGTAGAGCGAGGGCTGCTTGAACGCCTCTCCTATTGTCTCCTCTTTTACGCCAACAAAAAGGAATATCATCATCAGGAAGAACAGCATAATTATGAATGCAGTTACGAATGGCAGGACATTCTGCAAAAATAGTGATGCCTTTACAAATGATATAAACACAAGGCCGACAATCGAAGAAATTATTATATTAATTGTGCCGGACTTTTCGCCAAACATCTTATACTTTGTCAGCAGGCCATACATCATGGCGGTAACTAAAAGCCACGGGAAGATCGTCTGATAAAAACCCATCTTGCTAAGTATTCCTACTGCATCGATCAACGCGGCCATGTTTATCTATTTAATAGATAGAATATAAATCTTTGCCTGCCCTGCTCGGTAATTTTTGGGTTACATTGGCGCCGTAACTAACGATATAATCGTATCACTACTCGTCGCCGCCAGAACTCTTGAGAACAAGATAAACTATTACTAATGGCAGGCCAATTATCAAGCCAAGGCCAAGCAAAAGTGCCTGCGTGTCTGGCGTTAGCTCAAATGGTGCCCCCTGGCCAATTAAAAACTGTGTAAGCCCTGACAGAACTGGTATGTTCTTGCCAGCCGCAGAACCAACCATTGCAATCACAATCAAAATTACTGGAATTATAAGCGCCCACGTCCATGGCTTTGCATCCCCTAACGCACTCTCTGTCTTAAAACCGAAAAACGCAAACACCATCAAAACTACAAGTGCAATAACTAACAGGAAAGATGCCTGTGGTATAAATACTACCAGCGCATCAACAACCGGCGTGTAGCCAATTACAAAAAAGGCTGCCGCCAAACTTATTATCGCGGTTACTGATTTTACCCATGGCTTATCATGCTCGCCCAAAACTCCGGTTTTTAATAATACGCCATAAAATAGTGCAAAAACTAATAAGAACGGCAGGACAACACGGAAGAATCCAAACTGCTGCAAAAGCGCAATAACGTTATCCAATGGCGCCACGCCAGAAACCTGCGAGACTGTTGTCGGGAATGCCTTGGCTGTTTCTTCTGCGGCTTGTGCTAAAAATGAAATGACCATTTCATACCTCTTATTAATTCGCTTATCGACTGCTGTTTATAAACTTTTCCGCTTTTTGCGCCACGCTCCAAAACCCAAAATTCCTGCTATTGCGCCGCCTGCTGCTATGCCTGCAACGAGGATTTTTTCTTTTAGCCCTGCGCTAACAGGCTGGCCTGAGGAGTACTGGACATGCGTTTCTTTAAGCCCATCGCCATCTTTATCAAGTTCTAATCCACTTTCATTCGCCTGAAAATACTGGGGCTGGCCTGGCTTCGTTGATAAAGTTACACTGGCGGTTTTAACCATATTATTATACTCGATTTTAATTTCTGTGTTGTATGTTTCGGTTTGCCTGCCAGTAGTTTTGAACTCAATTGAACTTAAAAATTCCGAGCCGATATTATTAACCGCGTAAACTGTCTCGCCCTGCTGGACAGCCGCAACATTTGGATTTTTTAAAATTAATTCCAAGTTTGGACTATTTTTGACTGAGAATGCCAAAGACTTTGGCCAGCTTATTGTTTCAAATGTTTTTTCAGGATTATTATGGCGCTCCTGTTCCCCCGGGAATTTTCCGCGGTCCCCTGGGAAATCCTGATCGCGATAGTTTTCCATTACGTCTAGCGGTTTGATTTCATAATCATCTGGCGTAAGTGTAATGCCAACAGTTGAAAAATCTTCCAAGAAAAAGCTCTTTCCGTCTTTTGACATGCCATGGCTGCCATTTTCAACATACGCGGTAGAAACATTTCCATCATAAACATTGTTCCAGATATGCATGCTCATCGATGTTCTTGTGACTTCGCCTGTCTGCCTGTCAACTTCTTTTACCATAAGTTCATTGTCTAGTTTGTGCTTATCCGTTCCGCGCCACTCGTTCCAGACATAGTGCGCCCAGTATTGAACATACACCTTACTTTCTAAATCATCTTTATAATCTTCGGGATGTACCTTTGCATCATCACTTAAGTACAAGATTTCGTCTTTTATTGAATAGAAAATTACTGGCCTGCCAGAAAACTTTTGCGGCCAGTTGCCTGGATTATTTTTAACATCTGCATCCCCGTCGCCGTACGGATCTGTTGGAAAATATTTTTCGCGCGAGTCAAACCTTAGTGTTGGCGCGTTGTTTATTGCCCATTTGACAACTTTATCTGAGTAGGAAATAAAAATATCTGTAACATAACTGATATGTATGGCTGGCTGGCCGCTGCCCTGCCAGAATGTTTTATTAATTATTAGCTTTGGATTCTGGCCCGTCAGGAGTATGGCTGCGGTAGACCAGTTATGCACTCCTTTTTTTGAGAAAGTTGCCAGTCCGGTACCAGATGCCTCTGATGTATTATTATCTGAAACAAATTTAATAGATACATCCCATCCCGAAAAATCGCAGCTTAGTTCCTCTTGATAATATACCATAACTGGAAGCCCGTCCCAATGACTTGATTCATTGAAATCCTTAGTGATTCTTACGTTATATATTCTGGCATCGCATTCGGTTTCATTCTGCGCGCCCGCGTGTTTTACTATTGTGAAACCTGCAGCGGCTGCCAAGCCCATAGTTCCAATGACTGTTGCGACAACAAGCCCTTTATACAGATAGGGATGATTCTCCCTCAGGCGATGCAGCAGGCCTGGCTTTTCCTCTCTTTCCAAATAAACCGGAACTGGAAACACAAATCTTCCGTCGCCGAAAACATCGCTGGCCTCTGCCAGGTGAATCGAGTTTGGTTCGTATGTACTGGCCGCAGCTAAAACCCACCAGGCTTCATCCGCGCTGGAAACTATTGCATGTTCATCAATGCCTAGATTTTCCAAAATACTTTCTAGTCCATTTGGTGTTTTCTGTTTCAGGGCGCCCCCTGCGGCCTGCCAGGCATCCCGGTAGGTGTGGCCGATTATGTCTTGCTGGACAGGAATTGGCATTTGTTTACTTGAGCAGTAGGAATGCTTAAATAACTTTTGGTGCCAAATAATATATGTCTAATCCGGCATACGATTTAACTTATTTGGTTGCGAACGCAGATGAAGAAATTAAGCGCGTAAGGCAGAGAGCTGTTTGTCTTACAAATATTTTTTATCTGATTGTAAAAAATTATGCCCCTGACAAAGACCTGCATGCCCGCGGGCAAGTTGAGTTCGGGCTGCCGGCTAATTTAAACGATGATGCACTTGCGGATTTATTAGATAATACCACAACATTAAGTGTGGATAAAGCATGGATGATAGTGCTTAGCGGTGTTTACGGACTCACTTTAGCAAAAGATATGTACTCCGATCTAACAAAGCTTGTAGAGTCTACCGCGGATTTGCCGATAGATTCACAACGGCTTTTTTTTAGAAAGCTAGCGCGGCTTGAAATGGTTTACATTGTGCCTGCGGGCATTATGGAACAGCTTGGCGCAGCACACAATAATATAGTCCTTACGAATACAAATATAGACGCAAAAGTTGCAAATAAATTTGGGCCTGACATCATACAGGAAAAAATTAATGCTATAATTCGTAGCAATGAAATATCTAACGAAACAAAATTAGAATTAGAAAAAATTAGTGGACACCGATACCCATTTTCGGCAGTTGGATTAGTGGGTTATTTCAAACAAGTGCTGGGGGGAAAATTATGAAATTTATCGGGCGCGGGCAAATTCCAAAATCCAGCCACTACCTAACATATATTTGCGCCAGCGGAGGCGAAGATGAATCTGATTTTGTTTTAGGCAATGTTGTACAAATGTTAGACCTTTGCGCGATTGCTGGCAGGGTAAGTGAGCAGGCAGCTACAACTGTTATTAGCCTATCTGAAGGCCAGCGGGAAAAAAGCAATCATCCTGAGCTTAGGTCCCTCGAAGAAGCACTTGCTGAAAGAAAAGAGCTGCTCGGTTTTGTTGCCAAGGCTGTTGGAGAAAAAACCTTGTTAGATTTAAATCGCACTGTAAATCTTCTAAAGAGCGGTGCTGCAGGCCTGCGGCTTGCTGCAAAAATGTATGATGATTTAATCGCTGTGTTTGAAACCGCGCCAGAGGGCGAAGTTGCTTTGAGAGATAATTGCATTGATAATTTAGTATGTATGGGTTCGGTTTATTCCGAATCTGCGGCTCTGCTCAATGGCATGATTGAGCAATACGGACTGACAACCAACATTGTAAACATAAAACTAAAATTCTCAAATGATGTTGGGCCTAAGTTGCTGCGGACAAAAGTTAATTATGTTTTACGGACTGGAAAGCTGTTAGAAAAAACAAAAACTGAATTAAAAAAAATAATTAATCAGGGTTATAATTAAGCTAGTTTATTCAACCCTGCCAGAACGCTCTTGTATTGCCCTAATGTGCGGCGCGCATACCGTATGTATTGATATATATGCACATGCTCTGCTTCTGCAGTCTGTCTTGTCAACTGCAATTTTGCAGTAACTTTATACAGCCATTCCAATTGTGCATCTATTTTTGCGATTTTTTTATCCGTATCTGCAAATAATACGTGCAACTGCTCTACTAGCCGCATCTTTTCGGCTACAATTTTCGGGGCGTATGCATTGAGTCCATTATATTGTTTCTCAAGCTTAATCAGCCTTTGGATTTTTTTAATATCTGACTCTAAATAAGTTATCTGAAGCTGTATGTTATGAGTTGTAATTGCGGCACTTTCCGCGCCGACTAATATGCGCTTATCACTTTCCATCTCTGCCCTAATTTCCGGGTCGACGCGATTCATCGCACTATGAAGTGACTTGTCTATTGCCAGCAAATAACTTTCTTCTAGAAAAGCTGCACGAAGGTGCTGTGCTGACACGCGCGTCCGAAGTTTTGTATTAGCGCCTGCGGTCCGCAACTGATTTCCTATCGCGCCGCCCTTTGACCATACCGCAGTTTTTAATGTCTTTAAACTATTTCTCCAATCCATTTTTTTACCTCACAGTCTACCAGAGACCATAATACTAACTTTATTATATCTTGCTTATTTATAAGATTATCGCATCCACCGCACTGGAATGCCAGCACTTATTTAATATTTTGTCTAAAGTTTTCCTGCACCTCTTAATATTGACTCTGCCATGTTTTCTTCTTTCAAAATTTTATCGCATAGTATTATAGCGCCATCTATATTTCGCATAGTTGAATTACCAACTATCTTAAAAAAAACTGACGAAGGATTGCGATTTTTAACAAATACATTATATAGGATGTTGCGGGCTTCTTTTATGTACTTTTTTAATCCGGCTACGTGTTTTTTTGTTCCTCTGGCTGTTCCAACAGCGATAATATCATTTACTGCCTTTTCTGCTTGAACTAATGCTCTTGCAATAGTTGTGAAGTTTGCTAAATAATTTTGTATGTTTGCGCTTCCAGGATTAGTTTTTTTAGCTTTAATGAGCTTACTTCGTACCTCTTTTACTACAACATATATTTGGCCCAGTTGTCTTGCAGTTATGTACTCTGCCTCTCTAACAGCGCCTGCTGCCCGCCACCATTTTGCGTAAATCGTGCGGAAACTTATTTCTGCTCGCGCCAAATCATTGTAATACTTTTTAACAAGTTCTCTTTCTTTTGATGTATCCAAACCTGCTTTTGCTTTTTTAAGCGCGACTTCTGAGATTTGCAAAATTCTTTTTGCTATTGCCTTTCTTAGCATGTTAACTTGTGCCGCGCTTGGTTCTGCCATTTTATGTCCTACCAACTATGTCGCCCATCTCTGCTATCAGCCGCTCCCACTCCTCAGTTTCCGCCGCCCTTCTTGCTGTAGGGTCTGGTGTCGCTGCTGCTTCGTCAAGTCCGTGAAGCGTTCCGCCTGCGCCCGCCACATCCCTTGCAACGTCCGCTTCTCTTGCACCGCCACCCCCACCAAACAAAGATGCTCCCTCTGACCTGCCAGTCATGCCAATCATCACGCCGCCGATTACTAGCCCGAATACACCAATTAACCCCAGCATGGCGCCCCAGTCAGGCTGTCCAAAATAATATAACGCTATGCCTGCGATAAACAGAACCAAACCGCCAACCAAAACATAATGTGCACTGGACATTTCGCCGGTGCGCATTGCCAATAAAACATTTGCGGCGATAAGCGCAAGGACAATTGCTGTCAGGAACAGGCCCATCGGCGCGATAAAACCAGTAAATGGAATCTTCTGGAACCAGACATAAATCGCAGTTCCTAATCCCATGAAAACCGCGATCAATGTAAGCGCGGCCTTTGCCGGCCCTTCTGCGTCCTTGAACTGCGGCACCAAGTACAAGCCAAGAAGTATTACGCCAAAAACAATTCCGAACGCGGTTATGAAATCAAGAGTCGGGCATTGCAGTGCATCGCTGTTCGGACATAGATAAGTAAACGCTGTGCCAAGCGCGTCCTGCACCGCCGCGGTAGGCTTAGCCGCAAGAGCTGGCGCGAACAAAGTCAGCGAAGCAGCTAACGCTACAATAGAACGTTTAATGCCTGTTAACACCATGGCCATCTAATTAATTTATTCTGCTATTATTTAAAACTATTCCTCGTAGAATACGCGAAAAGACAAGCAAAAGCTTTTTATAACTACTATGCAGTTGTATCGTATGATCGGACTAGGCAAGCTGGCTTGGGGCATTGAAAACATAGTGGACTCTGTCCCGCGAAGAGCTGACAGGCTTGTCGAGCAAACCTCAAGCGGCGCTTACAACGCGAACATAAAATTCGAGTTCTCCCTTTATGAGTATTGCAGAACCACGCCATCAGATTTAATAAAAAGCATCAAGCGCGGATTTTCGCCGGTAAGCTGGCGCGCAACATCCGCCAGTGGCTTAACCGGCCTGATTGCTGGCTTCTGGTTTGGCGGGCCTGCTGGCGGTTTAGCTGGCCTGGCTGCAGGAACTTATCTTGGCTCGCAGATAAAAAAGAAAACAGATTACTTGGGCAGAATGAAATTTGAAATTGAAAGCCCTGAGCCAAAAGAAAAATTAAAATACTATGCCGCACTCGCGCGCCAAAACAAACTTGGCCTGCCTTGGCTAGCGTACGCTGCTAAATATGTGACAGATGTTATTGCGCCAAAAGCTGCATATTCTTTAAAATTAGTTGCAAGCAAAATTCCAAGGCTTGGTGTTGCGGCGCCAGTACCACCAGTTACGGCCAGCCCAGCAATGCCCGCAGTCGTGAAGCCAGCCGCGCCCGAAACCTATGGCAGAACAATTTCAATGGCATACGTTGGGAGTGAAAATAAAATAATCGTCAGGTACAAAGCGACCGATGTGCCAAAAAGTATTCTGGAGTGGGACACATATTCTATAGTTGCAGCCGCTACTAACAAGCGCAGGCTGGATAATTTTACGGACTGGCTTGCAAACGTGCCGCGCAAAATAAAAGAAGCAATTACAAGGCCGATTACAACATAGTATACCAGCAGTATACTGCCAGTATACTGTCTAAACTACAATACTATCTGAGCAGTTTACGTATCTGATGCATGCCTTCCTCAATTTCCTTAAAATGCTCTTCGAAGCGCTTGAGCATGCTGTGTGCATCCTTGTGCGCGCTGCCTTCGTACGCTGCGGCCTGCATGACTCTTGTCATCTGGGCATTAAGCGCAACAGCTGTTACGCCTTTTTCGCGGGCCATTTTTCTGTAGGCTTCCCGCAATTCATCATTTTCCTTTTTTCTCGCCCTTACACGCTCGCCCAAGCTTGCCACGTGCGTAAGGTCGCTGCGCAAAAGGTTGGCAGACGTCGCGATTTTATCTATCTCGCCAGCCAGCTTGAGCTGTCTCGAAATTATTTTGTTAAATATCTCTTCGGCAGCCATAGGATTATATTAGTGCAGAGATTTAAAAGTTTATTGGAACGCATGTGTTTATGAAAAATTCCGGAGGGATTTTCCATCACCACGAAAATGCAAAGCATTTTCACTGAAACCCCACATTTCAGTGCGTTTTACAAGCCCTCTAACCCGCTTAAATAGCAAGTTGGATTTATCTGAGCTGTTTTTGCACTTTAAGCATTCTTTCTATGTCAGTTATTATTTTATTTAACAAATCAGTAGTCTGTGGGAACACGTTAGTAGTTTCAATCAACTTGTTTGCGAGGCGCTCTGTAGCGTTGAATGTATGCGGCAACGCCGCATAGTCCCTCAGAAACTCGCTAATTTCCCTGTCTATGTGCAACAGGTTTGTTTTTGTTGTGCCAATATATTCTGCAACCGCTTTCAGCTTTGCTGCTGCCAGCCTGGCTGAATTTACCCATGAATTTTCTATTCGCGAAAGCCTGCTGCGCCCATCTGCTATTACAAACCGCTCGAACTCATTTGCCAGCCTAATAAACCGCTGGTCCTCATTAACTGCGAGGCGCAGCTGCCACTGGGCTTCCATTAAATCTGCTTCCGCGCCGCTCCCGCCGAATAAAATCTGGCGTATGTTTGCCCAATCCAGCGGCTTGCGCCTAAACAGTGTGGCTGCGTTTTTTATTTTCTGGCCGGCTTTTATTATTTCATTATGCGCCGCGACAATTTCCTTTAGCTCGGTAATTTCTGTTGCAATCTCAGAATCCACGCTGGCCATTTTCACATTTTAGCTGGCTGGCAGGACATATAAAGTTAACTCACTTCAAAAGGCTATTTCTTGGGTTTAGAATTTGGTTGGCTAAATTTTAATAAACTGCTTTGTTTATATCTATGTTAAACTCCGCCATCCCACCATCTGTTACAGTAACTTGGCATTCTTCCCCTAAGCCGCCGCCGAAGTTACAGTACTCCTTACTACCATCTTCCACGAAAACGCTGTACGTGCCGGCCGGTAGAGTAACGTCGTAATATCCATTAGAATCAGAAGTCATTTGAGCCACCAAATTAGTTTTTGTTTTCAAATAAGTTCCATCCATGTTAGCTATTGTGGCTGGCTCGCGGATGTAGACTGTCCTTGAGATTTTTGTTTGGGTGCATGGATGCGTTCTGCTTGGTTCCCCTGGCATGCAATCCCCAGAAGTTAGCGTGACTGTGCCGTGGATGCCAGTTTTGACCTGCTGGCTCGTGTTTTGAATTTCTGGCGGGATTTGTTGTTCAGTCCAGCTTGTTTGTTTCTGCTGGCCTGCGAAGATAAACGCGAGAATGGCTAGCCCGATAATCAGCGAAGCAACTAATCGTTTGTCCATGTTTACGTATCACTCATTGTCTTTAAATATTCTTCTTCTTTATGATTTAGTTTGGCTGGCACAATTAAACAATAAGGCGGCTCGCCGAAATTTATTTTAGCAATCTCTGCCGCAGTGCCGGATTTTATTAAACTAGTTGCAGTGCCTAACCGCGCGCAGGCAACAATAAAAGTATTTTCAGAAAATAATTTCTCTTTTCTTCTTACGTTAATTTCCGTTAAAACTTTAATTGCATCTTTGATTTGTAAAAACCTATTTTCATCTGGCCGCAGGTCTAATAGAAACAAGGTGTGCGCGCCAATAGATAAATTTTCTTTTAAAATATCAAAAAAACTTTCGGGCTGGAAATTTTTCTCCGGAATTGGGATTGAAGCAACTTTTCCAAAGCGATACAAGCTCAGCCCTGTCTCTGCAATCGCGGTAAACACTGAAGGCGCATGAATAACGGTTGTTTCTATTTTTTCCTTTTGCGCTTCTGCAAGAATTTCGAAGTGCGTTGTCGCACTCAGAGGATCGCCGTGGATTAAAACTGCTGTATCCTTTAAGTGTGCAAATTTTAGATATGGCATTTCCTCCTCAGTTTTTTTTCTGTCAAGGACTTTTATTTTTTTTCCGATTAGTTTTTCTAATTGTAGAATTGTATAGTTCGAAAGAGATGTATAACTCTCAAGATAGACATCATCGCACTTGTGCAGGGCCTCAAGGGCTTTCAAACTAGTGTCCTTCCAATCAAGCCCAAGCCCTATTAGGTATAGCATATGCAAAATCCAGATATAAGGTTTTTAAATATGAGCCAGGTTAATAAGACATGGCTTTCCCTGTCGATATTTTTGGAGGTGGTGCGGTATGGGCTCTTGGCGGCTTTGGAATTTTTGGTGTGGTTATTGCGCTGACATGGGCGCTGACAAGAGGTATGCGCGGGCTGGCCGGCGCGGTTAGCAGCGAGGCAAGGGCTGAAAACAGAGAGGAGAGGCTGGCAAGATTTGGTTTAGAAACTGAAAAAAAAGAAATTTATGAAGATGAGGAAGCATTGTCAGAAGAAGGCAGCGCCGCAAGAGACGCGCAAGTGGAAGCCGCCTCCGATGCGCAGGCAAGCAGGGCGGAAGCTGCCGGCGCTGCTGGGCCGGCAATGGCTGCTGAAAAAAGAGCTGCTACGGCTGGCAAGGGAGAAGCCCGACTTTCCAATCGTGCCGCGAAGGCATTGGCTGCGATTAAAAAACAAAAGAGCGCGGAACTGAAAGACGCGCAGAAAAAAATAAAAGATATAAACAGCGAAATAACAACAGCAGAAAAAATTGGCCAAAACGCGCGGGTACAACTGCTGCGGCAAAAGCTGCAACGCATACAAATGGAAGAGCAAAGAAAACAGAGAGAACTTCAGTTTATCAATCGGCTGGCCCAGCAGCAAAAACAGGGCCAGATGTCTATAAAAATTACTGCAAAAACAAGGCAGCAGGTTATGCAACAGATACAAAAAGGAATGGCAAAACAAATGGCTGTTGTTGAACAGCGTGTGGTAGCACAGGAACGCAGGCGCGGATTTTCTGAGCAACAGGAGGCCGCTGCCCTGGGACAATTTTTAGCCGCTGAAGAACAAGATATTACAAAAGAGCGGGCTGAGCTTCAGCGATTGGAAGCTGAAAAGGCCAGGCTTGCATGGGAAGAGCAAACTGCGCGCGCGATTGACAAAGTAGACTATGAACTTGGCACCGCGCTCAAACAATTAACCAACGCGCTTAAAAACGTTCTTAAAACAGAATCAAAAGATACTGATATTAAGCGCGTGCTCAGCCTTGCAGACATACAAACATCGCAAAATTTATTTTTATCTGTTGAACGGGCGATGAACACATACCAATCCGAAAAAAAGAATATTAACATAAACATCAAAAGAAATGCATTTCTTGCAATTTCAAATATACTAAGATCAATTGTTTCTGTTGGCAAAAGCGAGGACGGCAGGCTGAGGGCTGCTTTGCTAAGGCTGCCCAACAGTAAGACAAAAATATCTATTTTACAAAAACTCGATAAATCGATTAGTATGGCTGAGCAATTGCTGCCTGAGCTTGCAAGGGCAGAGATGGCGTTGCCTGCCCTTCAGGCTTAAAGTTTTAAATCGGCGTTTAGTAAGAATTTTATGGTCGTTTGTCTTAAAGTCAAAAAAATACACGGTGAAGATGCCAAGCAATTCCTGCGGGAGAAGGGCTGGCTTGACACCGAGCGGCTAATTGGAAAAACGGAGAAGATGTATTTGATTCTGCCGATTGCCGGCCGGTTTGACAAACACATTCTTTTGAAAAAATTTCCTGGCTCGAAGTTTGAGGAAAAAAATCTGCAGAAAATTCCGCCGCACCAGACTGATTTAAAACACCTTCTCAAAAACATACTTACGGAAGAACAGATTGGCGAGCTTGTGCGCAGCTATGATGTTATCGGCGACATTGCAATCCTAGAGATTCCGCCAAGGCTTGACAGGCTGGCAGTCAGCATAGCATGGGCGTTCAAGCGCGCGTTCCCATACATCGGCGTCGTAGCAAGAAAAATGGGCAAGGTTGGCTCTGCTGATGAAGAATACCGGTTGCGAAAATATGAGATACTTACCGGAGAACGAAGGCTGGAAACAATGCACAAGGAAGGCGGGCTTATGATGCATACTGACCTTGGAAAGGCATATTTTTCGCCAAGGAGTTCACGCGAACGCGAACGCGTGGCTGGCCTTGTCAAAAATGGCGAACAGATCCTAGTTATGTTTGCGGGCATTGGGCCATTTGCGCTTGTAATTGCCAGCAAAAATCAGAACACTCAGATAACCGCAATCGAAATAAATCCCGACGCGTTTAAATTTATGGAAGAAAATATACGGCTGAACAGGCTCGGGTTTGCCATAAATCCTGTTTTGGGCGACGTTAACGAAGTTCTGCCAAAACTTGGCCAAAAATTTGACCGGATAATAATGCCATTCCCGGAAAAAAGCTGGGATTTTTTAGAATTAGCAATTAAATACGCAAACAAAAATAGCACTATACACTTTTATGCCTTTGTGCGCGAGGATAAGCTGAACGATGCTGAGGAAAAGATTAAAAAAATTGCTGAAAAAGAAGGTAGGCATGCCAAGATACTGCGCGTGCTGAAGGCTGGCTCGTATGCGCCAAAAACATGGCGATATGTGTTTGATGTAAAAATAAAATGATAAAACTTTTTGAATTAATAAAAAACGCTAAATATAGAAATGCATTTATTGCTTCGCTGTCGCTCACACTTATTTCAATCGCTCTTTGGATTTTGGCTGGCAGATATTTACAGAAATTTCCTGCTGAGCCTTCGAAAGATTTTGTGTTAGACCTATTGCCGACTGTGCACAACCCTCTGACAATCGGCTTTTATTTGTATGGTTTTGTTTTGATACTTTTGTTCTTGTTTTTCTGGTTTTTGTTTAAAGAGCCAGCAAAGTTCGCACAATATCATTACGTGTTTGGCTTTGCGCTTTTGCTGCGGGTTTTGATGTTTTCTGTTACTTTGCTTGAAGCCCCCGCTGGCCGGCCACCGAGACTGGTTGACGGCTTCGAGTTTGACAACGACTTATTTCCGTCAGCACATGCGGCGCTGCCGTTTGCTGCTGCACTTATCACAACTAATAAAAATCTTAGATATTTGCTTTTCCTGTTTTCTGCCTTGATTGCGGTTGACATTTTGCTGATAAAAATACATTACACTGTGGATGTGATTGCCGGATACTTTATTTTTTATGCTGTATATAAGCTTGTACAAAAATATCTAAAAATATAGAATTTTAATATGGGGTAGCGCCAAAATGCGTTGCATGCTATATTTAATTTATGAGTGGGGTCGCCAGGATTTGCATCGAACCTGTTCGCTGATAACGCTAAAACCGCAGTTTTAGCGGAACGTCTGAAATCAGCGATTTCATACGAAAGCGTACAGAGTCCGCTTTGAACCAAGATCAGCCGCTATCTCCTGCGAAACGCGCTTTGTGGGTTCATGGAACCCACCGTTTTCTTTGGCGGTTTCGTAGAGCACCTTTCTTTTTCAAAAAGAAAGGGGCTGTACCTGGAGGCGGCCATTCTACCGGATTGAACTACGACCCCACACATATTTTAGAAAGGTCAAGGTTTAAAACATTTTCAAGGGCAAAAATGTTATCCAGAAGCTTTATATACAGTAACAAACAGGTTAATTTATGAAACAAACAAAAGGCGAACTTCAATTAAGAGGTTCGTCATATCGGTGGCACAGGACTGAAAACATTTGTAGAAAGAGTGCTCACCAAAAGACAGCTTGAAATATTTAGTTGTGTTTCTAATTATCAAAACAAAACTTTTTCGGCAATTGTGCGTGAGCTTTCTAAGAATTATCCACAATCTACAGTCAAACACATTCTGAAACATTTGCGTTCTATTGGGCTGGTTGAGTTTGAGAATGGCCTGCCACTGTATTTTACAAAATTAGGATCTTTTATTAAAGAGGAAGTGAAAAATGGAAATTAATGGCGTACGTGTGGTTTATGGCGATGAATATTTTGTGCAAGTTATGCACGTCGGTTATCATGGCACTGCAAAAGAAATAAAAAATGGAAAATTAGTGCTGGAGCGCGGAGTAACATTTGACTTGCGCGAAGTTGTTCTGTTGGGCAGCGATGTAGCTCACGCTCAGAAATATAATTTCGAGCGGGCAGAAATATCAATTAACAGTATCCATAGTATTCGTGCGTTAGAAGAACGGTTAGGAGTAAAAAATGAAAACACTTGAAAAAATATTTGGAATCAAAAAACCGATAATCGGTGCACTGCATTTCTCGCCAATGTTAGGATATGCTGGCTTCACTAGCAAAGACGCAATATTAGAAAAGGCTAATTTTGATTTAGAAGCATTTCTAGCCAAAAATATGGGAAAATTGACTGATGAAGAGCGCCACTTAGTTTTAACATATGGTGGCATTAGTGCAGATGAATATGAACTGCGTCACGCAGGCATTGGTGTAGATGGAATAATAATAGAAAACAACTACGACTTCCCGCACAAGATAAACGTCGGCCCGGAAACAATTGCGATGATGGCGTATTTCGGCGCAGAAATCAGGAAAAAAACTAATTTACCAATCGGCGTAAGTGTTTTATTTAATGATTATCGTGCTGCTCTGGCAATTGCAAAGGTGATTGGCGCAAAATTCATACGTGTGCCTGTTTTTGTGGACGATGTTAAAACAGACTTTGGTGATATTTGTGGCAACGCAAAAGATGTTATTGAGTATCGCAGAAGCATTGGCGCGGAGGGCGTTGCAATTTTCGCAGATGTACAAGTCAAACATGCCGAAATGCTGGATAAAACTAAAACCATGGCGCTTTCCACAAAGCAGGCCATTGAGTCGGGGGCGGATGCTATCATCCTGACGGGAAGGTGGACTGGAGATGCGCCGAACATGGAGAAACTGAGAGAAGCCAGAAGTGCCGCAGGAGATTTTCCAATCTTGCTGGGCAGCGGCGTTGATAAAGAAAACGTTTTAGAACTTTTCAAATACGCGGACGGCGCAATAGTCAGCACAAGCCTGAAAGAAGGTGAGAAAGTCGCGGGAGAAAGAAATGTTAAGCCATATGATTATAGAATATCTGAAACCCGCGTAAGGGAATTTATGCAAGAAGTTGAGCGCGTAAGGCAAACATTAATAAACAATAACAAGAGTGATAAGATATGAAACTTCAACCAGATGCAGACCAAAAGCAGTTAATGAAAGACTTCGGGCTTAGCTACACTGCTGAGCTGAAGGGCCTGCCTGCCTTCCGGGGTTTCCAATCTGGACTGCTGTTCTCGCACCGCGATTTGGATTTGTTTTTATCAAAATTAAAAAAGGGCGAGCGAGTCGCGATAATATCGGGCTTCAACCCAAGCTCTAAAATTCATTTAGGTCATAAATCATTTTTAGACGTGCACTTGTTCTTCCAGAAAAAATATGGCGTGCACTCGTTCATCCCAATATCCGATGATGAATCTTACGTTGTCGGCAAGGTTGAGACACAGAAAGAAGCATTGCAGAATGCGAGGCATCTGGTAAAAGAACTGCTTGCCTTGGGATTTGACCCGAAGAAGACGCATGTCTACATTGACCAGATTTACACAAACATCTATAATTTAGCGATAAAACTTTCAAAAAAAGTGACTGGCTCGACAATCAAAGCAGTCTATGGTTATGGTGATGACACAAATTCGGGAATGTTTTTCTACCCGGTTGTCCAAGCGGCGCACATCCTACTCCCGCTCGTTCTTGGATACAAGGAAGTTTTAGTTCCAGTCGGCCTAGATCAAGATCCATACATCCGCATCTCTCGCGACCTTGCAGCGAAGTTTAATCTGCCGAAGCCTGCAGAGGTTTGCTCCGTTCTCCTGCCGGGAATTGATGGTGAGAAAATGTCAAAGTCCCGCCCGGAGTCCGCAATTTTCTTGGACGAAGACCTGCAATCCGTAAAAAAGAAAGTGATGCGCGCATTTTCTGGTGGCCGGCAAAGCTTGGCAGAGCATAGGAAGCTCGGCGGAATTCCAGAAAACGACGTCGCGCTAAAATATCTTACTGCGTACTTCCTGAGCCAAACTGAGGCAGACAAGTTAGAAAAAAATTACAGAAAAGGAAAAATCCTCAGCTCAGAATTAAAAGAAAAGTTATACAAAGAGCTGGAAAGGTTTTTGAAAACTTACAAGAAGAGGCTGGCAAGGGTTACCGAAAAAGATGTTGATGGGGTGCTGATGCAGAATAAAG
Source organism: Nanobdellati archaeon (assembly GCA_016204275.1). Classification (GTDB taxonomy): domain Archaea; phylum Nanobdellota; class Nanobdellia; order UBA10117; family UBA10117; genus JACOYC01. Next base: position 3,043 of record JACQKZ010000014.1, on the reverse strand, counting down.
ATTATGGGAGTTTAGTATAATCGCACTTTAATTCTGAGAGCTTGCCTTTGAGATCGGTCAAACTTTTAAATTCAATTATTTCCGCAATTTGTCTTCTAAATATACTATCAGTTACTTTTTTATTAATTGCCAATAACAATTTTTTGCCTTTGGCAAGTACATAGCCTAATTCTACTAACATGCCAGGACTTATTTTTTTATTTTGTACTAAAAATAAAACTACGTCTGAGCTATCAATTTCTCCAAATGATTTTTGCATAATTTTCTTGCCGCTCCAGTTTTCGTTGGCAAATTGATCACTATCAAAAATTGTTGAATAGCAACTGCAACCAGATTTCTCTATAGCATTATGAATTTGCCGCATTGTATTTTTTAATTTTTCTTTGTTTTCGCCACTAAATCTATATGAAATAAATATTTTTGGTTTCATACTCAGAACTCGCCCAGTCCCTTCTGCCCTCTGTCAATGCCAGTAATTCGTTTTACAGTGCTAGCCAGCCTGTCTTCCTTGAAGTCATGCCTGTCAACCAGAATCTCTTTCAGTTTTTTCTCGTCAGGCTGCTTCCAATCCAGCTTGTAATCTGTTGTGACTAGTGGATTCTTGAAAAGGTCAAATAATTTTTTCCAGTTTGGTATCTTCTCGGCGTACTCATCAAACTTTTTCTCTCGCACAACTTTAAGCGCAGTCTTCGGGCCGATCCCCTGCACGCCGCCAGGGTTGTAATCTGTTCCAATTAACAGGGCGGCCTTAATCAGCGAATCAATGTCCATGGCCAGATAGTTAAGGCACTCTGCCAAGTCAATCATTTCAATCTGTGTCTTCTCGTATTTCAATGTGTTTGCAATTTTTTTCTTTCCGGAAATTGACAAATTCCGAATCAGGCGCGGGGTTGCATAAAGCAGCGCATCATAATCCTGCGACGCGGCCGCCCATACGTGCCCCTTTTTTGCCATGTAGGAACACTGCGCCTCCCCCTCTGCCAAGGCCTGCACCCACGGCACACCCATCGCATCAAGGAGTTCTTTTGCCTCGTTAATCATCTCGCCAGTCAGTCTGGAAGTCTGCTGCGCATATTTTTTTGCCTCTGCCAGCTCGCCCTTCTCCAGCGCAGCCGCATATTTTTCCCGCGCCCCCTCTCGAACGGCTTCGCGGGCCTCCTGTGTGGCCTGCTTCTCCTCCGGCGCTTTCCCGTCAAACACAAAGCACGGCATTATTCCTGCCTCGAGAAAATTTGCCGTTCTGTAAAACAAACCCGAAAGGTGAGAGGTAACATTTCCCTTAGAATCCTTCAGCGGAGTTCCATCGGCCTGCCGGATGCTCGAGAGAAACTGAAAAATTATATTAAACGCATCAACCGCCAGCTTCTTTCCCTTCAGGTCTTCAAGCTGAATAGGATGTTTAATTACTAGGTCTTTGAGGTTAATACCCATAACTTTGAGTGTTTTATTATAGTTATAAAGTTTTATATACGTGCGAATTAAATTTAAGCTATGGCCACTAGAATCTCAAGGCTTGAACAGCTTATTGATGCCCTAGTATTTCCGGCAGTCATCGCGCTCGCTGTTTTAATAATCGGGGAAGTATTTTTTGATTTTGACAAATACGAACCGTGGGTTACAATCACAGATGCCATAATTGTTTTAATTTTTATTTTGGATTTGATTATGAAATGGCGCAGGATTCATGATGTTAAAAAGTTTGTGAAACTTTACTGGCTTGAAATTCTGGCTGTTTTTCCTTTTTACCTTATCTTTCGGGCGTTTGCATTCTTCAGGGATTTCGGCCAGGGCTCTGAGCTTGTCCAAAAAACGCTGCACGAATCGGTATTCATAAAAGAAGGAAAAGAAATAGAAGCTCTTGTTAAGGAAGAACGGCTGGCCGGCAGGTTTCTAAGGGTTAGCCAAAGGGCCATCCGAGTTCTTGCTGCAAGGCTTGTGCATGCACACAAGAGATTAGTTAAGGCACACCACGAAATAAAAAAGTCTGACTGAGTTAGTTTGAAAATATATCATCTAATGCTGCGCTTGGCGTTGCGTGCCTGCTGAATACATACCACATTTCTTTCTCAACAGATTTTGAAAATTTTTCCAGAGAATCTGCAACTGCGCCTTCTAACACGCGCCCATGTGCCACATCTTTTTGCACTATAATTTTTTTACTGCCATCTTCCTCATAAATCGCGCCGCAAAGCCCATCTTGCAGGCCTACGGTAGTTCCGTGCGGGAGCTGGCCAGAGTAATCATAAACTGCCAAGTAGCTCACTAACACTTGTTTTGATACATTCTGGATTATTGCAACTACGTGATTCTGCGGTTGCTCCTCCAATGGCTGCATCCGCAAAAATACCTGCCCATTCACTTTTTCAACAATATGTTTCGATTGCATGGCTGGCTTGGGGACATTGGGTTTAAAAAACTTTCTATAATGACACTTTTGTTAGCTTTTTCAGCGCGGTTTGGACATCGCCAAGGAGGAATGCCTGATCTGTGTTTTTTGGGTGAAATATTACAAAACGCGAACCATGGACTCCGTTAAGAGGAAGCGCCTCTTCGAGGACTGCATTTATGTAGCCTTTTTTTAGCAAATCCGCATTTTTAGACAATGTTTCTGCTATATCTGAATTGATGCGGTAAAACATTCCATCGCACGCCCGCGCAGCAAGAATGACACTGCTGGCCTGTTTTATTACTTCCTTCGATTTCAGCGATACTCCATCCGCCAGTTTTTTTGTCTTGTATATGCCAGGCTTGACCTGATCGAGCACTTTAACTTCCTCGAATGGACTGACTTTCATAAAAAAATACTAAACAGAAAATCTTTTAAGCCTTTCAGCTAAACGCAAGCTCCGTTCTGGCAGACCTTGCCTATCGCGAAACAATCGAATGCGCGATAGTCAGAACCGCACTGGCCATCCGCTAAGCAGTACTGTTCTACAATATATTGTTGATTGTTGCCGACCCAGAATGTACAGCCGTCTGTTAATGTGCCATTCGTGCCAGTACACGTGCCGAAATTTATACTCTTGCCGCCATCTGTATCTGT
>JACQKZ010000011.1 GCA_016204275.1 Nanobdellati archaeon | reverse complement strand
TGCCGTCTGTAAAAAGAGTTTTGGCGAAAGGAAAAACAAAATCAACAGTAATACTAAAAGATGGCCTGCAGGCAGATATTCGAGTCCTTGAAAAAAAATCATTTGGTGCGGCGCTGAATTATTTTACTGGAAATGTAGATCATAATGTTGCGCTGCGTAGAATCGCAATTGAAAAAGGCTACAAACTTTCTGAATATGGCTTATTTGACAGAAAGACAAATCAGTATGTAGCTGGCAGGACAGAGGACGAGCTTTACAGAAAACTCGGATTAAGATATATTAATCCGGAACTCCGTGAAAACCGCGGCGAGATAGCCGCCGCGATGGCGGGCAAGCTGCCAAAACTAATTAAATTAAATGACATTCGCGGCGATCTTCATACGCATACAAAACAAAGTGATGGCATAAACACAATTGAGCAAATGGCGCAAGCCGCACAAAATTTAGGCTACGAATATATATGCGTTTCAGACCACTCAAAAACAACTGCAATAGCCCGCGGTTTGGATATCGAACAAGTGAATAAACAAATTTCAGAAATAAAAAAATTGCAAAGCAAATTCAAAATAAAAATTTTAACTGGCTCTGAGGTCGATATTCTTGGAAGCGGAGAGCTAGATTTTCCTGACGATGTTCTGAAAAAACTAGACGTTGTTATCGGCTCAGTGCACTCCGGTTTCAAAAGCCAAAAAGAAAAAATGACTGCAAGAATTACGGCCGCACTCCAGAATAAATATCTGGATATTCTTGGGCACCCGACAGGCCGGCTCATCAATAAGCGAAACCCATATGAAATAGATTTGAAAAAAATATTCGACGTTGCCGCTCAAAACAATAAAATAATGGAAATAGATGCGCATCCACATCGTCTTGACTTGAAAGATGAACACATTTTGCTGGCAAAACAGTATAGCCTGAAGTTCGCTATAAACTCAGATGCGCACTCAGATGAGCAGTTAAAACTAATGCATTTTGGTGTCCACAACGCAAGGCGGGGCTGGCTCGAAGCGAGGGACGTCATAAACACGCACAAGTTTTCGGAGCTGAAGAAATTACTGCACTGAACAAAGTTATTTAATACTTATTATGCGATTAATTACATGCGCCTGTCAGATATTATCGGCTATTATAAGAAAGTCGCCCCAGAAATAGTACGGATTTCAGCAAACAGAGAGGCAGTCGCCCGTTTCGGAATTGAAGAAGGCTACAGTAACCGGCCGGAAATTTTACAGTTTCCTTCTGACATAATCGGGCACGTTAGGCGCGGCGCCACATCATTTCACATATCTGAGGAAAGATGGAGTGATCCGCTTAGGCTGACAACAGAATCAACAAAACAGGATTTTGATAATTTGCGGATTGGCTGGGACTTGGTATTTGATATTGACTGCCCGTGGGGCTTTGATATTTCCACGCAGGTTGCAAAGCTCGTAATAAAGGCACTGCAATACCACGAAATAAAAAATATTTCAATTAAGTTTTCCGGCAACAAAGGCTGGCACATCCTCGTACCATTTGAGGCAATGCCAAAAATTATAAACAAAACTGATATCGCAAAATATTATCCTGATATTCCGCAGCTTTGTGCCCAGTATATTTTGGAATTTATTAAGCCAAATCTGGAGCGCGAGATTTTAGATCTGGCCAGCCATGACTTAAAAAAGCTCACTGAAATTTTTGGCACAACAAAAGAAAAGATTTTCGATGAAAAACTGCAATCATTTCATCCAAATATTTTTTCACAGATCGATGTTGGCCTTATGTCATCAAGGCACTTATTCCGGGCGCCATACTCGCTGCACATGAAGTCTGGCCTTGTTTCTCTGCCGATAGAGCCAAAACAAATTGGGGAGTTTTCAAAAGACTGGGCGAAGCCTGAATCTGTTGAAGTAAAAGAAATTTTTCTTAACACAGAAAAAGTAATCACAAATGAAGCAGAGCAGCTAATTGTGCAGGCCATCGATTGGCAGAAAAGGACTGACGACGTAGCAGAAAAAAAATATTCTGGCCAGAAGTTCGAGTTTTCGGACAAAGTGCCTGAAGAGGCTTTCCCGCCCTGCATGAAACTCGCGCTGGCTGGCTTGGAGGATGGCAGAAAACGCTCGCTCTTCGCACTGCTAAATTTCATGAAATCTGCAAAATGGCCTTGGGAAGAGCTTGAGGCGCGGATTTGGGAATGGAATAAAAAAAATTCTCCTCCCTTAAAGACTGGATATATCAAAGCACAGCTGGCCTGGCATTCCCGCCAATCCCTAAAAGTGCCGCCGCCAAACTGCAGGCAGTACTTCATAGAGCTAGGAATATGCAAGCCGGACACAATATGCGACAGAATTAAAAATCCGATAAGCTACCCGCGGTTCAAACTTGGCAAGCCAGGCGCCAAATAACTGTTTTCTAGCCAACCAAAATTCTTTTTAAACATGCACTGCCAGAAAAGCTTGGAGGGCTTGTAAAATGACTGAATTTACTTTTGACGAAATAGCTGAACTGGCTAGAATAGAAAAATATTCTACAGATTTACAGCAAATCAAGCCCGAAGATATAAAAAAAGTCCGTGAGTATTTCGAAACAAAAAAGTTAATGCTGGCAAAGCAAGTTAAAACATCTGAATTTTACGACAAGGCAAAAAAAGAAAAACTTAAATTTGAAATAGAAAATGCACGCCGCGCCCTAAAGGATTTCCACGAGCGGCGCGAGAAAAAAATAATAAACCGCGCCCAGTTCGCAGCAAGGACAAACTTTAAGCTCAAGGATACGACAAATATGCAATCCGCAGAGGAAAAATTTTACAACACAGTACTGGCCGGCCTCGAAACATTTGAAAAGGAGTTTTATACCCAGTTTACAAAAAAATCCGCTGAAGCCATGCCTGCTACAGAATCGCAAGCCGCATCTGTGTCCATCGCCACAGAGCCACAGCTCCTTCTTAAAATAATAAAATTTCTTGATAATGTGCCCGAACTCGTTGGGCCAGACCTTAAAACATATGGGCCGTTCGCCGCAGAGCAATCCGCGGCTGTGCCTGAAGATATTGCAGTTTTGCTAGTAAAGCAGGGGAAGGCTGTTGAGGTGGCACTGCTTGCCACGCCACAACTTGAACAAACAGAAGTTGTAGCCAAAGTTGAAAACCATGCTGAGCCGATCGCAGCGCCAGAAACCGAAAAGCAAACATTTTAAAACCCGCATAAACGCCTAATTCTAAAATGAAAAGACCAAAGCTAACAAAAAGGTACTGCCCGTACTGCAAGAAGCATACAGAGCAAACCATATCACTTTTTAGAACAAAAGCCAGGCCGGCAACAAAGAAAACAGCGCTAAAGGCCGGAGTCCGAAGGGTTGCCTACACATTCGCAGGCTACCGCGGAACTTCAAGAAGGACAGTTACGCCAGTCAAGACAACAAAAAAAGCAGCCCTGAAATTTGAGTGCAAAATATGCAAAAAAAATCATTTTCTTAGAAACCCGATAAGAATGAAAAAAATGGAGTTTGTATAAAATGGTTTGGAAAACAGTGTTTCGTAATGCGGCTGTTGCATCAGCTTTGCTGATGCAACTAACACGCCAGCTGGGTTACGGCTGGGAGTTTGTATAAATGGCGCAGACAAGATCGAGATTTGTAAAAGTAAGATGTGAAAAGTGCAAGAATGAGCAAATAATATTCTCAAACGCCTCAACAAAAGTCTTCTGCCTGGTTTGCAAGGAAGTGCTTGCCGAGCCGGCCGGCGGAAAGGCAAATGTTAAGGCCAGCGTGCTCGAAATTCTTTCTTAAGCAAAGTGTTTTAAAGCTGACTGTCCAGCGCTGTTTATGTATAAAAAATCAGGCCTGCCAGAAAAAAATGACTTGACAATTTGCACGATCAAAGAAGCTACACCCAGCTCGGTTTTTGTAACACTTGACGAATATGAGAAAATAGAGGGAATGATACATGTTTCTGAAATAACACGCAAATGGGTGCGTGGCATGAAAACGTATCTTAAAGCAGGAAGCAAGCTCGTTTGCCAAGTTATGAATGTTGACACACAGAAAAACTTTGTGAACCTTTCTTCGCGCAGGGTCGGCCCGGGCCAGCAAAGAAACAAGATGCAGGAATGGAACAACGAAAAAAAGGCAAATGATATGCTCGAGGTTTTTGCGAAGCAGGCCGGCATGGCGCCAAAGGCAATTTACGAAAAAATCGGTAACAAAATAATCATAAAACACAAACTGCTTTACCCATTTCTGCAGGAAGTTGCAAAACACGGCGAGGCAAAGCTAATTGAACTCGGGGCAGACAAACAGCAATCCCACGATTTCGCAGAATTTATACAAAAAAGAATTATTCTGCCAAAAGCAGAAATAAACGCAGATATTGCCATGCAATCGAGTGCGTCAGATGGAGGAGAAATAATAAAAAAAGTAGTAGCAGAAGCCCGTGAAATGGCTAAAGCAAAAAAAACAGAAGTCGATATTAAATATCTCGGCGCGCCAAGATATAAGTTCAAGCTCGTTGCCGGCGACTTCAAGCTGGCAGAAGAAGCTTTTAAAGCCATAACTGAGCAGATGGAAAAAACATTGAACAAAAACGAAGGTGCGTTTGAAATAAAAAGAGAGTAATGACACATGACAAAATTTATAATTCAAAAAAAGTTTGATAAGCTGCCAAGGCTGCGCAATCCAATCCTGATAGAAGGACTGCCGGGCATGGGCCAGGTAGCAAAAATCGCGGTAGATTTTCTCATAGACTCGCTAAAGCCAACGCTGCTTTACAAAATACACAGCTATGACTTCTGGCACTCTGTTTATTTTAATGAAAATGGCCTGCTTGAACTTCCGGCGGCTTGCATTTATTATAAAAAAGGCAAGAAACAGGACATACTTCTTCTGGCAGGCGATGACCAGCCAAACACGCCCCGCGCATCTTATGAATTTGCCGAAAAAATTATTGATTTTGTCGCCGAGCTTGGCTGCAAAGAGGTAATAACGCTTGGTGGGCTTGGCCAGCCATCCGAAGTTAAAAATCCAAAAGTTTTTGGCGCGGTAACTTCAAAAGATGTAATGAAAAAATATTCGAAGCTGGGCGGCGTAAACTTCAAACTAAACAACAAAATAGAAGCAATAGTCGGCGCATCCGGCCTGCTGCTCGGGCTTGCACAGCTCCGCGGAATAAAAGGAATCGCACTTCTGGCAGAAACATACGGGCACCCCACGCACCTTGGGTTCATAGAAGCAAAAGAACTTCTTGGCCAGCTGCAAAAAATCCTTGGCATCAGCCTAAACCTAAAAGAGCTTGACAAAGAGTCCGAAGAATACAAAAAAGAACAGGCAATGGCAGAGGACGGGCCAGAACAGGACATTGGCAAGCTGCACAAACTAAAAACTCAGTTCCAGGATACAAAGCCAGATATTAAATATATAAGTTAATGGTTTCAGCAAAATATTATAACCCATTTATCGCATTTATTAAAATTTAACAACTAGGCGCTTCCATCTAAACAACTAAGTTTCTCAAACCTTCTGTAATTTTTATTCCTCTGTGTGTAAGAGCGAAGCCATCGTGCAGTTTTGTTACTAACTCTGACCTAGCCAATCTTACTGCTATGCCTGCAGTGTCTGGCCTGCCCGTGTCTCCGCAAAGGCGGAGCAGAGTAGCTTCTACAACAAGCACATCATATCCAGTTCGCCCAGAAATATCGCGCGGAGTAAGCGATTCTTCGGACGCCTCGCGCAATGTAGTAAGAATTGCATAACTTAATCGATCAACCAATCCCGCGTATTCGAGTGGCAAAGCACTTGGCATGCTAATTTCCAAAAAGCAGATTATATAATTTTGTAACAAACATCAAAACTCGCCCAGCGTTTTCTGCGTATCGTCAAACATCTCGATCTTGGGCTGCTGGCCAGGCCTTACAAGTTTTCCGTACTCGCCAGCCCCGCCAGGAATATATTGTATTTTTCCGTTCCTGAAATGTTCAACATAAATTGCAGCATCTTTATTTATTGATTCAAGCTCCGCGATTGGAACATTAATCAGCGCATTTATTTCTGTTCCAAACTTATCTATAAACTTGCGCCACTCTATCTGCACTTTTTCAGACCAAGCGCTCTTTATTCCCATAGATAACGCAATAATTTCGGAGAGCGGAATTGTATGCACGCAGGCCGGCCTGTGCTCTGGATGCTTGCCTGCTGGCAGGTCAGCAAGCTCTTCGTCAATTCTGTAATCCACACCTTTCTTAATCTGGTCTTTGCATTTCGGGCATTTCCAGTTAAGCTTCTGCGCAGTTTTTGGTTCGAAGTAAATCAAACAACCGCGGCACCTTGTCTTATGATATTTTCCCTCTAGCGGATTAAATTTTACATTCAAAACACATTTGCGCCCATCTTTTCTCCAAAGCGCCTTGCTGATTTCCTCAAAACTAATCTCTTTTACTTTTAGCACGTTGAATTCCCTGCCAAGCTTGTTTGGCCATGGCGAGTGAGCGTCGGAGTTTGATGTAAATGTCAGGTTATGCAGTTCGGAAATTCTGTCAGCCATATTTGTGTCCGCGCTCAAACCGAGTTCCATAAAAGAAACATTTTTCCACTGTGAGCCATACGCAGTTTTGTAGCTGTTAAATCTCGTCGCCAAAAGTCCGAAGTAAGGCGTAAACGCGTGTGCGAATCCGATTAGGCAGCCAGCCTCCGCGCAGACTTCTGCAATCTGCTCAGCAGAGAGGCGCAGTCTTGGACGGCCATCCTTATTCAAGTCAGTAGAATAATTTTTGAATTTTTCTTTTACTTCAGCAACTTTTGAAAAGCTCGGGAATAAAATAAGGTGGTGCGCCCTATCCGCAGAACAGACTTCTGCACCAAGAATAAATTTTGTTCCGTTTGTTGCTTCAAAAATCGCCTCATCACCAGTCGGCTTAAGCTCAGACTTAATTATATTTTGCCAGCCTTCGTGCAAAATATCTGCGGTGCTCAGCAATTGCAGGCCCTTGAGCGGCGCATTTTCTGCAACCGCCCGCGGCGTCATTCTTTCAGAAACACCGCCGGCATACGGGCTATGAAGATGTAAGTCTGCGTTTATTATACTCAAATCCATAAGAAAATAAAATAAATTAACGTATAAAAACTATTGTAGTTTACTCAGCCCAATGCCTGCACAGTCAGCTTCTTCGCGGCTTTTTGGTCATAGTAATACAACAAATTAATATTAGTAAGGTCTTCAAACGTGCCTGCCGGGACATCTGCCTTGCAAAATACTGTTGCTTCGCCGTTAATCAGCTTGACTTCCTTAGCACCATCTGCTCCAGCACCACAGTCAAACAAGGTATCGCCAAGCGAAACACTGCTTATCATTACCTTATCTGCATTCGCAGGAACAAGATTATCGCATGAGAAGCCAACTGTCTTGCCACCGCCAACATTTTTTATTGTCAGTTTGAAACCAAGGCGGTTTGGCCCGCTTGGAATCTGCTCAACAGATGACACGTGTATCGGGCCGCCAGAATTTACAACAGTCTTTGCGCCCGAAGTCTTGCAGGCATTCGCGCCCACAGTTTGTTTTAGCAGATTTTCTGTTACACAAGTTGTTGCAAAAGCATTTGTTGCATATTTATAGCAAACATCCGCAATTATGTTAAAATCAAACTGTCCTGTCGTCACAAGGCCAGAATACTTCAACCCATTGAAATCAACAGTTGCGCTCTCGCCCGGTACAGCCTTGCTTCCGATTTTTTGAACAGGGCCAAGCTCCGGAATATATCCCTGCTCCAAATTTGGATTGCTAAAGGATGCTGGATTTATGCCCGTAATTTTTATTTTTCCAGTGCCCTCGATTCTTGTTTCGCCCTTATTTTCCAACTGAACAGAAACTCCAAAATTCTCGCCAGCCACAACTGTATCTGTTGGCGAGCCTGGCACGAAACTTACTGCCAGCCCCTGTGAGCCGCCGGCAAATGGGGATGATTTCTGCACGGTGGCCTGCTTGTTGCCGCCGCCAGTACAGCCCGAAAAAGCAAATAACACAACTACAAGTAACACTATTAATACCTTACCTTTGTTCATGGCCATGATTACCTCACTAAATTATTATGCTATCCTGCCTTTTAAATACTTTACTACAACTGCACTGGAATTACTGAAATCTCCTTATCTATTTTCTGGTCATAACTGTACACAACATCCACGAATACCAAATCCTGATAGTCGCCGCCAGTTATTTTTTTACTGAAGGTGCATGTGCCCTTGCCAACGCCATCCTTGTCGAATTTTATGGGCCAATTATCGCCTGCCCCAAGTTTATTTACTGTCTTGCAGGCCGGCAGCATGTCTTCAGTTCCGAACTTCAGCGAGTGCACTACAACTTCGCCCACACCCATCTTGCCACGCCCTTCGCACATCGTACTGTATGCCTGCCCGCCACCCGTATTTTCCAGCTTGAAGTCAAAGCGAACAGTTATTTCGTCCCCGCTCACGGTGGCAAGCTCGTTAAACTCTGTAAACTGAACTGGCGCGCCAGAACTTTTTATCTCGCGGGGGGCCAGCGGATTGCAAACGTCTGTCCCCTTCGCGAGGCACAACTTCGAAATTCCCTGCGTTTCGTATGGATAGCAGGCTTGAATGGAAAAGCTGACCGGCGCCTTTTCTGTCGGCGGGAGTATGCCTGTGTATTTTGCATCATAATAGGTTATTGTCTTTCCGCCACCGACAAGCTGATTGCCAACCCGATACTTGCCATCCAAGCTGCCCTCGCTGGCTTCAGGAATATGCTTAACAGTTTGCGCCTGCGAAATCCCAAAATTCTTTGCGTTTCCAAAATTTAATTCGACCTCGCCTGGCTGGAGGGATTTTTCGCCGGCATTTTCCAAAAACAGCGCGATCTCAAACGGAACATCCTTGAAAACCTTATCTGGCGGCGTATTATTTAGAAATTCCATTTGCAGGCCTTCAGTGCCGCCGGCAAAGCCTTCTGCCTGTAGCTGCTGCTGGCCAGCACATCCGCTAATTGCTATGAGTGCCGCAAACAGCAAGGCCCAAGCAAATATCCGCTCGGCTGGCCGCAGTGAACGGCTGTCCGCTTGCGCAAATGTTATTTTTTTCATATTTATTTATCTCTACTTCGGATTGTAAACTGTAACTGTTACTATTTTTTTATTTACGTAATTATAATCGAGTATCGCGAATGTAAAAAAGCTGCCGTACGGGCCTGTCAGCTTGTCATTGCCAACCTTGGCTTTCAGATAAAATGTCCTTGAATCTGCCGGCTCAAGGCGCAGTGCCGACCTGCCGCCAAGCGCTTTATTTTTCAAAGTGCATTTTACAATTCCCTGTTCTGGCAGGTTATATGTTTCAACTTCATTTTTTGTTGGTGATTTTGGATTCCCATTGCTGTCAAAACAGCTAAAATCCTCCTGCCCGCTATCTGAAACAAGCGTAACTGGATATGGGCTTGGCACAAACAGCTTTACGTTTTCTCCCGACATCAAAAGCGCATCGCCGCTATGTCCTGCGGGATTTGAAACACTCACGCCCAAATGATATATATTCTCAAACGCGCTCCCAGAAACATCTGTTTCTATTACTTCTTCATTGCCAGCTAAGCCTAGGCCAAGGTTGACTGAGTCATCGCCGTACTGCCATGACTTTACCGCATCCCTGCTTATGCCAAGGCCGGCCAGCTTGTCCTCACCTGCATTTACAAATGTGTCTGCATCTGTATAATAGTACTGCTTGCCTGCCCGAAGTTCGGTGCCTTGCGATTGGATTTTAACATCAACTGGGACATCCCTTGATTCGCCGGCCATCAAGCTGCCAGCCGTTGCACTTGCATCTTCATGCGTGCACGAAAACCTGCGGTCGCGAATATCTGTGCCGGAAATAACACCGCCGGCTTCGCCCTGCACAGTACATGTCCAGCCAGTCATATTATGATGGTAAAAAAGGCTCTTTACTTTTTCGTCCGCACTCTCAAGCGTTTCCGCAGAAATTATCGCTTTTACTTCTTTGCCAAACAAGCCAACAGCCGAAATCCTGCCCTGAATATCTAATTTCTGCCCGGCTAAAAATGATTCTCTTAACGGGCCAATATCCGCTATCTTAACGCCAACATCCTTTTGCTCAACATACTGTGACTCAACTTTTTCAGAACTCCACACGTCTGTCGGGTTGTAAGTGCCAGCCACAACCTGCTGAACAATGTTTAGCGGGCCTTCGACGCCCCTGATGCCCTCGGTTGCGGCAACATTTGAGCTTGTCCCAAGAGAGCCGAACATTTGCCTGCCCATCGGGGTGCGCGACCAAAAAAACAAAATAATAAGCAGGATTATAATAAAAACTGGAATTGCAATCTTTGCATGCTTCCTGAAACCGATTACCAAAGCCATGAGCGCTGCGGCAATGCCAAACGCCACAATCGCGCCGATGCCTCCGAAAAACAAAAATCCGCCAAGTGCCGCAACAATCAGCCAGATTATTTTTATGATTACGGGCTTCTTACCGCCGCCCTCGCTGTCCGCCCCGCCGCCCCCAGCTCCTCCGCCTCCCCCGCCTGCTCCACCGCCAAATAATTTTCCAGTAACGCCCTTTAATTTTTCAGATTTTGGAGTATATTTTTTATCGAGATCGTTCATCTCTTTTTCTATTTCCTTCTGCCGCTTTTCTATCTGCCTGCGCCTTTGCGGGGCCGGCCCCTTTTTGCGTTCCTCTTCAAGCTTATTCCACTCTGCCTTGAGTGCATCCCAATCTTGCGCATCCGCCTTGCCAGTAGCTTCCTTTGCGGCCTTGCGCTTGTCCATAAAACCCTTAGCCTTGCCAAAAAGTGAGGCAGCTGCAGCTGCTTCTGCCGGGCCTGCCTGAGCTTTCTTATTAAAAAACATTATTTACCTCTGTTTGAAACTGACGACTGCGCGGTCGAGTGTGACTTCCTGGCTTGCAGATAAGCTTAGCGTATTTGTGCCTGCCTTGATATATTTACAGATGTCCAGCGCTGCGGTGTTATCTGTTAGATCGCCGGTTATTGTTGCCCCATTAATCCCAGCCTGAACTGTATCGCCGCCGCTTGCCCTCGCGAGCGCTAAGGTGCAGGTATATGTTTTCGTCCTTGCACCATCGGCAAGGAACTGCGACACTTCAAAATCGTACGACCTTTGCCCGCCTGACGAAGTTGAAAACGCTGTTGTAATTTTTCCGAAAGTTATTTTGTAGGCTGCGCCGCGCACTGTTGAAAATTCAATATTATTTGTGCCTGCCTTTAGGGACTGCAGCGAAATGGCCATATCAAACGCCTCTGCTGGCTTTCCCGAATAAGCTTCCTTGCTGTTTACTGAAATTTTTACTTCGCCCGCTGGCTGTGCCACGGATTTCACGAATGCCTCAAGTTTTGCCCTTTGCAGGCCGGCAAACTCGGTATCTGAAAGCTTAAACGAACTGCCTGCAAATAGTTTTGTGTCATCATACTGCAGCGCCTCAAGATTCAAATTAGAAAGCGTGTACTCAGTCGCAAGAAATGGCGATGAAACAGATATTACAAGATTGTTCTGGCCTTCCATAATTGCGTCAAGAGGCAGACTAACTTCCGCAGTCTTGCCAATGTCAACAACTTCTGAAAAAATTTCCCGGCCGTTGAGTGTGAATGTCAATTTGCCGTTGCCCTGCCTGCCCTGGACAGCTGCAGTAACCTTCGCGCTAACAGTCGGCTCTTTTGCTATTGCAAATGATATTTTAGTTTCCTGATTTGAAAAAGCTGAACTCTTGAGCCGCGCTAAATCACGAAGCATTGTGCTGTGCGGTGATGGCCTGCCATCAATCAGCACAGCCTCAAGCGAATGTTCGACATTTGAAACTGCGGCTGGCTGGCCCGCGGTGATTAAGCCTGGCCTGACATCCAGATCTATCTTCTCGTATTTTGGTTCTTCAACACCTATCTTCATGCGCTCTGCTGGCGTGCTGATAATAACATAATATATAATGCCGCTCATTATCATCAGAAGAACGACAGCAGGGCCAAAGTTGCCCTCAAACTCTCTAGTAACTCCTTTCTTACCTCGTACTGTGGCCATATTTATATTTCCCGAGCAGCATATTTAAACATATCGCTAGCCTCTTATTCCGTAAATTATACCCAACACTGCGCTTATCTTTTGCATAACTGACTTTTCAAAATAATTCCTGCCGCCCCACCGCGGGATTGATGCCTGCAGCGAATCAAACTCCTTTGGAGAAAATTTGTAAAACAATTCATAAGCCCTGCGCAGTAGATTGCAAACAGAGCCGCTGATTTTCTGGCCTTCCCTGCTGGCCTGCATGTACGCATCCCCAATCCGCTCAAGCTCGCTGCACAAGCGCGAGTAATAGTTTACGTTTTGAAACTCCGAGTAGCCCTGCTTGTTCAGCAGCCGCTGGCAATAGGAAGTAAGCTTGTTCAGGCTCTTGTCCAGATTTTTCAGGCTCTCCGCATCATTTTCCTCGAAAAGCTGGAGCGTGATGAGAAAACAGCGCCTCAGCAGTGTTTGAAAATCCTCTGCTGATTCTTTTGCGACATCAGAGATTAAACAATAATTCTTGCCCTGGTCCGTAATCTCAAAGCCGATGCAGCGCTGCTCGATTGTGCTGCTCACTGAGTTTATGATTTTCGGGCTGGCATTGGTTATTTTAATTTGGTCAATTCCCTTTTTGTACAAAATAATTAAAACGCGGTGCAAGGTGTTTGCATACTCCCTTGCGTCCAAAACCGCCCTTGACTTCTCCCTGGCCAGCGGACGGACTACTGCTGAATTGCCAACAATTTCAAAGTCGGCCTTCCTGCTCTTATCCATGCCATGCGCCCTTACCCAATCCACCGGCAAGGTGATTACGAACGACTTTCTGGCCTTTGGGCCAAGGGCGATAAGTGCTTTCTCCATCGGAACCGAAATATTACCACCACGCTGGTTTATAAGTTTTATGTTGTTTTATAACATAATTTTTGTTTAGATTTAAACTATATCAAATGGCAAACGCATGGATAGTTGTGATAAAAATGAAATCCAAAAAAGAACAAACATTGGAAACGCGAATTAAAACGTTCCCGATTGTCAAGCTAGACTGGCAGGAAAGCGAGCGAGATTGGGGCATCCGGCCGGACGGCTACTCACTCCACAAAAGTATCGCTGACAGTGAAGCATTTGTTAAGGAATATTGGAAAGGCATGCCAGACAAAGCGCCGGACGAATACTCGCGGCCCGGGCAGCCTTACATCTTCGAAGTTGATGCAAAAACTTACAGGCAAATTTCTGCCAGCAAAAACGGAATCAGAGTGTGGTGGTGATTAAAATGACAAACTCAAGTGAAATCGAAAACAGGCTGTACATTCTGGAGTGGCCTTATACTGATGCATTTCACGGCGCAGCCCGATATTACTTTGTCGGGCCTGCCAGGGCTACGCAAAAAGAGTTTGAAGGCCTGTGCGGCAGGCTCGCGCTGGAAGCTGCAACAAAATTAGCTGCAGAGGTTAGAGCAAAAAACAGAGAGGGGTATTGTACTGAGCAGGAAAAAATGCTGCCGAGATTCATCGGCCTTCTTGAGCAACGCGGATACAGGAGTTTCGCCCCAAAGGGCATCTCATTCGTAGACAGACAAATAAATCCGGATTTGCCACACTGGCAGTATGAAAAATTCAATGAAGAACTCGAAAAGCAGCAAATAACAATTATAAAAAATCATGAAAGCCTTGACTGGAGTATACGATTTTTTCTAGAAAACATGGTCAAGGGAGAGCGGCCATGGTACAGCGATAAAAATGGAAAACGCGCAGGAGAAGAAGATGAATTTCCTTGAAAGAGCGGAAAAATTTGCGGCATACAAACACAGAAACCAAAAAAGAAAGGACGGCAAAACACCGTACATAGCCCACCCTATCGCTGTCGCTGAAATAATAAAAAGCGCTGGTATTACTGACGGAGTATCAGTAGCTTCTGCCCTGCTGCACGACACTGTCGAGGACACAGACGCAACACTGGAAGAAATCTGCCGCGAATTCGGCCCGGAAGTTGCGCATTATGTTTGCCTGCTCACCAGAGTCAGGGGCGATGACAGGGATGCATACCACGAGCGGATTGTTTACGCTTCGCCGAAAGAAGTGCAGATAATAAAGCTGGCCGATGTACTGAACAACCTTAGCACTTTGGATAATATTGCCGACGCTGCGGCAAAAGAAAAATTCCGCAAGAATGTAACGCATGCGCTTGAGAAATATTATTTGCCGCTTGCGAAAAAGATATCGCCGCGCATTTACAACTCACTCAAACTGGAAATTCGCGGGCTGGCCAACAAATCCGGAGCTGCGGCGCTTTTTCCTGACTTTGAGGCTTGCTGATTAACAAATAAATTATAATTTCGCCAGCAGTCCATCCAACGCGCTCTTAGTCCGGCTTCCATAAACTAAAACATCCAAACAAGTCTTTGAACTAGGCAGCTCATAGAAATTTGCTTCTATTGTATTTGTCCAGCCAATTGCAGTCACTCTGTTTTTGCCGCGCAATACGGTGTAATTTACATTCTGCAAATACTGCTCTAAAGTTTGGGCGAGCACATCTTTTTGTTTGTTATGCAGAGACCGCGATGCGCAGTACCGCCATAAGTTTGCTGTGCCTTGCAAGCCAGAGTTATTTAACATGTTATTAATTTTTGATATTCGCCGCGGCGTGCTAAAATAAACTGCAGCGCCCAATCCAAAAATATAAGAGGGAACAAACATTACGATTGGAGTTTCTAACACGTATACGAGCGGAATAAAAATTGCTGCATAAGCTGCGCCCACGCCCATAAACATTTTGCCAATTCGTTTCCCCAGCGCTAATTTGCTTCCGATTACGGGAAAATCCCCTAATACTGGCGGCGGGATGTTGCACTCGATTTGTTCGCTGACATCTAGTTTTGCCTGCGCTGCCTGCCGAACGGGAGGCGGGCCATGCGGCTGCGGCGCGGGAATCTGCTGCACCTGCGGAGCCTGTGTCTGCTGTGGAAGTTGTGGCTGAGGAGCAGATATTGGCGGCGCTTCAACATGAAAGCTGCTGCCTGGCCTGCGCCCATCTGGCCCTGCAACTGGAATATCAACACCGCGCATGCCAACTTCACAAATGCAAAACTTAAAAGCCTTTTCTACTAGCGAGCGCGCATTTATAAATTATTAATTGCATAGCTCGATATGAAAACACTCAGTTTCAACAAAAAAGAAGGCATAGCCAAAATCAGAGTTGACACTCTCGATGATCTCTGGCACCTTTCCAAAATAATAGAAATCGGCGACAAGATTGCCGGCGAGATAAAAAGAAAAGTAAAACTTTCTGGGGAGGGCGAGCGTTCTAAGGTTGTTGTGAAAAATTATTTCGCGAAAATAACTGCGAAAAAAATTAAACTTGAATCCGCAGTCCTGAAAGTATCTGGCGAAATTCTTGAAGGCTCGGAGGAATTGCAGACCGGCTCGGCACATACACTTGATATTTTCACCGGCGACATAATAAAAATAGAAAAAAGTTGGAAGGAATACCAATTACGCCGCTTGGAAGAAGCAGAAAAGGCATCCAAAGCTCCGAAGGCGCTTGTTGTTGTTCTTGACGACGAGCAGGCCCACATTGCCGCGCTTACCGCTTCGGGCTTCCAATACCTGGCCGGCTTTGAGTTAAGGCTAGCAAAAAAAAGATTCGTCGAGAAAACAGACAACGGCTTGGGAAAAGTTATTGCCGAAATTTTAAGATTAAATTCCGAATCAAACCCGCAGACAATAGTAATCGCGTCGCCAATTTTCTGGAAGGAAAACTTGCTGGAAGCCCTAAAAGAAAAAGATGCTAAGATAGAAAAGAAAATAAAACTTGAGGGCGTTTCCACCGGAACAAAACGCGCGCTGAACGAGCTAATCAACCGCGGGGTTTTGGAAAAGGTGTTGAAAAGCTCGCAGCTGCAGAAAGAGTTTGAGCTCATTGAAGAATTGCTTGTGGAGATCGCGAAAAAGGGGCTGGCAGTCTATGGAAAAGGCGTAATTGAAGCTGTAAATGCAAACGCGGTAAAAATCCTGTTATTTACAGATGAAATTATTGAGAAAGCGCGGGAAAAGGAAAAGTTCAGCGAGTTTGAACAGCTGATTGACAAAGTTGAAGCGCAGGGCGGGCGAGTTCACATTATTTCTACTGACAACGAGGCTGGCGAGAAGCTGAAAGGGCTGGGCGGGATTGCTGCGCTGCTGAGGTTTAAGATTAATTAGATATTATTTTTCTCGCTCGCTATTTCCCTTGCCATCTTCAAGTCCCTTGCCGTGTTTATGTTCACAATTGTGCCAGAAGTTATGTGCCCGAAAATCACGCCCTTCTGCGCCATAAACGGAAAAATATCTTCCTCAAGGCTGGCCCCGGAATACTCAAATATCTCCGGGCCTACCACAAATATCGGTTCAAAACAAATATTGCCTTTGGCTTTCGGCGGCTTCTGCACAAATTCAACAATCCTTTCACCTTCCAACCTGACAACCCCGCGTTGGGCTGGCTTTTCATATCCAACTAAAGTTAGGGTTGCGCTTGCCACATTTTTCAGATGCGAGCGCCAGAGGGCATTAAGGTCAATGTCAAAATACATGTCTCCAAATATAACTAAAAAATTCCTGTTTATTTTTCCTTTCAGCAAGCGAAGCCCGTCGGCAGAGCCCCTGTCATTTACCTCTTTAGTATAGCTGACATCAACACCGAACACTCCGCCATTTCCGAGAATTTTGAATAAACTTGTTAGCATCTTCTCCCGCGCAACAATAAATATTTTAGTGAAGCCGTGCATGCGCAGTTTCTTAACCATCTCTTCAACAACTGTTGTAGAGCCAAGTTTAGCAGAGCATCTGTACTCGCTGCCAATCTGCCAGCCCTTCTCCGGCCCGCCAGCCAGTATGACTGCTGTCTTTTCCTCGCCAAGCGCCTTCGACATCAAATACTCGACGGCTTGGCTGGTATTCCTTACACGTATGCCATCCACCAGGCCTGCTGCCTCATCCAGAAGCTTCTGCTCTATAGTCATCGACACCTTTCGTTTCATAAAGGTAGGATAAAGGTAGTATATTTTTAAAGCTTTGCATAGTTTTAAAATTATAAGAAATTAGCACGTTATCTTAAAACAAACCATCCTACAACATACTACTAAAGGAACTTTTAAAAGCGTTTTATTTTTTGCGAGGAAAATTATTTTTATTTTGCAAACGTAGCATAATGTAAGACAAACAAACGTTAATTATAGTTTTTCAAATATATGTGTGCATGGAAATTGAAAAGGCAAAAGTCCGCGTTATGCGAAAAGAAATCAAAGAGCGCCCGAACACGGACGAGGTAAGAATAACTTACGACCACGCCTTCGGCAGAAATAATATAACTCTGCACGATTATGGCGACGCGCAGATACCACACCTACACTTATTTTTTGATGGGGCTTACGAAGTGCATGCCGGCGCGCTTGAAATTTATTTGGATGGAACATGGCACACGCTTGAGCAGGATCATTTTATTGACATAGAAGTAGGCCACGTATACAATGCGCGCGTGCCCGCAAAGCCAGCTGATCCGTCCGAAGTGGACCATTTAACTTATCCGCGGGCAGGCCCGAATACCGGCGCAGTTTCTCTATTTACTAAAAACCTGCATCCCGAACTGACTGTTGCCCGAGCAGAAATTGGCTTGCTGGCAAAGGTTGACTGGTTTCCTGAAAACTTCCTGGAAAGCCCGCAAACGGAAGCTGAAAAATTAAAACTAAAAGTAGGCGATGCGGACTTCCAAACATTTGCAGGCATTGTTGCCAGAAACAGGCAACGGCTTGAACAAATCCTTCCCGCAAAGACGTATAGTGCCGCATCTGCGATTTTTTAAATTACCATGGCAGAATACAAACTAGGCGTTGGCCTGCTGCCTGATGAAATCTTAAGAACTGCAACAATAGAGCTAGCCAAAACACTGCGCACAAAGCATAATACTTCTTACGAACTCGGAAACGAAACGTATCCGCACCTGACACTTTTTCAGGGAAAGTTTGAAAATCAAGAGCAAGTCATTAGCGCGGCCGAACAGCTGGCAGAAACGCATCGTGGCATTTCACTAACTGTTGGCAATTTAGAACTGTGGGCAGAAACATTTGTTTTTCTAAATGCTATTCCTGGTCAAGCCATTTTAAACTTGCATTATGCTGCGGGAGATGCACTACGCCCCCTCGCTCTTACGGCTAAAAACAGCATAGCACCAATAGGAATAGAACAAAAACTGGCAGGCATTACTGACGCAGAAGCTGTTTCTCTTCAACGAACTGGCTATCCATTCGCGCTCGCGCCAAAGCCCCACTGGACGATCGGGCGGATATCCCGCAATGCACCGTTTTATCCTGAAGAAGTGGACGAGTTAGTGCATGGGTTGCTAGGGCGGCAGGGCAGCAACATAAGAGGGTATAACTTAGCAGCTGAAAAATTGATTGTTTACGAAGCAGGCATTGATGGAAGCTGCACTAACATTTTGAAAACTATACCAATGCTATGAGTATTATTTTTCGTAATATCTTAGCATGTCATCAATTTCTTCCTTAGAATATTTTCCAGCGGCGAGTGCAGCCTGCATCCGTTGGTGATAAATTTTCAAGGCAGGCTCCAGCGGCGTCGCCCTAAAGCCGAGTTTTTGTATCTTGGAGTTATCACCCGCATACGCGCCGAAGTCATAGCTGCGCGGCGGCTTTGTTCCGATTATATTTGCACGCGAGCTCGCAACTTTTAAAATTGCATTCACAATTTCTGAAATCTTTATGGGCTGGCTCGAGACCGCGTTAAAGTCATCAAAAAATCCCTTCTCGGATTTTGCAAGCAGGCCAACTATATTTGTCAGAGCAGGAATTAAATCATCAATAAAAACAGGGTCCAACGTTCGCTCGGGGTCTTCAACAATTAAATCAATGTTGTTTATTGACTTATACATGAACGTTGGTATCGCCCTATCCAGTAAATCCCGTTCCGAGCCAAATATTGTGCTGAACCTCACAACCGCGGCGCGCAGTCCGTAGTTCTTGCAAAAGTCCCTGAGAATATGCTCGGACACAAGTTTTGTCAGGCTGTAAATGTTCGTAGGGTTTTTCTCATCCTCTTCTTTAACCGGAAGTTTTTTTGGCTGGCCATACACAGTTTTCGATGAGCCGAACAGCACCCATGCGTTGTTTTCCTGTGCCACTTGCAGGACATTTGACAGGCCCATAATGTTATGTTCAATTGCTTCGAATGGTTTTCTGAATCCAGAAATGACGCGTTGCATCGCAGCAAAATGTATAATTCCGGAAACGCCTTTGGCTTTTTCTTTTAGATTTTTTAAATCTAAAATATCATTTCCGTTTTTCAAATCATAATTTATAACTTCATTTCCTTGCGCACTTAACGCGTCTCCGAGATGTGAGCCGATAAAACCCAACCCGCCAGTTATTAAAATCCGCATTTTATTTTTTCTTTTCCTCTTCAGCTTCCTGCTTGAAAATATCGTTGATGTGCTTCACCGCTTTCAGCAGATGCGGCGTATGTTTCAGATTATTTTCAACAAAATAAATAAATCCATCAGTGTCTTTCGGCAGGCAACTCCCACCATAAGGCCTGCTGCCATAAACACCATAGTGGCCGATTCTCCTGTCTAGCGCAACAGCCTCTGACATTTTTTTGGAATCTGCCCCAACAATTTGCGCAATTTTGTGCATCTCGTTGAAATATGAAATTTTATTCGCCAAAAATATATTTGATGCATATTTTATCATCTCTGACGTAGTAGAATCCGTAACAATTTTTGGGCAGTCAAACGTTTTGTAAACGTCCATTGCTTTTTTTATCGCATCTTCGTGCGCGCCGCCGATTATTATCCTGTCCGGATTTAGAAAATCCGAAACTGGTGTCCTCTCTCTTAAGAATTCCGGATTGTGTAAAAACTGAAATTTTGGATATTTTTCCTGATATTTTTTTACTGTGCCTGGCGGCGTTGTTGAACGTATTATAACTACGCCTTTGTCTAGACTTTTATTCAAATCATCTAAAAGTTTATCTATATAACTTACATCAACGCCATTTTCAGTCGTTGGAGTTGGCAGGCAAACAAAAATAATCTCTGCTTCACGCAAATCAGCCACATCGTAAACTTGCTGTATTTTCACCAGCTCAGACATCGCAGGCAGTTCGCGCAATACGTTTATGGAATAAAGTGCTGTCAATTTGTATGGATCATAGGCAATTATTTCGTGATGGTCTTTAAAGCCTAATCCCGTAGACGCCCCAACGTAACCCCATCCAACTACTGCAATTTTCATCTTCACACCCCAACTTGTATCTTATTGAAGCGAAAACATTTTATAGCTTTCTGTTGCCCGACTTGCATGAAAGCAACAATAATAGTGCCTACTTTTAATGCAGCCCGTGAAATAAAGCATGCCCTAGAGTCGTGGGCATCGCAGGACTTCCCAGCAGGCGAATTCGAAATTTTGATAATAGATAACTTTTCAACCGATGGCACTAAAGAGCTTGTCGAAGAACTGTCTAAAAAATATCATAATATAAAATATGTTGCCGACAAGTCGAGGC
>JACQKZ010000012.1 GCA_016204275.1 Nanobdellati archaeon | reverse complement strand
TCTGCCTTAGCTTTTTCATCAGAACCATATATTCTGGGCTTGATCATCTCCAGATAAAAGTCACATAACTCATGCCAGAAGAACTGCTCGAGCTCTCTTCGCGCAGGAACAGCATCGTAATTATCAAAATTTTTCTCATATATTTTAATTATTTCTGATAATCTCGATAAAATCCATTTGTCGATTATGTTTGTACTCTTGCTAGCCTTAGATAAGTGCGGTTCTGCGAATCTGGCGACGTTCCAAAGTTTTATCAGGAGTTTTTGCCCATGCACAATTTCCTTTTCCTGAAATGGCGCGTCTTCACCTATGTTTACTGTTGATGCAAAGTATCTAAACGCATCTGAGCCATACTTATCGACCTGTGCCATCGGATCGATAACATTTCCCAATGATTTATGCATTGCCTTGCCCTTTGGATCCAGAACCATTCCATTAACCATTGCGTTCTTCCAAGGAATTTTTTTGAAGTGGTACAGTGATTTCAGAATTGTGTAGAACGCCCACGTCCTGATTATATCATAACCCTGCGGCCGCATATCGAACGGAATGCTCTCCTTAGAAAATCCGCGGTTAATCTGCGGCGTGAGCGAAGAAGTCATCCACGTGTCAAAGACATCTGCATCCGGCCGCCATTCTGCTGATCCACATTTGCATTTTGACTTTGCAGGCAACTTTGTGTTTGGGTCTACCGGCAGTTCGCTCTCGCCAGCCACCAATTCTGAATCGCAGGCCTTGCAATACCAAACAGGAATCGGCACGCCGTAATGCCTTTGGCGCGATATTACCCAATCGGTGTTAAGATTTTTTACCCAGTCTTCGAAACGCTTGGAGTGGTATTGCGGCACCCAGTTTAATTTTTGGCTGGCATCTAACAGCTCTTTCTTTGCCTCGATTGCTTTTATGGCCCATTGTTTTGTAATTATCAGTTCAACTGGCTTGTGGCAGCGCCAGCATACGCCAACATTTTGCTTCAGCGGCTCCTGCTTAACAAGATGTTCTGTTTCTTTTAACTTATCTATTATTTTTTCGCGCGCTTCCTTGATTTTCGTGCCGGCAAACTCATGCGCATCGTGTCCCAGCCTGCCATTTTTCTCAAGCACAATCCGAAGGGCCAGCCCGTGCGTGCGCCACCACTCAACATCTGTCTTGTCACCAAAGGTGCAGATCATTACCGCGCCAGTCCCGAAGTTTGGATCAACTTTTTTGTCCGCAATTATCGGCACGACATGATGAAATAATGGCACAACTGCATTTTTTCCAATAAATTTTTTATACCTTGCATCTTCTGGATGGACAAAAATTCCCACGCAGGCAGGGAGAAGCTCTGGCCGCGTGGTTGCTATTTGTAATGTCCCGCTATTTTCGAGCTTGAAGTCTATGAAATTAAGCTTTGTCTCGCGCTCTTCGTCTTCAACATCTGCTTGGCTTAACGCGGTCTGGCACTCAACACACCACAGGCCAGGCTCTTCTGTGCGGTAGGCTAGCTTTTTTTTGTATAAATCGAGGAACGATAATTGTGCAGTTTTTATTGCCTTATCAGATATTGTTGAGTAAAATAAATCCCAATCGTAACTGTGCCCGAGCCTTACGAAACTTTCCTTTGCGGTTTTTTCCAGAATCTCAGTTTCCTGTCGGCATAGCTCTATAAATTTCTGCCGCGGGACGTCCGTACTTCTTATATTATGTTTTTTTTCAACATAGCGCTCGGTCGGGTGGCCATTGTCATCAAACCCAATCGGAAAAAAGACGTTGAAACCTTTCATTCTCTTATATCGCGCAATAAATTCAAAGCCAGTGTAAGAAACCCCGTGTCCCATATGCGGGTTTCCAGAAATGTATGGCGGCGGCGTATCAATCGAAAAAACATTCTTCTTAGATTTAGGATCAAACTTGTAAATCTTATTATCTAGCCAGAACTTCTGCCACTTACTTTCTATAACTTTGAAGTCTGGCTTTGGGGCGAGCGCCATGTTTTTTAAAAAAATTCCGAATTTAAAAGGCTAGCGATTAACTTTCTAGCTTCGTCTGGCTGGCCAGGCTTCTCAAATCTATGCGCATGCCGTCCTGCGCTGCCAGGGTGCGGATGCCGGTTTTCTTTTGTATGTTTCTGGCTTCGTAGATTGGGTTTGCCCGCAGCATTTTCGCGCCGAAGTGAGTGAGGATGGCCAGCTCCGGCTTAACTTCGGCGATTAATTTTGCTGCATCCTCAGAATTAAAATGCGTCTTCCACGCTTCGTTGCCTGGCTTCAGGACATCGAGTATCAGGATGCTGCAGCCTTTGTAGGCTTCTGCCAGCTCGGGAAAATAAGCGGTGTCAGAAGTATAACCCAGCGTAAATTTTGGCGTCTCAAGCCGCAGGCCATTACAGTACTCTATGTCATGCCTGGCCGGCGTTGCTACAAAATTTAATTTATCTATTTTTATTTTGTCTCCTGGTTTAATTGCAAACGAATCCTTCAAATATGCCTTGAATGCTGTGTTGAGCCAGGGCTGATCCTTATCTGAGCCGTTTATCAGAGTAGGTGTGCTTATTATCGTGCCACGCTGTTTTATGCCGCCGAGTGTCATTGCATCAACTACTGCATTAGCATCGTTACAGTGATCTATATGCTGATGAGTGACGTAAATAATATCTGTCCTAGCAGCGCTAACGCCGAATTGTTTCGCCCGCACGATTGCGCCTACGCCTGGGTCCACCCAAATCTGATAGCCTTCTGTTTGTATAATAAATCCGCCGGTGCCAACATACTGGTTTGCAACTACTATTCTACCGCCGCCGGTGCCCAAAAATACTAGCCGATCCATAGAAAGTTTTAAATTCTTTGGGTTTTTATGGTTTGCTATGTCTGCACTTGGATTTTTACGCAGAAACGGCGACCACGTCATAGCTAAATCTCTATTGGACGAAGTAACTACGAATATTAATTTAATTAATGTTGGCCAGGCATTAAACACAAACGCATGGCAGGCAATAGTTGCTACTGAAAAAGTGCCGGCCCTAGGTGACGCAGCTTATGCCGCGCAGATTGCTTACAAAGCAGCTGCTACGTTTAATGCGGCGTTAGACGCTTACTATAAAAATTTTGTTAAAAACATCCCTGGCAAGCCAGCGCCAGCACCGGGCGAACGCGAGGCATATGAGGAATTTCTGGCAAGCCAGCGAAATCAACTTTTAGAAACATTTGGCGGGCTGAAAAAGGATTTGCAGGCCCGCGTTGGAAGTTAGTGGACAGGGTGGGGATTGAACCCACGGCCTTCACGTTGCGAACGTGACGTTCTACCACTGAACTACCTGCCCAGACGAATAATATTAAACTGAGTTTTTAAAAGTTTCATAATACATTAGTAGTGAACAATCGTTTTAAATTGCCCCATATTAGTTATATTATGGCTGCGAGAGGGAAAGCTAAAACCGGAATTTTTGGGTACGAACTGCACGTGATTGGACATTGGATTTTTTTGTTTGGAATCCTGCTGGCAATTGCGCTTGGCACAGTCATACCTGACAAAAAGTTTGTTGCTTCTGTCCTTGCGCTTCTGGGCATAGCCATCGGCCTGCTTAACATACGGGCAAAGGAAACACATAATTTCCTGCTGGCCAGCGTCGCGCTTATTATATCCTCGCAGAGTTTTAAGTTTATACCTATTGCCGGCCCGCTGTTAGTAAACGTCCTGCAGTATTTTGTTGTCCTTGTCGCGCCTGCTGTTGTGATTGTAAGCCTGCTAGCCATTTACAAAGTTGCGAGCGGCAAATAGAAACTTTTTAAACTGTAATTATTTGATTTATATCGTGGGCCCGTAGCTTAGCCCGGTAGAGCGCTGCTCTGATAACACAGCCCTTTTCTTTTTAAAAAAAGAAAAGTTCTCTGTGAAACCCCAAAAGAAAAATAGTGCGATTTACAATCGCACAAAACTTTACGGGCGAAGAATCAGTAAGGCAGAGGTCGGCTGTTCGAATCGACAGCCCTTCTTTCTTTCCGGAAAGAAGGTCTAACGTTTACGACCGAACAATGTTCGGCCGTACAACAAAATCCTCGTGGATTTTGTTTGTATCCCAAGAAAGACGGGATCGCATTCGGCTTTGCCGAATGCAATAAATACAGTCGAAGAAATTCAGCCCGGGCCCACTCATTAAGTTTTTAAATAGCAAATATATTACATTAAAATGGTCAAGGCGTTTTCACTTAAACTTAGAGCTCGGGCAGCGCCACACCGAAATGGCAGGCATGAGCTAGCCTGGATGCATGGCAGGGTGTCTATCCTGCTTCTCGAGGATTTTGTCGGCGCAGCATTCGGCGCAGTTTTCTTTGCGGTTACATCTGAAATATGGGAAATTGCAAAACACCTGCATGCAGTAAATATTTTAGCAATCTTTACAATTTCAATGATTATGGGATTTTCCCTAGTTTATTTGTCGCGAAGAAGAAAAGCCGTTTCTATACAACTCGAACACGCGGCAAGCCTGCGGGCAGTTGAAATTTACGCAATTTCATTCCTGACTTCGCTTTTGTTCGTTTTTGTTTTTAACACAGCGGCAACGATGGACCTCATGCTGAAACAAACTGTTGTGATTGCATTGCCTGCCGTTGTGTCTGCGGCGACTGCGGACTTATTATTCTTTTAGTTATGACATTTCATGGACAAACAATTTTTAAATGCGGCAGGAATAATAGCTGCATGGCTAACCTAACTAAGCTGGCAGACTCCCTGCAAGATAACGAAATCCATATTCTCAAAGCCCTGAAGAGGCACGGGCAGGCCAGCAATGCCGAACTGCAGGCAGATACAAAGCTGGATCAGTCCGCGGTGGCAAGGTCTGCGCTCTGGCTGGAAAATAAGGGCTTGGTCGAAATAAAAGAAACAAAGATTAACGTTGCTGCCCTTACAAAGCTCGGGAAAAACTATATTACTGAAAACTTGCCGGAAAGAAAATTGGTTGAAGCGCTTGCCGCGGGCGTGACAGCCGACAAGTTAATAACAAAATTTATGGATGCAAGGGAATTTAATGCTGCCCTCGGGTATTGGCGGCAAAAAAGCGCAATTATAATATCAAAAGGCAAAACAGAATTAAATGAAGCCGGCCTCAGCTACAAAGACAAAAAAACCATTGAAGAAAAGTTTATTAGTAAATTTAATTCCGCAGAAGATTTTGTTATCAGCGAACTGCCTCCAGAGGATAGGGAAGCATTTGAACGGCTAAGAAAGCGCGGGCTGGCAACTAGTGATGTCAGGACTGCCCGCATTTTTACAATTACTGATTTAGGCGCAAGGGTTGCAGATGCAGTCAGGCCAGGCGAGAAGATCGGCCAAATAACTCCTGCCATAATAAAATCCGGCGAGTGGGCAAGCAAGCAATTCAGGCGCTTTGACGTTGAAGCCAGAGTCCCCGAAATATTTATCGGCAAAAAACAGGCATATGTGCGATTTTTGGAAGAAGTGAAAGACGAACTTGTCGCGCTGGGATTTGAAGAAATGACTGGCCCGCTTGTTGAACTATCATTCTTCAACAATGACGCGCTCTACATGCCGCAGGACCACCCCGCAAGAGGCATTCACGATGTTTACTCTGTTAGAGATCCAAAATACGGAAGCCTTGACGCGCACAAACATTTTTTGAAGGAAGTTGCAACCGCACATGAGAATGGCGGCAGGACCGGAAGCACTGGCTGGCAATATCAGTTTAACGAAAAAGAAGCAGCACGGTTGATCTTGCGCACGCAGGGGACAGCACTTTCAGCAAGGACTATGATGTCAAAAAATTTGAAGGTTCCTGGCGCATATTTCGCGGTTGCGCGTGTGTTCCGCCCAGATGTTCTTGACGCCACGCATCTCGTGGAGTTCAACCAGACAGAGGGTATTGTTCTGGATGAAAATGCCAGCTTGAGAAAACTGCTTGGCCTGCTTGCAGAGTTCGCGAAGAAAATTACCGGTTCGGACAAAGTGAGATTCCGTCCGCACTATTTTCCGTATACTGAGCCTTCCATCGAAGTTGACATCTGGAGCCCTGCGCTTAACAAGTGGGTTGAAGCTTTAGGCGCTGGCATCTTCCGCCCCGAGGTTACACTGCCGCTCGGCGTAAAAGTTCCCGTGCTTGCTTGGGGCATCGGCGTCGACAGGCTTTTCATGATTCGCGAAAGTATAAAAGATATCAGGCAGCTGTTTAGCCAAGATATTAGTTGGCTAAGAGGGGCAAAGGTGTAAGATGCCAAACATTGACGTTTCGTTTTCAGATTTGAAGAAACTTGTCGGGCCAAAACTGCCTTCTAGCGTTGAGAAGCTTGAACCATATATTTGGATGCTAAAAAGTGAGATAGAGAATTTTGAAGGTGACGCTCTGACAATTAAAGTTGGCGACACAAACAGGCCGGACTTGTGGTGTGTAGAAGGACTGGCCCGCGAACTAAGGGGTGCACTGGATGTAGAGAAGGGAATTAAAGAGTATAAAGTTCGCGCGTCAGACTACAGAATTTTTGTAAATCAAAAGCTCGAGAAGATACGGCCCTACATTGCCTGCGTCGTTGTAAAAAATATAAAACTTACGGACGAACTTATTAAACAGATTATGCAGCAACAGGACAAGATTGACGGCACTTATGGGCGAAAAAGGGCAAAGACCTCGATCGGCCTTTACAACTTAGACCTGCTGGCCTGGCCGCTAAAATATGGAATTACAAAACCGGATGAGAATGCTTTTGTTCCTCTGACTTTTACAGAGAAGCTGCTGCCAAAACAAATTTTGGAAAAACATCCGAAAGGCCTCGAGTACCAACATCTGCTCAAAGGGCTTTCTTACTACCCAATTTTTACAGATGCCAAAAATAATGTACTTTCTATGCCGCCAGTAATAAACTCCAACGACCTTGGGCAGGTAAATGAAAAAACTACAAATGTTTTGGTTGAGGTTACCGGTACAGATTATGAATCCGTAAACAATGTGCTGCGAATTATGGCGATAACTTTTGCTGATCGGGGCGGGGATTTGTATTCTGTTATTATTGATTACCCGAGCAGAAAGCCGGATGCAACGCCGCACTTTGAAACGCGGCATTATGAAATAAAAGTTGATGACGTTAGCAAGCTGCTAGGAGAAAAATTATCTGCAGAGGATGTTGTTAAGGCACTGCAAAAAGCCAGATATAACGTTTCGGCAGAAAAAAATTTAATTCACGTAACAATTCCGTCTTACCGCACAGACATAATGCACCAAGTCGACATTTATGAAGATGTTGCAATCTTTCATGGGCTTGATAAATTTACGCCCGAGTCCGCCGCACTTCCATCAGTTGGAAAATTATCCGAAAATGAAAAACTATCCAGAAAAATTCGGGAGCTGTGTATTGGAACCGGCGCGCAGGAAATTATGTCATTTGTTTTGACTAACAACGAATACCTATTTGGGAATATGAATATGCTCGCAGAAGGTGCAAGCGAACAGCGATTAGCTGGCCCCAGCCAAACTTCGTTCGGTTTGGGAGTTATTGAAATTGATAATCCCGTATCTTTCACTTACTCAGTAGTGCGAAGCTGGCTTCTGCCATCGCTGCTCGAGTTTTTGTCCAAGAACACAGCAAAGGAGTTCCCGCAGAAAATTTTTGAAGTTGGCGACTGCGTTATACTAAATGCTAAAGCTGAAGTTGGCAGTGACACCGTTCGAAAACTAGCGTTTGCTTTTTCAGATACAAATGCTAACTTCACAGACGCCAAACAAGCCTTGGAAGCAGTTGCCGGCGCTTTGGGCTGGAAAATTATTTTTGTTGAGCACGAACATCCATCTTTTATTTCTGGCAGGTCTGCTGCTGTGATGAAGGATGGCAAGCAGATTGGTTTTATTGGTGAAATTCATCCGCAAGTCATTAAAAACTGGAATTTGGGGATGCCGGTCGTGGGGTTTGAAGTTAGCTTAAATACTTAGCAGTTTTTTCATTCGTGGATTCATTCGTGTTAGGGGCGTATCGCAGATATTCTTGTCTTTAATCTTTTCAGTCAAAGCCATATTCTTTTATTAGCTTATCCATGCTATCGCGAAGTTCTTTAAGGTTTTTGCGCGCAATTTTCTTAACTAACTGTATGTTTATTGGTTGCGCAGATTCATATAACTTATCAAACATTGTGTTGTATGATTCGCAAATATCTTTATTTTCTATAATTATGCCGCCAGCGAGTTCATAAACTGAAGTGCGTAGCGGTAATTGTAATGAAGCCATAGTTGGCCCAATAGCGAGATTAAACGTGCCAAATTCTATTGATAAATATCTGAACTGTAAATTTGGTATGGTTAGTAGTTTTATTAGATTATCATAGCAGATTGCAGTTAACTCGTAAGTTCTCTTTTTATCTTTTATTTTAGAGAATAATCTTAAGAACGTTTTTTCAGGCCTAAGTGATACTATATATTTTGCAGTGAACTGGCCTTTAGAACATTTTTCTATCAAGATGCGTGAATATTCATGCGAGCCTAAGTTTTGTTTATAAATATCTGATTGTAAAACGTTAGGCATATCTCCGATTTTGCATAAAATCTCTGCATCACGCAATACCTTTAAGTTGTGTTCGAATAATTGTTCTTTGTTTAGGCATCTAAGTATGGTTGGCTCTGAGCCAGACTTAAAAAAATTATCTATATTTTTAGTTAGGGCCTCGCATTTGCTAACTTCATTGCCTAAGATTTTTTTCTTCTCAAGTAATACCTGTTTTATTTTATTTTTATTTACATAATAAAAACTATTTGTTTTTATTACAAATTCTCCTAGTTGTAGTTCTCGTAATTGTGCAAACATATTTGATTTTTGTATTAGCTTTCCAGTAAGCGTTTTGTAGGCTTGTTCGATATCTTTTGGTCTTGACTTGCCCAAGGTAGAAGTACGATCTATTCCTTTCAAAATGTCTAATTGTTGCTCTGTCAGTCCTAATAATTTTTGTATTTCGGTATCCATTGTAGTATAGTATGCTACTATACATATTTATATACCTTTCGGCAGTATTGAACCTTAAAATGATAGCTAATCCAACCGAAGCAACCGGACAAAATAAATCGCAACGGACTGTAGAACAGTATTTTGATATAATTGCTGATAGGTTTGGAATAGAGCTCGATGAAATCTCGCCCGGCCAAACTGTGGCTAGCCTATTTAATATGCCTGTGTCCTTGGTTTATCGCGCCGCGGAAATGTCGATAGGCCAAGAACATCAGCCCGCTGATGCACCGGCAGTCTTAAAAAAATTTGAGCCTGTCGCGCAAACGGCAATGGAATTTCAAAAGCAGAATGAGTTAATTGATTCGCTCGAGAAAAGATTATCTCAGCCGTTTAGTTATGAGGCAAGGCGGGCGTGGTTTTTCGAAGATCATGTTATTGTTAGAGATATAACAGGTAAAGTTATTGGCAAATATGTTGCAGGCTTAGACACCTATGGAACAGTAGTAGTTCTTGATGCTGCAACGTCTAGGTATGTTACGCTGCCTTGCGCTGCTAGTGCGAATGCTGTAATATCTGCATATAAAACCATGAGGGCGCCGTACATAATTGGCAAGCCACAGCTGGATAGTACTACGATTCTCACGATGAAAAAACCGAAAAATGCTTACGACCCAAAAACCGGAGTTGTGACTTATGTTTTGCAGGATGGCAGCGGTTTTGTCAGATATATGCTTGGACCTTCTGGCGAAATAGAAGTTATTGCAACTCATAGCGTACCAGTCATGCCATCTGAAAAAGAGCTGCATGAGTTTTATTTAGTGGAGCAGAAAAAAGTAATGCCGGTTATTTCAGCCCACCCCAAGTCTGAGGGTTCAGCAACCACACCTCAACAGCCACAAGCGCCGCCATTATCTGCAACACAGGTAACGCCAGTAATACCAACGGCACCCGTAACACCAGTTGCGCCACAGGCGCAACCGCAGATGACTTTAGCCGCCAGAGTAGATGAGCTTGTGAAAGCACGAATAAGTCTGCAAAACGAATTGACAGCCACGCGGGAAGAATTGAAGGCGCAAAAGGCCACCGTGATGGATGCAAGTGCCGCTTCGACAGGAGCGTCTACCGCACTAAAATATACATATCATCGTGGTTTTACTGGTTTATTCCCATCCACAGAAGTGCGTTGCGATGGCAGAACCATTGTAGGCATGGCATACAAAGGCCAGTTCTGGGATACAAGTACAGGCAAGCCAGCAGAATTGCCAGCAGAAGTTGCTGCGGAAGCAATTAGGTTCTACGATGCAAAGGGCAAGCCAGAAGGTTTAACAAGCAAGCTGCAAGATGCTGAGCCAAAACCTTCGCCATCGCCAATGTTTAATTATGAGGCAAAGCATGCGTGGTTTGGAGGATTTGATTACGTTGTTGTTAGAGATTCTGACGGCAAAGTCGTTGGTAAATACGCTCCGGGCTGGAACAGTTCAGGAAAACTAAACGCCGTTCTAAAACCAGCCATTTTTGATTTTATAACGTTAAAATATGTCGTACTTCCAAGTGGAGTCTCTGCTCAGAGCATAATGTCCGCCGCATATAAGCAAACGATGCAAATGATAACACCACCAACACCTGCACTAATATCTACTCAGCCCCCACGCGCGTCACCTTCTCCCATAACAAGCTAGAACATCCAAATGTTTTGTTAAATTGGGATGCCAATGGCGGGGTTTGAAATTACGTTATAATTTTGTATTCGCAATATTATTAAATAATTCTGCCTGTTCTATTGCATCATCAAGCGCATTATGTGTGTGTCTCTTATTAGATTTCAGAAAGTCTGGAATTCTGCTTTTTGATGTTTCTGACCAGCTTGTTCCAAATTTTCCCATGTAATACGCCTTAATATCTAAGCCGCTGATTCCAAATGGATTTCTTCCTAAAAATTTTACGAAATAATAATTTGTAAACTGCCAGTCAAACGTTGCATTAAAACCTACGAAGACTGGCCTGCCACCATTCGCATGCAGCCTTATCCAGTCTTCAAAAGCGCTCATTGCAATTCTTGGCTTCAAACCGCTGCGCTCAACTTTTAAAAATAAATCACGGACAAAATTTGGCACGCCAATTTGTATGTATTTATTAGTTGGCTTAATCTCTGCGTAAAATGTTTTTGTTGTATCATCAATAAGGCACGCGCCGATGGACAGCATACTGAATTTACCCGGAATTGAGCCGGCTGTTTCTACATCAACAGACATATATATTTCGGATTTCATATCATTCTATTTTTCTGATTCCACACGCAGTTTCCAGAATAGCAGCGCATACTTCATACGGGTCTGCATTTGCAGCTGGCCTGCGGTCTTCTAGGTAGCCCTTGCCTGCCTGCGCAACATGGAGCGGAACCCTGACGGACGCGCCGCGATCTGAAACGCCCCAGCGGAATGTGTGGATGTCGCAGGTTTCATGCTTGCCTGTCAGGCGCTCCTCGTTCCCCGCGCCATAGACTTTGATGTGCTCGTCATGGCTTGTTCTGAGCTTTTCACAAGCTGCATTGATATGTGCGATGCCACCATCCTCGCGCATCTGTTTCGTACTAAAATTCGTGTGTGCGCCCGCGCCGTTCCAATCTCCACCCACAGGTTTCGGGTCAAGCCTTGCACTGATTTTATAATCTTCGCCAATTCTGTAAAGGAGCCATCTGGCCAGCCATAGTTCATCCGCAGTTTGCAGCGGGGAGAGCGGGCCAACCTGAAATTCCCATTGTGCTGGCATTACTTCTGCGTTTATGCCACCGATCTTCAGGCCAGCTGACAGGCAGGCCTTCAGGTGCGCTTCAATAAGTTCGCGGCCATAAACCTCATCGCTGCCAACGCCGCAATAGTACCTGCCCTGCGGTGCGGGAAAGCCAGCGCCAGTCGGCCATCTCAGCGGGCGAACGCCGTCTCTATCGTATAAAGTATACTCCTGCTCGATTCCGAACCATGGCTCCGCGTCCTTGGAATTTTCTGCGGCAGCGCGTAATCGCGCCCGCGTGTTAGATTTATGCGGCGTACCATCCGCATTGAAAACTTCGCACATCACTAGTATGTGTGGCTGGCCCCGTATTGGATCAGGAATGTAATGAACTGGGCGCAAAATAATATCGCTTTGCGTTGTCTGGGCTTGGGCGGTGCTTGAGCCGTCTGACGTCCAATCAGGAAGCTGGCCATGGGATGCCCCATCAACCAAGTCCAGCACGCGCGTTTTGGAGCGCAGCTTCTTTGTTGGCGTCTGGCCATCAATCCAGATATACTCCGCAAGAATTTGTTTTGACATGCTACACCAATGATCTGTATTTTTTATAACAAAAGGTTTTTATTTGTTTCGCTGAACCGAGTGCATAATTATTTGTTATTTCTCTGGTCCCATAAAAGGTAAAAATATCACTTCCTTAATCGAAGCCTGATTTGTCAACAGCATCACAAGCCTGTCAATCCCAATGCCCTGCCCGCCAGAGGGCGCAAGGTTTTAAAGTCTTGATAAATAACAAGATAAAATGAAACCCTATAAGAACGCACTAAAGAAAATACGCAACTACGAAGTTGGATTAATAATACAAAAACAAGAAAAGTTTTACGGGAAAAAACTAAGTGTTAAAGAGATAAAAGAGATTAAAAATACATACCAAAAAATAGAAAAACATAAAGCATATAAATTTAAGATTATTTGTTGTACTGCGCCTTGCAAAAATTGTGGCGGTCTGGGCAGCGGTACAACAGTAACATATTCCAATAATTCGGATGGCTCGATACACTTTTGGTGTGAAAGGTGCGGGCACACAGATTTTACAAAAGGAGAAAAGCTAAAATGGGAATAAGCGCACATGCATTTGACTGTAAACCTAGTGAAGTGTGGCATAAGGGCTTTGACGTAGGTAAGAAATATAAAGTTAAGTTTGAGGCACTTCGTAAAAAATTAGAATCAAATGGAATTGATCCAGATTTCCAACTAGAAGATTGTAGTCTGCATGGGTGGCACATACTAGAACCAGCGATAGGCAAAAAAATATTAGACCGGAGAAATCCTGGAGCTGTGGTGTGGTCTAGTAAAACTGTAAGGGAAATAAACAAAAACGCAAACTGGAATTTTGAAATTGATGTGGTCGAGATAAGCACATATTGGTCAGCAAGGTGGTTTTTACAGTTATGTGCAGAACTAAATTTAGGAATATACTTTGAATAAAATGATAAACGCCAATGAAATTCAATTTATAGGTATGGACGCAAGTGCATTTTTACCTATAGACTTTAGATTGGCGTTGCCAACGCCACAAGCGTGGGAAGAACTAGCCAAAGAACATAGTAAACTAATAAAGAATGACAAAATACGGTCCCTGGAAGATCGGAATAATGTGGCGATGCGCATATTTAGAAAAGCTACAAATTGGAAAATAGAAAAAGAAAAATCGTGGGGAAAAAGTGAAAAGACTCGCAGCGCCATCTGGAATCCAAAAAAAGTAAAGGAGATGGCGAAAATCGCGGATTGGGATTTTAAGGTTAAAAAGCAAGATTTACCACACTATTGGCGCGCGAAATTGTTCCTAGAAGAGTGCGCCGAATTTGGATTGGGCATAATGTTTAGCGCGCGAAGAGCAACACCAGATGATATAAAGATAGGACATTATGGATTAATTTAAACGCTAATATAATAAAACTCCTTGAGTTTCTAACGTCACTCGCTACTCTCGCGACATAAACGGAAACAGGATAACATCGCGTATTGATACGCTGTTTGTTAATAACATTGCCAGCCTGTCAATTGCTATACCTATTCCGCCTGTTGGGGGCATGCCATACTCCATCGCGCGCAGAAAATCTTCATCCAATTCGCATGTCCATGATTCTTTTTCAGCACCCCGTCCCTTCAGCTGGCCCTCGAACAATTTCCTCTGCATAATCGGATCGTTTAATTCTGAGTAGGCATTTCCCAATTCCATGCCGCAGCAGAACGGCTCAAATCTTTCTACAAGGTTCGGATTTTTTCGGCTGGCCTTGCAAAGCGGCGTTGTTTCTTTTGGATGATCCATTATCAAAGTTGGCTGAATTATTTCTTTGTCAAACGTTTCAAATATTGCGTTAATCATCTCACCTTCAGTCTCTTCGCCAGATACTTTTGCCTTTTTACTTTCCGCGAAATTTAATAATTCTTTTTTATCCATGGCAAGTACGTCTATTTTGTATTTTTCTTTAATTGCATCTATCATCGTAAGCCGTTTCCACTTGCTCAAATCAACTTTATGGCCTTGGTAAGTTATTTTTGTTGTTCCCAAGATTTTTTTTGCAACGAAGGCGTAGAGTTCTTCAAACAAATCTGCGATTTTGTCTCTGTCCGCATATGACTCATAGATTTCAACCTGCGTGAATTCAGGATTGTGTGTTGTATCTATAGACTCGTTTCTAAAATCTTTTGAAAATTCATAGACTTTTTCAAATCCGCCAACTATTAATCTTTTCAGATACAATTCATTTGAAGTCCGCAGATATACCTTCATTTTCAAATCGCGCAAATATGTTTCAAACGGGTGTGCCGCTGCCCCGCCATAAATTGGCTGCAGGACTGGCGTGTCTGCCTCAATAAAACTTTTTTTATTTAGAAATTCTCGGATTGCATCTACTATTTTTGTCCGAATAATAAAATTTTGTTTGAGTTCCGGAGTCATAATTAAATCCAGATATCTTTGCCTGTATCTGATTTCGATATCTTTCAGGCCATACCACTGGCTTGGCAAGTTGCGCAGGGTCTTTGTAAGAAGAATCAGCTTATCTGCTTT
The DNA here is from genome assembly GCA_016204275.1 of Nanobdellati archaeon. Classification (GTDB taxonomy): domain Archaea; phylum Nanobdellota; class Nanobdellia; order UBA10117; family UBA10117; genus JACOYC01. The sequence goes on along the minus strand of JACQKZ010000012.1, from coordinate 43,535 downwards.
TACGGATATTTCGCCGCGCTTTGTTTTTGTTGCTATTCCATGAACACCAATTATGTCGCCGGTTTCTATGTATTTCAGAAGATCAAAATCTTTTCCCAAATCTTCCGCGCCGAGCCATAACTGGACCCTGCCTGAGCCGTCCTGCAGATCCCCAAAGGCCAGCTTGCCATGCTCGCGGATAGACATAAGCCGGCCAGCCACGGAAACTTTTTGGTTCTCGTATTTCGGGAAATTTTCAACTATGTCTTTTGCGTCGTGTGTTTTACCGAATGAGTATGGATACGGCTCGATGCCTGCTTTGATTAGCGCGTTGAGTTTCTCCAATCTTTCGGGTTCGACCATGTATACCGGACAGGCACATATTTTATAAATGTTTCATTCTGCAAAAATGCATGAAGCTGAACTTAGGGGCTGGCCTAGACATACGGGCTGGCTGGATAAACCATGATGGGCTCAAACTGCAGGGCATTGATGTTGTTCATGATTTAAACAAAACGCCGTGGCCCTGGGCAGATAACACATTTAGCGAGGTATTTGCTTCCCATGTCCTTGAGCACGTTTCAGATTTAGTGGCCTGCATGAAAGAGCTAAAAAGAATTTGCAAGCCTGGCGCGATAATACGCACGCGAAGCCCGCATTTTAGCTGCGGCGTATCGTGGCGCGATCCAGACCATAAACGGCTTTTCTCTGCATTTACGTTTGATTATTTTTCCGATTTTTCGTTTTACGCGCCTGTGAAATTCAAGATTAACTCGCGAAGATTTAATTTTACGCGGACAGAGATGATATTTTTGAATCCAATAATTAACCCGCTGATAAATTTATTTCCTGCAATTTATGAAAGGTTTTTCTGCTGGCTACTGCCAACTGCAGAAGTTTTGGTTGAGCTGGAAGTTGTGAAATAGGCGGGCCCGGAGGGATTTTCTATTATATTCGAACCCTCGACTTGCAGCTCTCTTCTCAGTTATCCAAAGTTTATGGCATCGTAGATGCCATCGCATTTTCTTTGGATGCCCGGGAGCCTTTCTTTCGCAAAAAAGAAAGGCTGCCGTAAAAGGCTGCCACTCTAACCAAGCTGAGTTACGGGCCCAAAAATAAAGCTACATTGATGTTTTAAAAAAGTTTGTAACGCCGAACTCTGTTGGCGAAATGCCAAAAACTTGGTTTTTATCATAAGTGGACTGGAGGGGATTTTCTGACAAGAAACTAGCAAAACTAGTTTCGTCTTGTTTGAACCCCTAGCCTTCTGCTCTTCTGACATTGGGCATCGAGTAACACGAGATGCCCTCGCGCTTTTCTTTGGATGCCCAGGAGCCTTTCTTTTCGCAATAAAAAGAAAGGCTGCTGTTGCAAAGCAGACGTTCTTTCCTGCGGCTTTGAAAGCCGTACCAGGTTGGACTACCAGCCCGCGGGCCCGACGAGACTTTCTCGGAACCGCGGAGGGGTTCCACCCCTCCCCAGTTGGACGCTCATCCTGACCCTCCCCGGGTCGGGTTGTTACACAACCCAACGGAAGGCATCTCCGTTTCGAACTCGCGACATCCTGCTTGCTCTTAATATTAAGAGGCAGGCGCTCTAGCCAGACTGAGCTACGGACCCACGAAATAAAACGTAAATTATGGTTTAAAAATTAAATGGTGTTAAAACAGCCTCTTTCCTAATCTCTTGCTCTACCACAGCCGCGATTTCGCAAACTTTGGTTTGCGAGACCTCCTTTTTGAAGGAATCGGCTGGCGCTTTAATTGCATTCGGCTTTGCCGAACGCAATAGTTAACAAGCATCTAAAAAAGTCTTTTGCCTAATCTCTTGCTCTGCCATGCGTACTTCCTTATCTTTGCATCCGGAAAGCCGCACTTCGCGCAGCGCCTGGCCTGCCTGTGGTACGCAGGGTAGCCGCATCTCCTACATCTGATGTGCGATACCTTTCCACTCTTCTTGCCTTCTGATGGCGTGCCTTTTGTCATAGTAAGAAACTAAAATTCGGGTTTTTAAGCTTTTCAAGTTGCAGGGCTGACAAAAACAATCATGTCGCCGCGGATGAAGACCTGCCCTAATTTTCTGGCTGTCTTGCCATCTTCGTCTCTTTCTTCGGCATCATCTAATACTATATTTATGTGAATGTCGAATGCCTTCAGCTGGCCAAGAACCTGATGCTTGTTTTTTAGTTCTACTAACACGCGTTTGTTCCGCGCCGCATTGAGCGCATCCAACGGTCTTTCAAAATCCATTTTTTCTCCAAAGAGAATCCGCCAAACGTGTTAGCGTTATCTCCAAACGGCAATTGCCGAATGTTCTTACGCGCATGATTTGGTATTTAAGCTTTACTATGCGGCGCTGCAACTCCGCCGGTTGCGGTAACAATGCGATTGTATACTTCTTCGCACGACTCATCCATATGCCAGCTTGCCTTTAATTTATCTCCAAATCCCCGCGCGATTACATAAAAATCACTGGCAAGTTCTAGATCGCTAGTGTGCCTTGCTAATATGCCGCCCATATTTTCGTATGCCCTAAAAGAAAGTGTGTACAATGTACCGAGAAGCCGGTCATCTTTACTTACGCATGTGGTTTTATTTAGCCAGCTAAGTGCTTCGGATGCATCCCATAGAAGCCCGAGTGCCTCGGCTGGCTTGGATTTCAGGTAGTAATACCCCAGGCGTTCATTAGTGCGCACATATTGTATCAGCACGTTCATTTCTAGTGGCCGCAGCTCTGCCACTTCCCTATCCCTAATTTCCCGCCCATTATACATTCCATCTATAGTCATGGGAATACCACCGACCAATTTACGCAGTGTATCGAGCGCGATGTTTAGATAGTTAACACCCTTCTCATCGGGCAGATATGCTGTGCCTGCAGTGGAATACGCCTCGGCAGAATCAAGGTCACCCGCCATGCCATCAGGGCGCAGTCTTTCTACCGTAGCCAATAAAACATCTGCCATTTTTTTTGACAGATCTAACTGTGTATCTGACAAAACAATAATGGCGCGCCGCAGTAGGCGCGCTTCGCGAATTGTGCTTGGGCGCCAGCCGCTCTCGAACTGCTGAATTACATCTTCGAACGCCATACAAAAACCCAGACCAGAAACCCTTTTAAACCCTTCACCCGATGCAAAATAAAATGGCAATCTGGCAAGGGCGCTCAAAGCGCAAGGCAAGTGGCGGGAAGTACTGGCCTAGCCGGAAGAAGCGGCTTTCTGAAATGGGCTCGAACCCAACAAATACAAAGGTTTCCGAGAAGACCACTAAGACACTTATCAGAACAAGGGGCGCAAGCTATTTTTCAAGGCTGATTACTGCGGGCGTTGCAAACCTTAACCTCGGTGGCGGCAAATTCAAACTTTCAAAGATAAAAACTGTCAAACAGAATACTGCTAACAGGCACTTCGTGCGAATGAATGTGATAACGCGCGGCGCAGTTATAGAAACAGAAGACGGGCTGGCAAGAGTCACTTCAAGGCCGGCCAAAGATGGCGCGGTGAATGCTGTGTTAATTACAAAATAAATTACAATTTATCAAAAGTGTTTTAAATCTTTCGCTTATTAGTTGAATTGTGAATAAAATGCTGGCAGAGAAAACACTCGATACACAAATAACTTACAGCGAACATCCAGCGCTTGCGCTTCAAAAGCTGGTCGATGAAATTGCCGGCCTGTTTTGGGATGCTGGCTATAGATTTTCGGATGTTTTTGGCCATCGTGTTACAAGACCCATAGGCAGCACTATTCATATATTGGCGCCACGAGAACCAATTGAAAAAAGCTTTTTGGGATTTACATATACAAAAAAGCAGCTAGCATTAAACGTCGGAACCCTGTGTCTGGACGGAAATTTAGTAGATTATCTGGCAAGCACGGACAATAAAAAGTTTCGTGCAGAGTATAATAAACAATGGATTTTAGATGTTTATGGGAGAGATAATGTCAAACCACTAACAGGTTTTATTAGTAGGATTGCAGAACAAAAAAAAGTACGCGTTCATATTACACTTTTAGAGGAACAACCCAGATTAGAGAGTCGTGGTGCAAATCATATGTATGACTGAGCCAAACAAATAAAACAATAGCAAAAAGTTTATAAACTGCATTATTGACAAAATTTTATGAAAAACTGTATACGCCGATTTAAAAATCACATTGCTGCGCCGCTTTCAGCAGCCAAGGATTTGGCCCAAAACATCAGCGGAAAGGCATGCCACGCACTCGCAAAATCTTATGTAAAACGCCCCGCTCTGACAATGTTAAGCCTGCGGTTTGCTCCACGGGCTGTTGCTGTTGGCGCTGGGCTTTTTGTAGGGGCTTTTAGTTTGGAAGGCCTGCTGAACCACGACTTTTTTTTAGACACTGCAAGCGCAGCTGCCTGCCAGACGGGATATTATGAAACTGATGTTGGCCACATCAGCGGTATGGATTATAGTAACGGGCCTGACGGCATGCACGGCACCGGCGACGACATTCTACAGGTGCGGGGCCTGACAAATTACCCAATTGATTTTAGGGCGGAAGACGGCATACCACCGGAAACACTCCAGAAATATAATGACGACTTCAACTCTGGCGACTATGTGAAAGTCGGAATGTGCACTAACAAAGGCGGCATTTTGGGTGGTGGTATTTTAAACAGGACACACTATGGCGTAAGCATGGAGCATTTGGCTGAACCAAAACAAGATAATGTTGATGATTCATTATGCCTCGCAGCACTAGCTATCGGTGGAGCCGTAATTCTCGGTGGCGTTGGCTTGCTTTACGGTTTGGGCCGCTTAGCGGATTGGCGGCAGGCCAGGCGATACGAGCAGCGGAACAAAAATAGCCCCGAAACACTGGAAAAAATAGATGACGATGGCTTTGAAGAAATTAAAAAACCCGATGAAAAGTAATTAGTTTACTGAGCAGTGGCATTAAACAAAAATCAGTCTCTATCGCCAATATTATGCGAAAGCCTTATAAACAAAAAGTGCGAAAGTCTTTTAAAGCTTGTGGTGAACTGCATGGAGATGGTTATGTTGAACAAAATTTCTTTGAAAACCAACAAGATGTCGCTAGAAATTAACTATCTTTCTTCGAGGTGTTTGTAATGGGTGAATTTGTAAAGCGCTGTCCAGAATGCAGCTCAATAAATCTAACTGTTGATGAAAAGAAAGGCGAAGTAGTCTGCAAGTCCTGCGGGTTTGTTGTTGATGAAAACCTAGTCGATGTTGGCCCAGAATGGAGAAATATCGAAGGCGAGGAAGACCAGCGAAGGGCTGGCGCGCCCGCAACATTCACAAAGGCTGACATGGGTACGGGCACTCAGATCGGCTCGAACGCGGAAATTTTTAACCTACCTGGCGCGCAAAGGCGAAAGATGCTGCGCCTCAGGGAGTGGCACCAGCGCTCTTCAACTTCCCTGGAAAGAAATCTGAAATACGCCCTTGTCGAAATGAAAAGGGTTTCGTCCCTGCTTAACATTCCGCCGTCCATCGAGGAAGAGGCCGCAAGAATTTACAATTTGGCTGTCCGCAAGGCATTAGTCCGCGGGCGCTCAATGGAGTCTGTCGTAGTTGGCGCGGTTTACATCGCATCAAGGCAGTTTAATCTGCCCAGGTCGCTGAATGAAATTTGTAAAATTACCGGCGCGAACAAACGCGAGGTTGGCAAGACATACAGATTCATAGCAAGATCGCTTGGGCTTAAACTTTTGCCGTCTGGCCCTGAGGAATACGTGCCGAAATTCGCGAACAAGTTAGGCTTCAACTCGCAGACACAGACAAGGGCTGTCGAAATCCTAAAGAAAGCAAAGACAATCGAGCTGACTTCCGGGCGCGGCCCGATAGGACTTGCGGCTGCAGCGCTTTATGTTGCATCCCTGTTGACCGGCGAGAAACGCACCCAGAGAGAGATTGCAGATGTTGTTGGCGTGACTGAAGTAACAATAAGAAATAGGTACAAGGAGATTATCGAAAGGCTCGGGCTGGCAAAGACAATCGAAAAGCTGGAACGCGAGCTTGAGATGCAGCAGTAAGATGGTACATGTTACGCAAAATCAGGTAATTATTAACAACAAAAAAGCTGATGAATTTCAGCAAATAGTAGACGAAGAATTTGCCAGATTTTTGAAAGGACCAGTAAAAAACAGCTTTAGGTTGCGGCGCTATACGATATATATTCCGACAAGTAGTACACTCGTGGATCAATGGATAGACCTTACTGAAATACTGCGCGGAGGGGTTTGGATTTTTGGCAAGCGAGCGCTAGAGATATGCGGCCCGCGAACTGGTTTTGCCAGTCTTGATATTCATAATATATATAATAAAAATATTACCGCACATGTTTACTTGCCGGATGTACTGCATTTAACGCAAGAAATAGGCAAAAGGTATGAATCACATAACCTCGGTACTTTTAATATTGAAGTCCATTTTTAATCCGTAATAAAAACATAGCTAAATTTTTAAAATATTTTTAAACTTTTTCAAATCTGCATTCGTCCTAATCCCAGTTGGGCTGAAGTGCGTCCTTGCGGCCCGAAAGCCCTTTGCGTGCAGGCCAGCAATCACATCCGAAATCTTCGGGACTTGTTTCAGCTTGAATGTTGCTAAGTCATAAAAGCCAAAGGAATTTATTTTTGATTCTTCTCTAATTATGTTAAGCATCCTAACTGTTTCGCCAGATATATTTGTAAGAACTGGCAAATCTAATTTAAATTGTTTGTTTATCTTAGTGATTTTTTCCTTTGTTACTTTGTTGATTCGAATATAATCGGATTGTAACGCTATCCCTTGCATTTTCTCCGCTAATTTTTCATCCCACAATCTTCCAAGCCACATCGGGCCAGCTTTTTGGAAAAATCCAACTTGCTCTAATATTTTATCAGTAACTCCTGCGCCCTCATCTGCCTGCAAGTAAACCCGCACATAATGCAGCGTTGAATGCACAAAAATCGGCGTCAACGCAAGGTCATATTGTGCGCTGACTTCAATAATTTTCTTCAGCAAAATTCGTACTCCGAGCTCGTGCATCAGCTCGTTTCGCAAAGGCACTGCGCCGTATTTCCGCAAACACGCGGCAGGGGCTGATCCGCACAAAGCCGCAGTATCTGTGGCTGTTATTGCCAGAATTCCGCCGCGCGGATTAAGCGCCTTGACTGCAGCATCAAGGAAAGGAACTGGCGTGCCGAACGGATCAATATCAATGTAATCGAACTTTTTGTCCTCGCGTTTGTATCTTGTAGCAAAAAATTCGTGCGCGCGCATGTTGTAAATCCTTAACTTCACTTTGTTTTGTTTCGCATTTTTCTTTATCAAACGTACTGCTGCGGGGTTTGCATCATTCGCATACACGTTTTTCAAACCAACTTCTTTTGCAAATCTTATGGCACGAACGCCGCTGGCAGAAAGCAAATCTATGACTGCAGCGTTTTTGTCAAGCAGGCAGGAAGCAAGCAACACAGAAATATCCCTATTAACAACCTGTGCGGGATTGTAAAATACTTCGTTCCTTGACGTTATTTTTTCTACCTTTGGCACAAATATTTCTGCCGCGCCTTCTTTTACTTTTACAAGTTTTATATTTTTTCCCATTTTATGTTGTGTTTATTCAAAACAGATGTTATGTTCTCCCGTTGCCCGCTGGCAAGGCCTTTCCACTCCACCAAAACTTTTTCGGGTTTGGGTATAGTTTTATTTACTAATTGCATTATGACATCCTCGCTTAAATCATCTGCTGCATACTTCGGGCAGACATGCCCGAACGCAAAACCATCTCTGAACAACTTCTTCGTGAACTGCGGGCAGTAGTGTCCGCCGCCGAAGCCAATAACAACGGGAGCTTTTTCTGGCGCGGTTGAAACCAGTTTGTAAATAACTCTCGCCGCAGCTTCGCAGGCCACCAAGTCATTCCACTGCTCCTCTGTCGAGCCGACCTCCACAAAAAGAATCGGCAAATCTAAAGTTGGCCCGTGGTGCGTAGCTTCTATTCCAACTTTGTAATTTTTCAATCGCGTATCTTCTTTTTGCAGCTTCGCGTACTTTATGACTGCCGCCCGTTGGTAAAGCGCAGGCGCGATTGCAAGTGTTTTTGCGGAGCCGCCGTGAGAAACATCATCCCTAAAATTTCCTGTAAAATGCGCGTTCAGCATCGGCACTCCTGCTTCTGATTTATGGGTTGAGGCAACAATTATTACTTCTGCGTCCTTAATGCCTTTCAGATCATTTTCCAAGTCCAAAACATTATTTTTTGTTTTAATAATTTTAACATAGGCGCGCAGCTTCATTGCGTCAATAAACTTCCCGATATTTCTGCTTGCCTCATTTGCTTCTGACACAACTATATACTTCATAGCATAAACGCTTTTATATGCAATTAAAAATCTTGCCCTATGAAACTTAAGGTAGGCATTACTGGCGCGCACGGCACTGGCAAGACATCCCTTGCACACTCGCTTGTCGGCCATCTGAAAGAGCTGGGCTTCAACGCAGGCTACATCCGCGAATTTGTGCGGGACTGCCCATTGCCAGTTGGCACGGAAAAAGAAAACTCCGCAGCCGCGCAGACATGGATTCTCTGCCGTCAACTGATCGAAGAGCTTGAGGCAGTCCACAAGTACGATATTCTGGTTTGCGACAGGACCGTAATAGATAACTATGCTTACTTTCTGTGGAATCTGCGGGCTGGCCGGCTTGCGGATAGCGGGCTGCAAAAAATCGCAGCCGAAATTTTTGAGAACTGGGCGCATTCCTATGATATTATATTTAAGCTGCCAATAACTGTTCCGCTTTCAGCAGACGGATTCAGAAGCACAGATATAGAATGGCAAAAAGAAATAGACAAAATAATCAGTGAAGTACTTTCAGACAAAAATATAAAACACCACATAATAAAAATAGCATCAAACACTGTGCGCGTAGATGAAATACTTAAACTGCTGAACATTTCCCTGCAACCCGTGACAACAGAAAGGAAGGCGTTGGCGGAACTAGATGGCTAAGTAAATTAAGCCTTGCTGAAATTTTTTACATATGCTTCTTTTAAAAGTCCAAAAAATTCTTCTTGTGTTACAGTTTTATCGCCAGAGAATATTCCGGCGGGGCGCAGGCTGTATTGCTGGCCAGCAACATTTATCAGTACAGCTTCTAAGGCGGGTGATTTTTTTCCAATGACATTCTTTTTCATGACTGTTTTAAATTCGCCGCTCGCTCCGTAACGCAGGCATTCCAGATAAATAGCACGAAGCCCCTTGGGCATGAAATCTGCCCATTCTGGCGGCGTTAGCGTGCCAACTATTTTTGGAACGCTCTGGCATTGCGTGTGAATGGATGGTATCTGCGTGTATGGGCAGGCCTGGCTATCAATAGCCGTGCCGCTAATTGTCATCAAATCAAGGGCGTGTTTTACTCTTACGAGCGGTTTGTCAAGCGCGTAAACAAGTTCTGCAAACGTCATTCCCCGTTTTCTTAAAAGCTGAACTATTGGATTTATGAGATGCTTATTGTCATTATCTATTTTAACATCTTGAGTAAGAAAGTAAATTGCCTTGCTTGTTTGGGCAGACCTTTCATTTATGCCGTGCTCCCAATGGTAGAGAGAAGTCTGATCGCCCTTAAACATTTTTATTTTTTCCAGCTGGCCTCTTGTTAGCTCAGCATTGTCGAGCAGCGCGTCAAACAATCCTGCCAGCCTTTCGTTTTTAGACACCTGCCGCAACAGCGGATATCTGGGCGCAAAATCGCCCGTTAAATCTGGGGTGGCCAGCTCGACAACTCCGCGATACTTTACTATTGCTTCTGCTAAAGCGCCAACTTTATCATAGGTCGTGTAAAGATATAACTCTCCTTCGTCAAATATATCCGGAAACGTTTTCCATGCAGCTAAAGTTTGTGCTGGCACTAAAAATCCGCCCGGCAACTCAACTAGTTTATTTTCCAAAAAAATATGCCTTTGCGGCGGCGTTTTCTTGTAAACCTGTTTCTTGCCGGCTTTTGTGTTTAATGTTACTAAAACTCTTCTACTTTCCGGCTCAGATCGTTTAACCGAAAACGGCAGATTGCCTGTTTTAAGGGCTGTCCTAATAGTGCTTTCATCGCCACCCGTATCATCAATTATTTTTATGGCATAGAGCCGTTCTTCGCCAGGATGCTCAACAAAAAATCTAGCCACATATTCTAAGTGTGTTGTTTGTTTTACAACGCCGGCTTCGGGTTTTTCCGATACTGATTTTGTTGGTTCGAGCGGCGTTATTAATACCTCGCGCGTACTCCGAGGCGGCATGTGTATACTGGCATCTTCTTCTACTTCGAGCGCGTCTGGCAGGCTTGGCTCGCCTCGCCTTTTTGTTATTTTTATTTCGCCAGATAAAAGTGCTTCAAGCCCATCTAAATTTCTTAGTAATAATTCTGCACTCGAAACTGGCTGAGCAACAAGTGTTTCATAATTTTGCAACAAAATTCTTTTCGCATCTGGATTACTAACTTTATCTATCCTTGCCTTAATAATATTCGCCCTCTCTTGCAGCAGCCGCACAAATAATCGATAAGCGCTATCTAAGTCCGACTGACTGCCGGTGGACTGCGGCCCTTGCGAGCCTTTGTTCGAACCATTTTCTGCCATAATCTTCAATCCTTTTTTCAAGTTTTGCTGGGTCTATTGACAGTGGCTTGCCGCCGACCTGTAATGACGCTGATAAATCTTCATGCCTGCCCCACTCGAATCTGGCAACATGGCTTGTTCTTAAAGGATCATACGCCAACTGCCCGCCGGCCAGATCTTCCGGCAGCGGCATTACGTAAAGGTTTAATCTGCTGTCTTTTGTTTGGTGGTCAACTGTAAATCCAAATCTTGTCGCGGCACGAACTGCCAATCCCAGCGTATCGTAATCTGCGGCGAACATTTGAAATTGGTCTGGACTTGGCTGGTATCTTACTAATTTTACTATTGGCTCAAAAGTTGGCCAGCCCAGCAGCCATTTAAAATATCCGTTAGTCTTATTTCTAACTGTGACTTTCATTTTATTTCTGCCTTCCCCGCGCAATCCATTAATTGTGCTGTACAATTCGGATGATGTTGTGAAATATGTAGCTTCGAGCAGTTCTCCTGTAGTCGCCCCGCCGAGGCATTCATACCTTAACGCGCGCAGTATGTGCGGAACTTTTGTATTAATTAATTCAGCGCCGCGCCTCTCCAGCCTTCTCCGGAATTCTTCATTAAAGCCTGGCCTGCGCGATAATGCGGGGTTTTGCTTTATATCTACTACCGGATCTATTGCTAATCCTAAATCTGTTAGCAGCCACATGCCCTGTGATGGCTGGTGTGCAGACTTCAGTTCGTACCTTAACTCCCGCTCAAGCTTATGCCGGACTGCCGGATTACTAACACTTGGAATTCTGACCCGAAGCTGGTCTGCTATTCGGCGATGTATGTTGTCTCCCATTATTCTTTACGCGATATGATTATCGCCGGATTTTTCCCTCCCTTTCCTTTATCAAGTGATATGCTTATTTTTTTCGCGTCCTGCGGTGAAAATATTTTTTTAATTAAATCATTTACCGTATTTTCCAAGTCGAGGCTGCGCGACAAAAGTGATACCGCAGACAGGCCAGTCATATTAACCAAATCTGTAGTTGTTATTGCGTGCACACCGCCGAAACGCAGGCACATGCTTACGCGGTTGCGTATTGTTTCTGGGTCGCGGACATCAATTTTTTCAGATTGCTTGAGTGTTATGCCATCTCCAATTAAGCCGCTCTTTTTCAGGCCGTGCGTCATCGCTCTTATTGTATCTGTATCTGTGCGCAATAGTATTGCTGCCTGCTCCATGATTACTGGCTGGCCCTTGCTTTCTGCATCTGCGGCTATTGCATAAAAGTTACGCCATCGTTCAAGTGTTATATCACTAACACCCTTTGGCACAAAAACAATTTTTCCGCCGATTTTTCTCTGCTTTACGTTTTCGCCCAAGAAATTCTCTATGTGATCGCCGTTCATAATCTGGCCGACAAGTGTTTCGCTCACAGGAATTTTGTGGTCATTCCAAAATCTCATCAGTTTATCCTCAATAGCCCTTTTCTTTTCTGCACTTGGCTGTGGCTTTGCTTCTGCACCTGCAGATGGCAGCGGCGTGACTGGTATGGGTACAGCACTAACAGATTGCTGGCTGGCTTTTACGGCTGGCGGCGGTGTGATGTCAATGCCTTCTAACAATGATGGAACGTTTTGCGCCACAGGCAATTGCGGCACTGCATGTGTGGCTGTAACTGAAGCTGGCGCAGTGTGTGCCTCTTTTAGTTTTACAAATTTATCATCGAGGGCTTTGACTCCGCGTTCAGTTAGTTTTAAATATTGCGAATGGGTGCCTTTGACGTGCTCTATTTCACCATCGCGAGCTAACTTTTGAAAAGTACGCTTAATTGTAACGTGGCTTAAGTCACTAAACATTCTTTCAACATCAGTGTAACCAAACGAACCGCCTTCCCCACTAAGCAGAAGCGCGGCATATTCAGCTTTTTCATTTTTTTCGAGATGCTGTGCAATGCCAGCTTCAAACTTCGGTGATGCCAGCGGCTGGCCTGCCAGTTCATGCACATATCTTTCGCTGAAAATGTTGCGCATAAATTCGCGGCCGGTTTTTGTTAATTTGTATACTCCATTTTTACCACCGGCATTTTCAATAAAACCATTCTTCCTTAGTCTGTATAACTCGATTTGTGCAGATGCAAGTTTTTTACCCGCGACATATTCTTCAATTTGTGACCTAGTTGTTATGGCATTTTCTTGCTTGTCGTTAGAATATAATATATACATCAACTGCATTGGGCCGCTGTCTATGCCTGCAAAAACTTTTTTATCAAACTCGCTCATTTGCAGGCCTTGTGTTCCTGCTTCCAGAACGCTGGCCAGCGTGCCTGCCTCTTCTTTATCAGATTCTTTTATCTTCGGGTGAAATTTTGACGCTAATAAACGCAGGCCACTTTTTCTAACTACCAGATTGCCTGCCGGGCCGATTTTAATTGCACCCCTAGCCTTCAAAATTTCTATTTCCGATAAGACATCGTTTGCCTTATATTTTTGCGAAAGTACCTGCGCCAAGTAGTTTTCTGTCAAGTGAATATCCGACTTTTGCAGAACATACAATATCGTTTCGCTTAGATTCAGTTTGATGGGAGGCTTTATGCTGCGGGTTTTTTGTGATTCAACTGGCAGTGCGCCCAACACGCCCTCGAGGCCTGCGCCTTCTTCTAGCATAGCATGCAGGCCAGCAGACACCGCTTCCTCGCTTGCTTCTGCAACAGGGAATGATATTTCGTACGGCACTTTCCCTGCAATTTTTTGTTTTGTTAAACTAAATTTTTCGCCTGCTTCTGTTAATCTGTAAGTTGCGTTGCCTGTTTTTTCAATAAGATTGTCTTTTATAAGATCAAATATTACGTAGTGCTTTCTTTTGTTATGTACTTTTGGCAGAACAAGTTTAAGATCGTTAACTGTAACTTCTTCCTTGCCATTGCGCTTAAATGCCTGCATGGCCCGCATAATTACATTTGCGGTTGGCAAGCTTGCAAGTGAATCGTAGTCAATGCCAATTTCCTTTGCGGCGGACTTTATTGTTTCTTCCAAATTTATAAGTCCAGACTCGCTTGCCAGCTCTGCTATCTGGCATATGTGCACATCAATGCCGATGCTTTTCAAAAATTCCTGTGCGCCCGCAATGTTTTTTCCGGTTTCAAACGCTTTTGTTATCATTGCCTTGCCGGCATCTTCACCAAACATATCTTTGTACACATAAATATTCTGAAATACATTTTTCCAGCCTGCGCGGCGCAAAACGTTGCGAACATGATTAGTATTTAAGTTATGTTCTTCTGCTAAATCTGCGCAGGATATCGCGCGATCCTTCGAAAGTTCAGCTATTGCTTTTGTCATTCCGGTATCGTGTTGCCGGCCTGCTAATTTTGATTTATCCGCGTCTTGTGATTCTGTTTCTATTTCAGACATTTTAAGATATTTGCGCACTGTGTCTGTAGAAATGCGTATGCCCCTCTGCCGAAGATGCCGCTCGATTTTCGCGATAGAATTTCCAGCGGCTACAGCTTCTGCCAACATACTTTTCTCCGGCGCGCCACCTCTTACCCAGCTGCCAGGCACAAAATATTTTTTAAACGCAACTTGCCAGCCTTCCTCAATTAAAACTTTTCTGACATGTGTGCCGCTAACACCGAGCTCGGCCGCAAGTTTACTTGAATTAACTGCTAACGTTTCTGTGCGTGCCTTTTCGCGTATTCTTTGCGCCATGTCTCCATGGCCTGGCTTGGAAAGCCTTTCTTCACCTGCGCCTGTTAGTGTATACCTGCCATTGTCTACTCTGAGATAGCCAGCTTCAAGTAAAACATATTCTGCATCGTGAATTTGCGAACGTGTAAAATTCGGCAATTCCCTAACAACTCTATCCATGTCGATATTTGGGTTTTGTTTTACCATGCGCAAGACTGAGTTACGGATGTTTACGTGGCCTACATCTTCGGGCTGTTCTGATGTTTCTGGCAATGGGGCTGTTGGCGCTGGCTGGCTAGCCCTGCGTGCTGCGCGCTCCAAGGAACGTGTGTACGATGCCCTGCCCCTATCACTAACTGTATACTTTCCCTGTTCGTCTGCATTCAAAAAAATTCTATAATTATTTATAGCATTTGTTACTTCTTCTTGCGTAAACCTGCTGCCAAGTTTTTCAAAAATTTGCTGTATCGTAAGCCCGCCAGGCACTTCATCGATTGCCTGCAAGACACATGGACCAATAATTTTTTTGGCATTTATTTGATACGGCGATGGAGAAACACGCTCTTCCAAACCCTGCAATTCTGGCGCATCTAGCTGTTCCAGAAGACCCAAAAGATTTGGGTAGCTTGCCATGCCTGCCCGAACTTGTTCGAGTTCTGATAAATATTGTCTCCGCATCTGTGCATATGTATCTTTGGCCCGTAAAATTGTGTCTTGCTGCTGCTCCAGTTGTTTTTTCTTGCTAGCCAAGTCGTTTAATTTAGACAGTACGTTATTTGGCGTAACTGGGGCGTCAGTCATACTTGCAATATTGTATATGGCTTTTTAAACCTTTCGTGCGAAGCGCACCATACTGGCTTACTTCTTATAATATTCGGGTAATACTTAAATAACCCGAAATACATCCAAGTTTATGGTTTCAAAAGAAGAAGTTATCGAAGCCCTGAAGAACTGTGAAGATCCAGAGATTCATATTGATGTCTGGACGCTTGGCCTGATTTACGATTTGCAGATTAAAGAGAGCGGCATTATTTATATAAAAATGACTTTGACAACGCCGTTCTGCCCGTACGGCGACATGCTGATTAATGATATAAAAGAAAAAGTCTGCAAGATCGCAGGCGTGAAGAGTACGGAGATAGAACTTACCTTCGAGCCGCCGTGGCAGCCTTCTGAAGAGCTTAAGCAGATGATGTTTGGGTGATCGTCCGTACCTCGCCGGAGTTTAGGTACCTCCATTTTCCTGCCGGCAACTCGCCGAGTTTCAGATTTCCAATTGCGACTCTCTTTAAGGCAAGGACTTCATGGCCGACTGCGCTCAGCGTTCTGCGGACCTGCCGTTTCCTGCCCTGCGAAATTTTTATCAAAATTACTGAGAACTCCCCCCTGCCCAAAACCCGAATTTGTTTGAACCGCGAAAAATATTCGACTGGCTTGCCATCCTGCTCAGCAACAACTTTTACGCCGCGCAACAGCTTGCCAATTTTTTCCTCAGAAATTCTTCCCGAAACTTTTACTATATATGTTTTGTTTACATGCTCGCGCGGGTGGGTGATTATGTCTGCAAACTGCCCGTCATTCGTGAACAGCAGCAGGCCTTCGGAATTAAAATCCAAACGGCCGATGTTGAAGATGGAATTAAATTCTGCATCACTCAACTTCTTGCTGTCAGCCGAGGGCTGCCGCAATAAATCTATTGCCAGCTTCCTGCCGCGTTCATCAGATTTTGCAACAAGGTAGCCGGCTGGCTTGTTCAGCATAACATAAACTTTATTTTTTACAGCCTCAATTTTTTCGCCGGAAAATGTTATTTTGTCTTTCTTTGCATCAACTTTTGTTCCGAGGGTGGCAACTTTCCTGTTCACCAAAACCTTGCCGGCCTTGATGAGCTCCTCGGCCTTACGCCTTGATGGAGCGAGGCCTGCACGGGCCAGATAGACTTGGAGACGGACTTCCATGATATGCATTATGTCGGCAGGTTTATAAAATATACAATCTGCAAATTTTACATGGCAGAAACGCTTAGGGCAGTCAAAGGCCAAATCAGGCAGCGCTGGTTTGATAGCTTATCACACTGGCTGGCCGGCGGCACGATGCAGGGTCATTTAGTCTACACAAACGATCCAGCAATTGATTATAATAAATTTCTGCGCCAGCTTTACGGGGAAACTTTAACGTACTTGGGGCAAAACGAATTCAAATTAAAATGCAGGCCAGCCTTCATCTCTGCTGAACGGGCTGGCGAGTTGAAAACAACAGAAGAAGTAAGAAAATACATGGCCGATGCCGTGGACAGCCACGAAATTCTGGCTGGCGGGGCAGACGTAAGGCACTTTGACTACCGCCCGCTGTTTTTCATAGAAAATCTAGACGCGCTAATAGCAAGGGTTGATAATATTGCAGAGCTGAAGAGGCTGGGGCGCCATGAATGGGGTGGCCTACAGTCACACTTCAAGGAAGCAAGTGATACTGGCATGTTTAATGTTGTTTTGACTGCGGCAGATTATGGAAATTCAGTTTTTACAGATGGACGGGCAGGCCCATTTTTGATTTATTTGGCGCATGAATTGAAAAAGTAGTGCGATAAAAGTTGTACAAAACATTTATAAAGTATATCTTACAACAAACAATTATGGAAACCGATTTGAGCAGAAAAGAAACAAGGAATTGCGTTGATAGTCGGGACTCTCTTTATCAAACGGCTGCTTGAATTTTCTCTCAGTGATAAGCAGAAGCTTTTGCTGGTGAAACTAGTTTCATTTAACGGGACTGCTACGCAATTTGTTTCTTCTATAAAAGATGTGCCAAAATCAACGGTTTGGCATAATCTGAGGGTTTTGCAGAAGCTTGGAATTGTTACTTTCGGCAATTCGCATTCAATTGAAATAAATAAGCATGTGCGCGATGCCCTATGCGAAAAGGCGCCGGTGATCGGTGTTGTTGGCGGTTTCGGGCCTGAAACAACTGCAGAGTTCTTTACAAGATTAATCTCATTGTCAAGAAAGCTGGCAAAGGGCAGGCCAAAAGTAGTGCTGGCAAACGCCGCAGTTCCGCTAGACCTGGAAAAAGAGGCGATCAGCAACAACCCGCGGCTTTTGCTGCCGTTTGCTATAGATTGTATAAAAAAGCTTAATTCCGCCAATGTAGATTTTATAGTTATTCCATGCAACACGTTGCATCTGTTTATTGATATATTCCGTGAACTATCAGATGTTCCAATAATAAGCATTGTAGACGAAATAATTTCAGAGTTCAAAGAAAAGAGTGTGAAATGCGCAGGCCTGCTTGCAACAACATCAACAATAAATTCAAACCTATTCCAAAACGCGCTGGCAAAGGAAAACATCAACACTGTAATTCCAAACGATACCGAGCAAGAATCAATCCTGCGCGCGATAAAAAATGTTTTGCGGACTGGCCAGACAAATAAAACAGATTCAAAAAAACTGCACATGATAATTTCCGGCCTGAAAAAGCGCGGCGCAGATGTAATATTGTTAGCCTGCACTGATTTGCAACTTATAATTGCGTCCGATGGCTCCGAAATTTTTGACACAATGGAAATTCTGGCAAACTCGGCAGTTAATTCTCTAAATCCTGCAGTAGCTCAATGGCCAGAGCGCCCGGCTGTAGCCCGGGAGGTTGCCTGTTCAACTCAGGCCTGCGGGACCAAGCAAACATTAATAAACCAAAAGGAGAATAATAAAACATGGACACTGAAAAATTAAATCTAATCAAAAGAAACACAGTTGAGATAATAGAAGAAAGCGAGTTGGCAGAACTTCTCAAGAAAAAGAAACATCCAGTCGTCTACTGCGGATACGAGCCGTCCCGCGCTCCGCACCTCGGCAACATGGTTACAATTACAAAGCTGATGGACTTGCAGAAAGCAGGCTTCAAGGTAAAAGTCCTTCTGGCAGATATGCATGCCTACACAAACCTCAAGGGCGACAAGGCGGAAATCGACAGGCAGTGCAAAATATGGGAAAAAGGTATCAAAGCATTCGGATTGGATGCAGAATTTGTCAAAGGCTCAGATTTTCAGTTCAAAAAAGAATATTGGATGGATGTTATCAATATGTCGCTGAAAATCAGCGTTCAGCGTGGGCTGAGGGCGATGCAGGAATTAGCAAGGGATATTGAAAACGCAAAAATCTCGCAGATGCTTTACCCGTTGATGCAGGCAGAGGACATCAAAGCGCTTGGGTGCGATGTTGCCCTTGGCGGAATTGATCAGAGAAAAGTCCACATGCTGGCCAGGGAAAACCTGCCTGAGGTTGGCTGGCCAAAGCCAATCTGCATGCACACGCCAATGGTAGTTTCACTTCTTGGGGCAGGCAAAAAAATGTCGAAGTCAATCCCTGGCTCAGGAATTTCACTTGACGATTCTGACGAAGAAATTGAAAAATCAATTAAGAATGCATACTGCCCCGCAAAAGTTATAGAAAATAACGCAGTCATGCAGTTGGTGAAATTAATCATATTTCCGCGCGACAAAGGATTATTGATTGAAAGGCCCGAAAAATTCGGCGGAAATGTTAATTACGAAGGCTACTTGCAGTTAGAAACTGATTTTGTGGCTGGCAAGCTCCATCCAATGGACTTGAAAAACGCAGTTGCGAAGGAATTGAAAAAGATTATTGCGCCGGCAAGGAAGTTCTGGGAGAAATAATTAATCCTTAACTTCCCAAACCTCGCACTTGATTTTTCCGTTTTCGTAATAAGTTTCTGCGTTATAGTACTTCATCTTTTTATCAATCTGCTTTGCCCATTCATACTGCCCGCCCTTCAAACTTCTTGCTTTGTAGCCAAGCGAGTTTAGAATAACTGCGGCCTGCATGCTTCTGTTTCCGTGATGGCAGACAGTTACAATGCCAGCATCTTTCGGGATTTCACTTACGCGCGATTGGAATTCCGGCAGTGGAATATTTTTCGAGCCCTCGAGATGCACGAAATCAAATTCCTCTGGCTGCCTGACATCGACAATCAGGATTTTTTTCTTTGTGTCTAATTCTTTTTTCAATTCCTGCGGTGTTATTTCCATACAAATACGTTTAAATGCATATATTTTAAAAAACAATCGGTGCAGATAAAAATGGTACCAACAAAAATATTCTTTATAATGGGCGTGGTTAAAAGTAAGTTAAACTCGCTGCTCGTTTAATTAACTGGATGCCAACCGAAGCATTTATAAATCTATATGCAATAGTGAATATATGACGATGAAAGCTAGAACCGCACTAATGCAGGCATTAGCCCAAGTTAGAATTAAGAATCAACCACTATCAGAAATTTGTACTACAAATAAAATAGATTTAGAGGAAATTGTGGCATCGCCACCTCCAAGTATCGCTGCCGATCTTTGCTTGCCATGTTTTGTACTTTCTAAGGCTGTCGGTGAGTCACCTGAAAATATATCTGCAGAAATCGCAAGAACTGTTGCCTTGCCGCCTGAATTCAGTGAAGCTGTCCCGTTCAACGCATTTGTAAATTTTACTTTCAGCAACGAATATATGGCTCAGATGCTAAAAGATATTCTTGAAACTGGGCCTGCGTATGTCAATCTGCCAAAAAGCGGCAAAAAAGTCCTAATCGAACATACTGGAGTTAATCCTGGCAAGCCATGGCACATGGGCCACGCTAGAAATTCCGTTCTTGGCGATGTTTATGCGCGATGTGCAAGGGCGGCTGGCTTGGATGTTGAAGTTCTTAATTACATAGATGACCTTGGCAGGCAAGTTGCGACAGTTTACTGGGGCATTACGCACTTGAAAAGCCTGCCAGAAAATGCACCAAAACTAGATTTTTGGCAGGGTTTGGTTTACTCAACATCCGCACAGCTTGAAAAAAAAGAGGTGGATGCCAGAGAGAAGGGTAACGAAACAACACTGGCAGAAATCGCCGCACAAACCAAAAATTTGCAAAATAATATCAAACATCAGATTGAGCAGACACTGCACCAGATGGAAGCAGGCAACAATGAAACTGCAATTGCTGCCAAAAGATTCGCGGATGAAAGCGTACGCGCCCAACTGCAAACTGCGGGGCGCATGAACATTCTTTACGATTTACTAGTATGGGAAAGCGACATTGTTGGCGTAAAATTATTTGATGAAACGCTGGCAAAACTGCAAAAGACTGGCAGGGTTTACAAACTTACTGAAGGCGAGGATGCGGGCTGCATCGTAATGGACATGTCAACGGCTGGCCCTGAATTCGCCGATCAGAAAAAATCATATAAAATACTTGTCCGCTCAGATAGCACTGCAGTTTACACTGGCAAGGACATTGCATTCCAGATGTGGAAATTTGGCCTGACATCTATTAATTTCAAATACGAGCCATATTTAACACAGCCAAACGGCCAAGTCTTATGGACAACTCGCGTTGGGAAGGGCACAGACATGCCATTTGCTTCAGCAAATAACGTGATAAATGTAATCGGCCAAGAGCAAAAATGGCCGCAAAAAGTTGTAAAGGAAAGCCTGCGCATTTTGGGCTACCCCGAACAAGCAAATAATTCATATCATCTTTCGTATGAACATGCAGTCCTGCCAGAAGGCAGATTCTCTGGCCGGTCTGGTAATTGGGTGGGCAGCCATGTAGATGCTGTTTTAGACCACATTGTCCATGCGGCCAGCGAGGAATTCAAAAAACGTTTCGCCGAGCGCGACATAGCAGTAACCGAAGGCGAGCTAAACGAATATGCTGAAAAACTTGCGATCGGCGCGACAAGATTTTTCTTGATAAATTCAGACCGCAACAAAAAAATTGTATATGACTTAAAAAGAATGCTTAATTTTGCTGCAGAGTCTGCTCCGTATTGCTTGTATACTTATGTGCGGGCGAGCAACATATTAAAAAAGGCTGGTGAAACTCCAACGACAGTCAAGAGCGATATGTCTCAGTTAACTCCACATGATAAGCGCCTTGCGTCAATGATAATAAATCTTCCAGCCACAATACATGCAATTTCGCAAACATATAATGTAAGTGCCCTGCCGCAATATACTTTGAGATTGTGCGCGGCATTTAACGAGTTTTACGAAAAATGCCCAGTCATGACTGCTGACCCAGCACAAAAGCAAATGAGGCTGGAATTAGTAAGGGCTACACAAATAGCCCTGGAATCGTGCTTTAATCTAATCGGAATACAAAAATTAGAAAAAATGTAAATGAAGCTAAAACTAATTCTTATTACTATTATTAAATTTCCAATTTAGTCTCTCAGCTACATCGCTTGGCGTGGGCCGCTCAACTATTACTTTAATTGTGCCGTCCGGTTCTATTCTTATTTTTTTGGCTTCTGGTACCAGACAGTGCTTTACTCCCTTCATACCGCTAAGAGAATCTTGGTAGGCGCCTGTTGCAAGTACGCCGATATATGCCTTCTCGCCGTTTTCCTTCCATCTGCACTGCTCGTCAACGTCGGGCAACAATACAACTGGCAAAGACTCCATCGCCTTTCCAGTATGGTCTTTTGACGGATAAACATCATCAGAATCACATGTCATGCCGGCCAGCCAGTACTTGTTTAGTGCGGGCAGATGTGCGCCATTCACAGGCACTACTAGAAATTCCTGGGAAACTCCCCATGTGTCTGGCAAGTCAGTCATAAGGCTGCCATCGATCCGTATAAATCTAAGGCCATCAACTACGGGTTTTGGATAATGCGTGCCAAATACTGTAAACTGTGCTGGCGCGCAAGTCCATCTTCCAGCTTCTACGATTATGTTTGGGTCTGGCAGGCCTGCGCCGTTGCATTTTTCTTTAATCACTTGGACTGCCCGATTAGCATAATCACTTACTGAAAATAGCGGTTTTTTGTTATACGCTACTGGCAAGCCTCCGCCAACATCAATAAATTTCAGGGCGTCAATCCTTTGCCGCAATTTTACATAGACTTCTGAGACTGCGCCAATCGCACTAACCATTGCTTCTAAATCCTCTATTTGCGAACCTGCATGGCTATGCAAAACCTCTACCTGGACTGCGCTGTCCTTTGCGATGTAATCTTCAACGAAACGCAGGGCATCATTTGTTTTCAGGCCAAATGGATTCTGTTCCGTTGCTGAATTCCATCGCGTGGCGCCCATCAAATCGATGCCTGTTCTTACGCGCAAACCGGTTTTAACGTGATCCATATTCAGTTTTCCCATAAGATCTTTTATTAAGAAATATTCCTGCTCTGCTTCTATTATGGGAATTGTATTAAAGCCATTTTTCTGCAGCTCTAAAATCCTGCGAAGATAATTTTGTTCTTTTGCGCCGTTGCAGATTACAACTGCATCCCTGGCCAGCTCGCCATGGTGATACATCCTCTCAGCAATGAATGCCTCGCCATTTGTACCAACTTCTACGCTTGTTCCGCCGGCCACTGCAGCCCTGACTACATCGGGCAGGGGATTGCTCTTTAGTGGGAAGCAGTGTGAATACGTACCAGTGTAACCCGCAAAAGCAATAGCATTGCTAAAACAACTGCGCAGGTATTGCGCCCGCTCGGTTATTATGCCCGGCAAAAGAATTTCGAGTGGCGTGCCGTACTGTTTCGCTAATTTGTAAACATCTATGCGCAAACCGTTGGGTGTAATAGTAACATGTCCTTCAGCATTAATTTCCAAATGGTCAGTACTGAGCGACTTAGATGCCAGCCCCCATTGGTCTTTATCTTGACTCATTCCAGTAACTACGCTCTGAGCAAGCCATTAGTCAAACAATGTGGCCCGCCCCAGCCTTTTGTAATATTTTCTAACGATAGACCCTTTTTAGCCTTTTCGCTTGGGTCAGATACAATATCTATGCCTAACTTTGTAAGTGTGCGCGAATATTCTTTACTAACGTAAGGTACGACTATTTTTCCATCTTTGACTGTCAGAATATTTGTAGCGTGCGCTCTTTGCAGCCTATCGCTTACTTCGCATATGCGATAACCAAGCTCTTTAGTTAGATAATCTCTAAAGCTTTGTGGTTTTTGCGTTATTTTATTATATCTTCCGCCATCTCGGGCATAGAGTGTAACAGTAGTATTTGCGTCTCGGAGCGTCGGCCCGCATACAATTGCTGTATCTTTTGCAGGCAAGTTAAACCATGTATCTAAATGCATCTGATCCATGTCCTTAGGCCCGTCAACAACTCCAACAATGTCAGAACCAAGGCAATTATTGCTTAAGAGCTGCCTGATTGCGCCTGTTGTAGTCCGCAGCCCGCGGCCGATAAAGCATATGTTGCCTGCAGGGATAAAATCGCCACCCTCCATAGACAGCGGTTCTGTGCGATTATTTTGCATTGTATAAATTGGCTTAATGCCCATCGCGCGCAGTGCAGCTTTTGTTATTTCTGTTTCTTCCTCCCTCTGCTCAGTTGCCATTCTGCCGATTACAATTCCCCTGTCGGTTGTTATGAACGAATCGCGCATAAAATATGAATTTGTCAACGGCCAAAGTTTGTACAAGTCTACTCTATCGCTAGAATTTATGCCATCGCCGCGGACAACGACTGCTGTCGGCTGCAGATAAACTGCTGCAACTAAGTCATCAACATCCAAGCCACGCACAACCCGTTCCTTTTCTCTTGTGGTGGTTATCTTGCCAGCAGTCTCGTCCTCGAAATCCAGGCAGGCCATTGCGAGTTCTACTAGGCACCTTCTGTTTTGTTTAAGGGCATCTTCGACACGGTGAACGCGCACGCCCTCGCCAGTTAAAACATCCTGAAGTTTTTGGTGCTCCTTGGCTGCGGCCATGCGGCTAAATGTGCTCTTGTATAAATTTGCTCTTGGATGCAAGAGCCCGAAAAGTATCTCCATGCCCAAACCGTGTACTATTACGTCCCGTAATGTATCCCATTCCGCTCTTGAACCGATTTGCATATAGAAATGCGTGCCGATGGGTTTTTAAAGCTGTCTATATTAACTGTTATGGCGCTTTTTGAGCATGAAACACACAAAATACAGTTTAGTCTGATAAAAACTTTAAGTAAAACTGCACCGCATAAACTGAAAAACCCGCTCCATCCCTAATATGCTGTGTGTCTGGATTAAACTTCGATGCAGTATAAGCATTTGCTGCTTTCGGAATCCAGAGCGAATCGTGAGCTAATAATTTTTCTACATATGTAGCTATGCTTTCTGGATTTTGAATTAAAAATGTTATTGGCAGATCAACTGCTTCTACTCTTACTGCCCGCCCGTCACTTTTGCGGAAAAATGTGCCATCGTATGTCAACTGTTCCAAGGTTCTTGCTTTTTTTGTTTGCGTATTTTCCATGCAATAAATGCTATGGAAAATGTTATAAAACTTTGTGTAACTCTGGCACACGGCCGCTGTTTTTGTGTTTTAATCGTAATTTGACACCTAACCGAATGCCTTTTAAAGTTTAAGTTTATGCTTATTATATAGTGGAGTAAACACTTCTCACATGGCAACTTTGCAAACGACAGAAAGCAGCGATGAACAGATATTCGCCGCGCTGAACCCCTTGGTGGCTGGCTGGTTTAGAAAGAAGTTTAAAAAATTCAGCCCGCCGCAGAAGTTTGCTGTCCTTGACATTCATAAAAAGAAAAATGTCCTTATTTCCGCGCCGACCGGTTCCGGCAAAACATTCTCTGCATTCGCTGCGGTCATCTCTGAGCTTGTTAATTTATCCGAAGCTGGCAAATTAGAGGATAAGGTTTACTGTGTTTATGTGTCACCCCTAAAAGCCCTGAATAATGATATCAAAAAAAATCTTTTGGAGCCGCTAACTGAAATGGAAGCCGAGCGCGGCAGCGAGCTTGGCGTGCGCGTTTTCGTCAGGACAGAGGATACAACACAATACGAAAAATCAAAGATGCGTGATAAGCCGCCGCACATATTAATCACGACGCCGGAAAGCCTTGCCATCCTTCTTGTCGCACCGGTTTTCCGGGAAAGGCTGCGGGATGTGAAATGGGTTATTGTTGACGAGATTCACGCGCTGGCCTCCGGAAAAAGGGGCGTTCACCTGTCATTAAGTTTAGAACGGCTGCAAAATCTGGCCGGCAACTTTACGCGCATTGGCCTGTCTGCAACAATCGCGCCGCTTGAAGAGGTCGCGCAGTTTCTTGCAGGATTTGAGAATGATGGCCAGCCTCGCGATATATCTATTGTTGATGCGCAATTTCTTAAAAAAATAGATTTGAAGGTTATATCGCCTGTCGAAAACATAATGGACGTTACGCAGGCTGACCTTGATAAAAAAACCTATGACATGCTGCACGATATGATTCAGGAACACAAAACAACATTGATATTTACGAACACACGCGCCGCTACTGAACGGGTTGTTCATAACTTAAAAACAAGATTTGGAAAGCATTATGCCGAAAACATACAGGCGCACCACTCATCGCTGTCCAGAGAGCTGCGCTTATCTACCGAGGAAAAACTGAAAAGGGGCGAGCTGAAGGTTGTAGTTTCCTCAACTTCGCTTGAACTTGGAATTGATATTGGTTACATCGATCTTGTTATTTTACTTGGCTCGCCAAAATCTGTCTCGCGGGCGCTTCAAAGGATTGGCAGAAGCGGGCACAGGCTGCACGATAATATCAAAGGCAGATTCATCGTAATTGACCGTGACGATTTGGTCGAGGACGCGCTGATTCTAAAAAACGCTGTTGAAAGAAAAATTGATAAAATAGACATACCAAAAAATTGCCTGGACGTTCTGGCACAGCACATCTACGGAATTGCGATCGAGGGCAAAGATCATATCGATAATATAAAAACAACTGTAAAACGAAGTTACTGCTACAAAAATTTAGCTGATGCGGATTTTATCGCAGTAATAAAATATCTTGCTGGCGAGTATGCTGAGCTTGATGACCGGCACATCTATGCGAAAATATGGCATGACGCTGGGACTGGCATGGTTGGCAAGCGCTCAAAACTCGCGCGGGTTTTGTATTCAACAAACATAGGCACAATACCTGACGAAAGCTATATCACTATAAAAATTGGCGATCAGCCGGTCGGCAAGATAGATGAGGAGTTCCTCGAGCGCATGAAGAAAGGTGATATTTTTGTCCTTGGCGGCAGCACATACAGATACGAATTTTCGCGCGGAATGGTCGCGCAGGTTTCAACAGCGCCGGGCAGAATCCCAACAATACCAAGCTGGTTTTCAGACATGCTGCCATTAAATTTTGACCTTGCAATGTCAATCCAAAAATTCCGGCGCCTGATTGAAGAATATTATAATAAATACAAATCGAAAAAAGAGATACTTGAGTTTATCAAGGAATATTTATATATCGACGGGCCTGCCGCGAATTCGCTTTATGAATATTTTTACGAACAGTGGGGTTACGCCGCAATCCCGCATGATAAAAAGATTTTGATTGAGGAGCTTTACTTCGAGGGAAAGCACTATCTAATATTCCACTCGTGTTTTGGCCGGCGGGTGAATGATGCGCTCTCGCGGTCTTTTGCGTATATACTTGGAAAATTCCATGGTGTAAACGTGCTGATTTCCATCACCGATGCAAATTTTTACCTCGCGGCAAGCCAAAAACTTAACTGGCAGTACTTGTTCATGCAATTAAAAAAAGAAAACTTTGGAAAATTGCTGGAGCTTGCCATTGACAAGACAGACATAATGAAACGCAGATTTAGGCACTGTGCCGGCCGCGCGCTCATGATAATCCGAAACTATAAGGGCGTACGCAAGCGTGTTGGCAGGCAACAGGTATCCGCACAAATCCTTATCAACGCCGCGAAAAGAATTTCGAATAATTTTCCTGTTTTAAAAGAAGCAAGGCGCGAAGTGATGGAAGACTTAATGGATGTTAAGAACGCCGAGCAGGTGCTAAAATGGATTGAGAGCGGCCATACAACACTAAAAAGCGTTCAGACGCAGATACCCAGCCCGTTCGCGCTCAACATTATTGCGCGCGGATACTCGGATATTCTGCGCGCGGAAGACAGGCTGGACTTTATAAGAAGAATGCACAAGCAGATACTGGCAAAAATTAGTTTAAAGGGCAAATAAAATGAACATACTGCGGGGCGTTGAAATTGTTGACTTAGGGCTTTACTTTGCAAAAGAAAAAATCCTTGCTCTTACAGATTTTCACATTGGTTACGAAACTGCGCTTATTAGCAAAGGGGTTTTGCTGCCCAGGCACCAGCTGGCAGATACGCTGGCCAGGCTGCAAGGCATATTCGACCGGCTTAAAAAAAGCAAATGTGGATTAGACAGGGTTGTTATTCTTGGCGACATCAGGCACGAGTTTGGCTATCTTGGCCGGCAGGAAATCCGTGATGTAACTGCTATAATAGATTTTATAAAAACCAAATGCAAAAGTATCATTGTCCTGAAAGGCAACCACGACACAATGTATAAATATATTGAAAAACTGGCCGAAGTAAAAAAAGAACTTGCAGTTAAAAATATATTATTTTTGCATGGCGATGAAATTCCGAAAAAAGAAAAAATAAAGGGCGCAAGCTTAATTGTAATTGGCCATGAACATCCCGCAATAACAATATCTGACTCCGTTTCCTCTGAGCGCGTGAAATGCTTTTTGAAGGGAAAATGGTCTGGCAGGGATTTAGTCGTTCTGCCTTCGTTTAACCTGCTGGCCGAGGGAACAAATGTTTTGTCAGAAAAATTATTATCGCCATTTTTAAAAGACATAAACAGTTTTGAAATTTATGCAGTCGCTGATAATATACTGAAGTTTGGCAAAATAAAAAACCTAAAAAAACATTTGCAAAAAGAATAAAAAATAAAAAGTTAGCTTAAGACAAAAACCAAATTCTGGCTGTTTGATATATCTGTGGACTGCAACAGCGCGGTGCATTGGATGCGGACACCATTATCCAAATTTGATGGCCGGCTTACTGCTATCGCATATTCGGCATAGTTCTGGCCTTTTGCATTCCTTGCGCTTATCTGCCCAGATGTATCCTTGTTATCGCCGAAGTAGTCTTTAATTCCTACCCCGAATAATGTGCCATCCAGTTTTATCTGCTCGCCATTGTATGTGCAAAATGTCTGTGCTGAGACTGAATTTTCTGCTATAAGTTCGCCCCAGTTGTTGATAAATGTATGAACTACTGCATCGCCGGTTATTTTAAACTCGTTAAGTCCATTGGCTTCGCAGCTGCCTGATGCGCAGTTGTAACTGTACTTGTCCGGCTCTTTTTGCGCCGCGAATTTGCTTACTGTTAAGAAAGCTTCGCACGACAATGAGCAGTCCTGCGGGCAGGCTGTCTCGAGTGTCTCTCTGTTGCACCTTTCGCCCTGTTCGCATACAGAATTGCCGCAGCAGTTAGCTACGGGTGAATGTGTGCATTGGCCGCTATTTCGGTCGTACGTATCTATTGTACATGAATTAGAATCCTGGCATTCCATGCCAGCGGTTGATTGTGATGCTGACTTTCTGGCGGGTGGTGTTGTTTGTACATCGACATCTACCTTTGGCAGGGCTGGCTCGTTATCCTGCGCTACTTTTTCGCCAGAATCGCTTTGCCCAGCAGGCAATGCAGTCGTTGAGCCGGTAACATCGCCAGTGCCTGCGCGTAAGAAGTAAAACAGGCCTGCAACTACTACAATAAGAACAAGCAGGGCAATGTACTTCTTGCCCGAAGATTTAGATGAGTGTGTTGTTGGTGTTGGTGAAGCTGGTGTGGGTGAATCTATGGATTCATCCTTCGGCAAAACATCAATTTCTTTTTCATTATTTTTATTTTCAGAGATTTCCATTTGCGAAATCGCATAGCTGGGCTATTTAAAGATTATTGCATTGTTGCGAATAGTTCAATACTTCGCAAGCATTTTCTTTGCAAGCAAGGTTAAGAAAGTCTTATCTTTTAGTATTTGTGATGCATCGTACGTGCCATCTTTATTATAGTAATTAATATAAAACATAGTTTTATTTTTGGCGAAATACATCAAAAGCGGGCTTGGCTTTTCGCTTACATGCACGCCAACCATTGCATAATCCGCAAAACCAAGCGCTGACTGCGCCTTCCAGAAAAATGGCTGTGTTATGCCCAGCTCTACTTTCTGCAAATCATCCTGAGCTCTGAACTCTCTTACCCATATTTCTACTGTTTCGTTATCTTTTTGATATCGCCAGCCGGCAGCGTCATCAATATTTTTTGATATAAATGATTTTCTCTGTTCTTCGGGCCACTCTGCCATATTTTTTGCTTCCCAAGTGAGTTGCCAGCCTTTTAGTTCGCTGGCTGACGGCTGAAATCTTAACAGTGAATCTGAATTTGCTTGTTTTTGCGTGTTCGCGCCGAATTCCATGTAAATGCCGGCAAGGACTACTACAGTTGCCACAATTATTACTGCCAACAATATCTTAACCAAACGTTTCATGCCTATTTAAAATCAAAAAGGAATTTAAAGGTTTTGGTGCTATTACTAATATACAGTCAATTAAATATATTTTAATATTTTATCAGCAATGCAATTTTAATAACTAGCTCATAAGATAGGTTTTTAAATTCAAAGTAGTTTTCAGTATTATGACAGATTACTTAAAGTCTATTGAGAAGTTTGCCCTAGCTAACGCTTTCTCTCACGAAGGCAAGGCACAGGCTGGCTCAATCATTGGCAAGCTGATTGCGGAAGACGAGTCAGTCAAGCAGAAGATGAAAGAGCTGGCCCCGCAGATAGGCAAGGTAGTTGCCGAAATAAATAAACTGACACTCAAACAGCAGGAAGAGAGGCTGCTAAAAGTCTATCCTGAATTTTTCGAGAAGAAAGTAAGCGAACACGAAGAAAAAGAGCTTGACGCCCTGCCAAACGCTGAGAAGGGAAAAATTGTTTTGCGCCTCGCACCCTATCCTTCCGGCCCGCTGCACATCGGCAACGCAAAGACGTACCTGCTGAATGCGCTTTATGCAGAAAAATATTCCGGCAAACTTTTGTTTGTGATGGACGACACAATCGGCTCTGAAGAAAAATCAATCGCGCCTGACGCTTACAAACTGATTCCTGATGGATTCAAATGGCTGAATGTCACGTGGGACGGGCCAATAGTTTACAAATCAGACAGGCTGGCAATTTATTACAAACACGCCGAGGAAATTATTAGAAAGGGCTTTGCTTATGTCTGCGAGTGCGCTGCAGAAAAACTGCGGGAGTGCAGGGCGAAGGGAATTGAGTGCGAGCACCGCAGGCAGTCCCCGAAGGAAACCTTAGAAAAATGGCAGGCCATGCTCAGGGGCAAGTACAAAGAAGGGCAGGCCATACTAAGATTAAAAACTTCCATGGCGCATCCTAATCCGGCATTCAGGGACAGGGTGCTTTGCAGAGTTTCTGACAGAAAACACCCGCGCGTCGGCAATAAGTACAAAGTCTGGCCCATGCTCGAGTTTTCCTGGGCGATTGATGATGTCCTGCTCGGCGTGACGCACGTAATCCGCGGAAAAGACTTGATGATGGAGACTGAAATGTGCAAGTTTATCTGGAATATTTTTGGATGGCGCGCGCCAACAATTATACATACTGGCCTGATACGCCTGCAGGGAGTAAAACTCTCAAAATCGAAAGCTCAGAAGGAAGTAAAATCTGGCGCATACTCTGGCTGGGATGACCCAAGAACGTGGAGCTTGCAATCACTTGCGCGCCGAGGAATTTTGCCGCACGCAGTCCGCGAGTTCATTGCAGACATCGGCTTGAATGCTAATGATATCGAAGTCCCGATTGACAATCTCTACGCAATAAACAGAAAAATTTTAGACCCTGCCTCGCACCGCTACTCTTTCATTGCCGAGCCAGTCGAAGTTGGAGTGAAGGGCGCGCCAGCCATCAAGGAAATCGAAGTGAAACTGCACCCTGACAAAGAAACAGAAATGAAAAAGATAAAAGTCGGAAAAACATTTTACATTTCGAAAAAAGATTTCACGGCTTTAAAAGGAAAAGAAGTGCGGCTGATGCACTTATATAATATAAAATTAAATCCAAAAGCAGAATTTACATCAAAAGAGAACAAAGAAATACCGCGCATTACATGGGTGCCTGCTGATTTTTCAGTTGCAACAGAAGTGATAATGCCTGATGG
The DNA here is from genome assembly GCA_016204275.1 of Nanobdellati archaeon. Taxonomy (GTDB): domain Archaea; phylum Nanobdellota; class Nanobdellia; order UBA10117; family UBA10117; genus JACOYC01. The sequence continues at coordinate 12,257 of JACQKZ010000012.1, read as the reverse complement.
CGCTATTGTTGCCGGCTTTGCAGAGAAAAACTGCGAGAAATTAAAAGTTGGGGATATAATACAATTCGAAAGGTTTGGGTTTGTAAGATTGGATGCAAAGGCGAAAGGAAAATTGGGCTTTGTGTTTACGCATAATTAGCAAAGAAAGCTTTATAAATTATCTTTATTGTAGCATATCATGGGCGATGGAACCGAAGGACTGTGGAACCACAGGCATGCCAGAATAGAAATTCGGAAGGCAGATCTCCAGCTTGTTTTAGACATATTGCCCTATATTTATGAAATAAATCCGCAGCATCATTTGTTGCGGCAGATTGCAAGAGAAATTAAACAAAATCATGTCACGCTGTACTCTGAAGCCAGCATTGTTGCGGCATTAAAACTTGTCAATGACAGAGTGGGTTTCCTCGCGAGAGATACGCCTTACTATGCCACGCCCGCAGATGCGCAGCGCGACAGGCCAGCTGCATGGTATTACATATGTGTACTTGAACAGAAAATTGCGCAAGAAAAAATTGTTAGAATGGCAAGCCAGCGATTCAAAACACCGCTGCTCACTCCGCGCGGGCAGCAGGGCGGCACAGCAAGCCTTGAAGATTTTTTATAGCACTATTTACGCCGCATTATTTTTTAACTTTTGTAAGCTGAAATAATTCTGCTAACCTATCCGCTTTTGCAATTGCTGCTGCCTTTTCGCCGATTACCTGGGCAGAGTAAGCGCCAATTTGCACTTCTGCTACGCTTAGGCCAGCATTGCCAATAGCTGTATAAAAATTCACAACCGCACAGGCAATGTCACCATAAGTTTTTATTTTTTCTTTCGGAATCCTGGCAAACCCGCCACTTGCAACTATTACTAAATTATTAAACAAAATCGAAGCTAATTCTTTATCCTTTAGCTGAGACCCGCCGTGCTTCTGAATAAGTGTATCTAGCTCATTGACTGCCCTGCTCTGCGCGTAATCAAACATTGCTGATTCTTTTCCCATGTTCACGTTTGCTGTGGAGCATGGTTTAAAAACCTAACTCAAAAATTTAATTTGTGTTTTTTCAGGCCGACGCTGAATATAAGTCCAAAAATTCTCTGTCACTGCGTTCCAGCCTTAATAAGTGGGTAAATTTACTAAAACCATTAGCCCTGAAATTTTTTCCGGTTTCGTAATCGCCGCCGCCGGCATATTCGAATATAAAAATGCCCTGCCTGCAAAGTACGCGCCTTACTTCAGCTATGACTTTGCTGTCCCGTGCCATGCGTGTTCCGTTGCTTTCTAGAACGGACCAGCCACCAAAAACAATATCAAAAGAGTCGTCCATAAACGACATTTTTCTGCCGTCAGATACAACTGCCTTTTTTCCGAGCATTCGCATATTATTAACATAATTCCAATGATAATCTGCATAAGTTACTTCTAGTTGCGGCGAAAATTCGGCAAGCATGTTGACAAAATCCGAACCATTAGGCCCGCTGCCTAAGTCCAGAATTTTTAGCCGGCCTGAAATCGCCCCAGTGTCCTGCAGGCGTTCAAAAACTGGCTGATAGACATATCTTGCCAGCTGCCGATCTCTCCTGAAGTAACCTTCGGAAAAGTAAAACACTGTACCGAGCTTATCTGTTAAAGCCATGCTAGTCTGCAATAGAAAACCTTTAAAAACCATTCTGCACAGGCTTTTAGTCCGATGACCGATGAAATTCGGAGCGAGGAAAAAATGACTAAAATTGATAAATCAAAAAACATAGTTTTTGATAATCAAATTTCTCGCAAAGGAGCTGCAAAATGAGCGCGAAATTCGAGATTCCAAAAGAACTTTCAGACCAGATTCTGAAGCTAGTTGAAGATGCCCGCTCAGGCGGGAAAATCCGCAAGGGTACTAACGAGGCTACAAAATCCGTTGAACGCAACGAGGCCAAGTTTGTTGTTATCGCTGCTGATGTTAATCCGCTGGAAATTATACAGCACATACCAATGCTCTGCGATGAAAAGAAAATTCCTTATGCTTTTGTTCCTGCTAAGGCAGATTTAGGCGCTGCGGCAGGCCTGCCAGTCGGCACATCAGCAATTGCGATCGTGTCAGCAGGCGAGGGCGCGAAGAGAATGTCACAAATCGCCGAACAGCTTGAAGTGCTGAGCGGCAAGAAATCTGGGCCAGCAAAAACAGAGGCAAAGGCCGAGCCGGCAAAGGAAAAACCCAAGGAAGCAAAACCAAAGGCGCCGAAAAAAGCCAAAGAAGAAAAGCCAGCCGAAGCAGTAGCTGTAACAGCATAATTCTAAAATGGAAGACCAAAAAATAAAAGAGAAAAAAAAGAAGGCTGCAGAAACAGAAGAAGGCTGTGCCTGCGGCCACGAGTGCGGCTGCTGCCAATCCGGTTAGGGTGATTAATTAAAGTGGCACAAAAACAACAAAAACCAAAACAACAGCAGCAGGGCAACGTGAAGCAGCAGCTTGTTGAGGTAGGCGAGCATGCCTTCCCATCGCAGGTGATGGAGATAGTCGGCTCGATGGGCACGCGCGAGGGTGGCAAGCAGGTGCGTGTTAAGGTTCTTACGGGCAGGGACGTTGGCAAGATAATCCGGCGAAATGTTGTCGGGCCGATAAGGATTGGTGATATTTTGATGTTAAGAGAGACAGAGATTGAAGCTTCTCCGCTAAAAGGAAGGAAGCGCTAAAATGCCAAAGTGCTCTTATTGTAACAAAGATTTTGAGAAAACATCCGGAAAGCTGCTTATCACAAACACTGGCAAGCTGCTCTGGTTCCACTCGAGCAAGTGTGAAAAGTATTCTGAAAAGTTACATAGAAGTCCGAAAAGGCTCAAGTGGACTATGCTAGTGAAAGTCAAGAAGACAAAAACTACTTAAATTCTTCTGCCCGTGAAATTATATGTATAAAGCCGTCGTAACCGGTGCAGCAGGCCTCGTGGGGCAAAACCTTATCCCTATGCTGACAAAGGAATTCGAAGAAGTCGTGTGCATTGATAAGCACGAGGAAAATCTGGAACTATTAAAAAACCTTAACCCCAACATTACTGCGGTACAGGCGGACTGCTCAGAAGATGGCGAATGGCAGAAGCATATTGCGGGCGCAGATGTTTTGATAACAATGGCAGCGCAGATTTCTGCACGTGATTCAGAACTTTTTTATAAAAATTCTTTTCTGGCAACAAAAAATGCGGTTGGCACAGCAAAAAAATATAACGTGCCGCACATTATTCATATTTCATCCTCAGTCGTAATTTCAAAAGCAGATGATGATTATACAAAAACAAAACGAATGGCTGAAGAGCATGTTGTGAAGTCTGGCATGCCTTACACAATTCTCAGGCCATCGCTAATTTACGGCCCGTTTGATAACAAGCACCTTGGCTATCTTTCGCGATTCCTTGAGAAGTCGCCACTCTTTCCAGTGCCGGGCGACGGAAAAATTATTCGGCAGCCGATTTACGTATTAGATGTTGCAAAAGTTATCGCATCTGCGGCAAGGCGCGGGCCAAAAGATAAAATTTATAACTTAATTGGGAATGAAAAAATATTTTATGCTGATTTGATTAAAACGATTGCAAAAATAAAAAATATCCGGCGGCTTATCGTACCGCTGCCAATTTCCTTATTTGCCTTCCTGATGAACGCGCACGCGAAAATTACCGGAAATCCGCCATTCACCGAGGACCAGCTGAAGGCATTGGTTGCGGGTGATGTTTTCCAGCCGGACAGCTGGCCAGAAATATTCGGTGTGCCATACACGCCGTTTGAGACAGCTTGGCGCGAGATGTTAACGTTGCCGCAGAATAAGTATGTGCTGAAGAAATAATGTATCTTGTCAAATAGAAAGCTATAAAAATCTTAAATCAGTTCATAATATATGCCAAAAACTTACAAAGCCGCAAAAAGTTCTCCGAAAGATAAGATTGCTGAGGCATTTAAACCAACAAAAAAATCTTATTATGATTTCATATTTAATCTCAAGACTGGCAAGCTGCACAAGCCGAAGAAAAATGATAATACATTTAAGCGAGATGCTTTTGGAGATTACGCTGTAAGATACAGGTATACTACATCAGGTTCATCCATAGCTGAAATCGGCGATGGTTACCGCCACGAATGTATGATCGCGGGCGGGTACTGGAACCGGCTTCTAAAAATAATTCGTGAAGAAGAAGTTGATGCATCTGGCCTGGAGGCAATACTATCATTATTATCTGACGGCCTGCCAAAAGAGTATGAAAAAACCTTTGTTACTGCAGTAAAGGCTGGAAAAATCAAAGATATTTAAAATGCAATTATGTGCACGAACACCGAATAGTTTTTATATGTTTCGGTGTCTAATTTAGCAACATGGAACCAACTGTTACGAAAAGATATTCTACTATAGAAGTAAGCAGGCCATTTTTCTACTACAGTGCGTCTTACGGCGTTGAAAACGCGGAGACAACATGCTTGCTGGAAATCAGGCTGAAAGGCCACCCGGAACTTCCAGACCAAACTTTCTACGCCCGCGGCAGTGCGGAGTGGAGCTCGAAAGAACGAGGCGGGCCAAACAGAAAAGTTGGCAGGCGGATTGCGGAGCAAAGGGCGCGAAAGGTTTTAGAGTGGTTTAGTAATACCTATGATTTAAAAGAATTTAAAAGCGAATACGAAAAATCTTTACAGCTTTTTAAACATGTCTACCCGAATGCTTACGGCTTTGGCAAAGGGCAAGGCCAAATTGGCATGCACAGGCTTGGATTGCTCCTGCCCGAGGATCTGGACGGCTTGGAACGAAAAATCTTTGGGCTTGACAAGCCGGCGAAAGACAGCGAGAAGGAAGTGCCGCCCTTGCCGCCAGCAACAATGTCGCCACCAATTCCATCTGGTGCACAGTTCTCGAAAGATGACGAGGGATCTGGCGAGTCTGATAAAATCTAAACGCCAGGCATATGCGGCGAAGCCTGTGGGTTTGGTTTACATATGATATTTATATAAAAATATATAAAAATATATACTAACATACAGCTATTCGAACTTCTCATTTTCAAGTGAATACTAAACTATTTATTTAAGCTCATTCTAATTAATTGTATTTGGGGTGTAAGATGGCAGTTAAAAAGAAAGCTAAATCCAAAAAGTTCAATCGTTCTATGGCTAAAAAGGCCGTTAAAAAGGTTCAGGCACGGGTAAAGCGCGTTGCCAAAAAAGTTGTGAAGAGGGCTGTCAAGCAGGCAGTAAGAGTTGCCCTGCCAGCAGTCAACAAGGCACTTGCACCGGCAGGCCTGAAGGTAGTCCAAACAGCAAACAAAAGGCTGGTTGGCGAGATAAGCCACTTCTTTGACAAAATTTCAGTCGGCGTGATTGAGGTAAAAGACACGATAAAAGCCGGCGACAAAATCAGCATTGAAGGCCCGCAGACAAACTTCACGCAGACCGTGGCGAGCATGCAGATAGAGCACGACAAGATAGATTCTGCGAAAAAAGGCCAGTCAGTCGGCATGAAGGTTGCAAAAGAAGTCAGAAAGAAGGACCTTGTGTACCGATTAATCTAAGCGTATATAAAAGTATATGTATAGTATATAAATCTATATATAGAGTTTTTGAACAAATATTTGTAGCTTTCTATGCTATACATTAGATACGATAAAGAAGCCTAGTTACCCTGCCTTCCAGAAACATGACTGCCCGCTGGCCCCACTTTTCTAAGCCGCGCCGCGTTCCAACGCAATAAAATTCTGTTTTGATTGCACTCTTGCTCCGGTGAATTTCCAGTTCCCAAACTTCTTTATGCTGTTTTGCACCTTTGCTGATATATACGTTATAAATCCAATGCGGCAGGCCGCCGGTGCCTACAAAAAAAGTTTGGCCTTCCTGAGTTGTTATGCTTCCAGACGGATTGTATGCTTCAGGGTGCGCCTGCACGATGTACAATCCCACTGCCTGCGGCGAGCAGATCTGTCTGCTGGCCTGCCAATTCGCAAAGGCCTTTTGCAGTTCCGGAATCACATGCCTTGCCCCGCCCTCCGAATCCAAAACCATGTGGACCAGCTCAACGTGAACATCTGGGCGGTCGCTAAAAATATTTATGCGCGCAATCTCATATGCTAAATCTTGCTTTGTCATGTTTTTATTTTTTCCTACGCAATTGCCCGCTCCAGCCTTTCCTATACTGGATGTTTTTCGATTTTAATCATGTCTACTTGAGTCATGCGTTTGATTATATCTACCGTGGTCCGCTTAATTGGCCGAATAGTATCATTTACATACAATAATATGTTTTTCTCATCAGTTTTATATTTACAATCTAAATTCAATGCGGGCAGCTGCACATTGTTTGCCCCAACTAGCATGACTTCTAAATGCGATGCACACTCAAACCAAATCAACGGCGAATACTGCATTTTCCATTCGCTGCTTTCCCGGACTTTTAGTATGAGCCTTCTATTCCATCTGCCGTGCAATGTATGACCTAAAAAACTTAGTGGCTGCTGGCTGGCAAGCATAATATCAAAATTATTCTGGTTGTTGTCGAACGCAGTTTGCAGCAGTGCAGTTATAAATAGGCCAGTAATTTCTGAATACTTTTTACGCTCCGAATACGTGCTGGTATGTACTAAAAACGTAGATATTACTTCATTATCTACGCCTGCGCACTGATTGGACAGCGATTTTAAACAAAAGTCGTAACAGTCATTTATATTGCTATGTGTCATATCACCCCACGAGCGGCACAAACTATCTTCGTAACTTACTAACAAGTCAACTACTTTTGAATTCAGGTTTTCATTTGCCTCGACCTTCAGGTGTTTTTCGTCCGGGAAGGCTTCCAAATCACCAAGCAGTTTTCTTATACTATCGTTTCCCATTTTGAAATTATTCTGAAATTAAACAGCGAGACGTGCAAATTCCGGTTTTATCGCTTTGTCTAAATCCAGTACTATAACTTCCGGCTCTGGCCTGTCAAGCAAGTATGCTTCCGACCTTTCGCTTTCAGGCATTGGAACGTATGGCTGGCCAACTGACCGCAAGTTTTCCTGAAGTTTAAATCTTTCTGTTAAATAATAAAATACGTCTTTATTATCAACGCCGAACCTGCATCTTTTTGTGCTAACCGCAAAGTCGTCTGGTTTAGTAAAATACCGAACTTGCCCAAACTGCCCGAAAATTTGCACCTGGGCATGCGGGCTTGGAACTAGCTGCATGCCAGTAATTTTTACGTCAAGGTTCTGCGCATAGGAAAACCAGCCTGCTGATTGCGCGCTGCAACCAGAGTCCATAACATTCATTCTCAGCTTGTTAGCTGGCCAGCCATGCAAATCTCTGCCGAAATAATGCATCGGCGTTGCGCCGGAAAATAAAATGTCAAAATTGTTGTGGCCCTGAAGGAATGCGGTTTGTATGGCTGCTGTCAGGAACGGGCCAGCGGTTTCCTTAAAATCTATGTCTGCATCATACATAAAAATTTGGGTAGAAAGTTGAGTGATTACTTGGTTGCTTATTTTATATTTATCCCGCGGCAAATTTCTCTTGCAAAGCTTATATGTAAAGTCCGGGTTGTCGTCGCGCGTGTCAGCAACATGCTCGTAAATCCTGCAAAGCTCTTTTACTGTTTCATCAAGCGTTCCACCATTTGTCACCTTGATACTTTTTTCTTGCACTGGATCGTCTAAGTCGCCAAACAGTTTTTTCAGGTTGTCTTGTTTCATTATGCCTCTAATAACTGCATTTCTGATGTTGGCTCAGGCACGTCAGCTAAGTCATCTCCGTGGCCGGCCAGCAGGTAAACTTCACATTTGTCTGCGGGCGTCCGCTCGCTAGCCGTCCCAAATCTGTCGCGCAATTCACAAAATAGGCTTTCATTATCTGTCTTAAAAACCGAGCTGCCTGCGTTTCTGCCAAAGGTACGTACGTTTGCATCCACATTTGATAGTGTAACATCCAGATATGCTATGTTATTAAACCACGCGTGCGGCTCGCCGTCCTTGTAGTTCATTACATCATATACATTATCGATTCGGATGGCAAGTTTTTTATCGGGCTGGCCGCGCAGGTACATTCCAAACAAATGCAATGGGTGATTATTACAGATTACAATTTCAAAATTGTTGTGTCCTTGCTGGAAAGACAGCTGTACCATCGCAGTTAAGAGCAGCCCCATTTTTCTTCCATTTGCTGCGCCGCCTTCGTAACTAATGCGCGAAAAAAAGTAATCTACTGACTCTGGCGTTATTTTTATATTTCTTTTTTCCAACAAATCAAAATATGTTTTGTAAATTTTATCTGGCCAGTCTAAATCATAAACACGCGCGCATTTGTAAATATCTGACAGCTTAGCAAGCGTTTCTTCCAGTCCTCTGTCTTTTTCTATCTTGATAGCTTTTTCTTTTGGCGTTTCCAGATCGCCGAACAGTTCTTTTAATTTATTATTTGGCTGCATTATGCCTCAATTGCGAGATTGAGTTCAGCTTTTTCGTGATTATGTTCTATCACAACAACTTCTGGCTCTGGCTTTTCCAGCAGGTAAACTTCGTTGTCGTAACTATATTTTGCGGCAGTCAAATACTCAAATATGGCAGCGTCATCAACCCGAAAAACAGAGTCCTTTGCTTCATATCCTATGACGGGCTGCGTGCCATTTGTATATTTTCTATACCCAAAAAAAAATCCTGTACGCACTGGTACGTTGCCTGCGCCCCAGATTGTTGCATCGAGATACGCTGCATTTGTGAACCAGCCTTGTAAATTTGTTACGCGGTTAAGAACATCTGAATCTGCCGCAAAATTATTTACTGTTAGGATTAGCTTTTTATCTGGCCCGCCTCTCAAGTATGTGCCAAGGCCGCGCAGTGGCTCCGTTATTGCGAGTTCAAAATTATTATGCCCCTGCCAATATGACTCCTGTATGCATGCTGTGACGAACTGGCCGGCGTTTATCCCGAAGTTAAACATATTATTGTGCCGCATAATCCGCAGGACAAGTTCTGATATTACTTTTTCAGTTATGTCGCAGCTTGTTCTTTTTAATTGCGCCAGGCAGATAGAATAAAATGCGAACTCATCTAACTGGTATGGATTTATCTCGCACGCCACTGAAGTTTTATACACATCCAGCAAATTATTTAGTGATTTTTCTAAATCTTCATCTACAACTACCTTGGCCTGCCTCTCCACGGCCGCCGGCTCCAAATCGCCGAATAATTCCTTCAGATGTTTTTGGTTCATCATGCCACCGCCAACGCCTGCATCTGCGGAGTGTGATTTGCTATGGCGTCGGGTACTTTTACTTCTGTCCGCGGAACAAAGTGGCGTGTGTGATTTCCGTGATAGCCAACTGCGTCCAATATGTATTTGTTGTCAGACGTAAATGAAGAGCTTACTGTATTTACGCCTATGCCCTGCGGTGCGATATTCATGCCAAGTATGGTTGCGTCAATATATGCTATGTTTGTAAACCAAAACAACGGCTGGTTCATCAGATCACGCTTCTTGTACTCAACGCAACTGACAATTTTTAGCGCCAGCCTCCTGTCTTGCCAGCCACGCAAATTGGCGCCTAAGTGATGAATCGGCTCGCTGCTTACAAGCTGCAGTTCAAAATTATTGTGGCCCTGCTGGAACGAAGTTTGCATTAGCGCAGTGATAAAATAACCAGTGTATGCGCCAAAATGAGAGTTGTCATCATATTTTGCGGCGCGAAGGGCAAATTCAGCTATAACGTTTTTTGTTATATCGTACTTGCTTTTTGGCATTGACTTCAGGCACGAATTGTAAAACTTTGGCGCAACGTTAAACCTATTTCCCGACCCTGAGTTCATTGCCAGTTTCTTTTCATAAATCTCAAAAAGCGCGGCAAGCGTTTCTTCAAGCAGTCCATCCCTTACTATCCTTGCGGATTTCTCCGGCGGGGACTGCTCAAGGCCTCCCAATACATCTTTCAGATTTTTATTCATGCTTCCACCATGACCTGCAGGCCAGCATCTGCTGGCCGGCCTTGGTAAACTGTCGTATGCTTATCGTTATCAACCAGTTTGCATGGGTGCTGGCCCATCTCAGAAATCGCGTCAAGTATATCCTGGCTGTCCGAAGCAAATGTACAGTCTTTTGAATTGCCAACTAAAAACGACGGCACACACTTCAGCCCAAGTATTGTTGCGTCAACATACTGCATATTAACCAGCCAAAGACTTGGCCTCGGTTCCCTGCTGTTTGGTTGATTAGCTGTAGTTATGCTAATTGAAAGCCTGCGGGCCGGCTCGCCCCTGAGTTTATAGCCAAGGTCAGATATCGGCCTGTTTCCAAACAACAACAGTTCAAAATTATTGTGGCCCTGTTCAAACGAGGCTTGAATAAGCGCAGAAGCAAACAAGCCCGTGCGCTGCGAATAATAATGCCCATGCCCTGCGACAAATATATCTTCATACCTAACGACCTGCAGAAAAAATTCTTCCACAACTTGTTTAGTTATATTACGTCCCGAGCTTTTGATATCGCTAATACGGTATTCGAGGTGCTTTTCGTCCGTGACGCGGCCACCATATTCATTGCCAGCATATATTTTAAACATCTTGGCAAGCGTTTCTTCTATACCTTCTTCCTTTTCCAGTCTAAGGGCTTTCTCCGGATTTGACGGCTCTAAATCGGCTAATACTTCTTTCCACTTGCCCGGAGCCATCTTTATATTAAGCAGTTAAAAGATATAATACTTTCTATTCCTACGTTATAAAACAGTCCAAATTATATCCCTATAGAAAACTTTAAAAGGGCTGTCTCCGCACTTTAAACATGATGCGCAAACAAGTTCCTGGCAGGGCGGAATTCAAGCCCAAAAAAGATATTGGCAGTTGTTTTGAGGGTGTGCCAGCCATGGCGATTCTCGCACCACTATTTGCAGGCTCCATTGAAAAATCCGGCAGTGTCAGGCTGCTGGTTGGCTCGCGCGGGACAGGCAAGACGCACATGCTCAGGCTGCTCTCCATGGAGGGCATGCCGCTACAGATAAACGAACTTAACAAAGATATACTGCAAAAGGGAAAAGTAGAATATGAATTAATTGCAAAACACTCCGAACCTGTCGCGATTGTTGCTGACGACGTACATTATCTTCTCAAGGCGATGTATGTGTCAAGATTAACTGGCGGCAAACTGACAGAAGATAGTGTTCTTGAGCGGCTGGTGGAATTCAAAACACTGGCGGACATAATGAATACTCGCCTGATTTTTGTTGCGGATGAAGGGCCAGCCGGCCTTAGCATGCGATTTGAAAAACCAGCCAATAAAACGCGCTTCCTCCAATTAATGGACCGGTGCGCTGTTACGCCAGATGACTTGCAGATATATTATAATGTATTTGGCACAACTGGCTTGCCATGTCCGACTAAAACTGTTAATTTGGATTACCGAGGCCTGCCACAGAGTTATGAAGCTACAATACCTACGCGGCTCATGCCACGCATCTGGCCAAAAGAATTCATAATGTCCGTTAAAAATAAAAATTGGCGGGAAGAGCCCGTGCAAATAACAGAGCTAACTGATGAAGAGCAAACAAAACTTGAGCGGACAATAACACATTTGGAAAAAACCGGACTATGTTCCAATATGTATAGTTGTGAATTCTGCTGGCCTGCGGATATATTTGCGACATCGCTGAATCTAAAACTGCAAAATAGTATGAAACAAGCGTCTAATCGGCTTTCTGCGGCTTTGAACATGACCGATATACCAGTTACCTTCCTGTCATTAAGTGTATTATATGAATATTATGCAAAACGGCATCTGGAACAGGACGTATTCTACCCACTCTCCGAAGAAAAAAGAGTAGAAAACGGCGTGGCATTTACAGATCATAATAATTATAACCTGAAACGGCATAACACAACATCACCAATCGCAACAATCCGCGAGCTTGAGGTTGTTGCACAGGCCTGCGGCGGAATCAGCAGGGAAGCGCTCGGCCTTAAAAATATAGGCAGATTTGGGCACATTGAGCATTTTGATGGCGGAGCGGACACGAAAGCTGGCATCTGTTACACTGGAAACGAAATAGAAAAAATACGCCAGCGCATAAAACAGGTGTTTGGCTCTGCTGTCCGGGTCGACTCGAGAAGCCTGATGGACTGCTTTTACTATGCACAGACTGATGAAGAATTGCTGGCCGGCATGGTAAAAACCGATTTACGCCTGGAATAGGGATGTCTTTTGTGGAATTATATAATTTTATATGCTATGTATATATTTTTAAAAAATGAAGCTGTTACGGCTATTGGACCAAATGCTAAAAATACAATATTAAATAGAAT
>JACQKZ010000003.1 GCA_016204275.1 Nanobdellati archaeon | reverse complement strand
TACTTATTCTACTTTGTTGCCTGCTAGCTGAATATCGTATTGTTTGGTCTGTGAAGCCGCCGGCGAAAGTGCATACTTTAGCAAAAAGCTTATAAACATAAATATTATGAATATGGTGATTAAAATGGGCAGGCAACCGAAAATAGAATTGACTGTTGATGGATTTCTAACCAGATATCCTGATAAATTCGTAGAAGACTATGACTGCGAAGAGTATGGCTTAATTCGTAATGTAACTGATCTGGTGTCCGCAGACGGCGGCTTGCATCTTAGCTGCGATTTTATTCTAGTTAGATCAGTTGAAGAGCGTTTTGGTCTGGTGCATGGATATTTGCGAGGAAGTTTAAGGCAACCATTTGTTTTTTGTTATGGGGAGCGCAACAATCCCAAAACTGAAATGGAAATTGTGGCATTTCAGCTCCAAAAGCCGGACGAAGGAGTTTTGAAAGTTGGACCGGCATCATATAACATCCAAGCGAAATATCAGACGCCTCTGGCTTATGAAATAATGCGCGGCACACACGATGAACTGCGCCTTCGTATTCTAAAAATGCTTTTTCCGGGCGCAACAGAAATCGAGTTGCGGCAAGAATCACCGGAGCAAAGAAAGATTGGAAGATTAGTTAGTGAAATGAGTGCGACTTTAAAACACAGGCTAAACATATTAGAAAAACAAACTGGCCCTATTTCAACTTTACCAGTTCCTGATGCGGGACGATATCAATAAAACACCGGTAAGCAAACTAAGCACAAACCCCGCCCTTGCAGTCGCAATTTACTTGCTTTTTAGTCAGCTCGCCACGCTCACACAGGCCCTCAAGCAGTACCGAAGCAGAAAGGCATTTGTCAGTGAAGCTCAGCAGGCCATCCGGAGTTTTTGCTATTGTTACTCCTTTAACTTTGTAGTTATTTCCGTCAGAGTCTGCGCAGGTTCCCTTTGCAGTGCTGGAGACAAAGGACTCCATCTTGCTTGGCGCGGACGCTGCGCTAGTAATGCCACCGGAGAACTTCAGCGTGATGAGGCCGGCTGCAACAAGAACAACAATTGCAATTATAAGCAGAGTGGCTTTGCCCATACCTATTTATCAAGTCCGAAGTATTTAACGTTTGCGCTAGAAAGAGATTTAAACATGCTGCCCCAATCTATTGTATGTTAAAGATTAAGAAGGGCAACCTGTTCCTGTATTATTGTTTTGACGTTGCCTATGAAATAAAACTGGACAAGGTTGAGACTGTTTTTGGAAAAAGGCCGGAAACCTCAAAACTTGTGTGCGAGCGCATGACACCAGGGCACGTGCAGTATAAAGTCCCGCCCTTGCTCGTAAAGCTTGGCAGGCATGCAATCAAGACAAAAGGCGTATCATTGGAAGCAGACATAAAAGCGAAAATATACAATTTTGGTGTTGTGACTGTTATTTATCAGATTCCATTTTCCGGCGACCTGTCAGAACTGGCAAAACTGACAAGCCTGCTGGCCGAGAACAAAGAGGTTGCTGAGGCTGCTAAGAAACAGGTTGCAAAGTTAGTTAAGGAGTTTGAACTTGCGCTGGACCACCCGCAGGAAATGCTTGAGTATTGGGAAGATTATCTAATCGCTTCCGTAAAAGAATTTGATGGCACTTATGATACAGACAAGCTCATAAAAACTGCAGGGACAGACATTGCCAGAGTGCTGCGCTGCGAAACTGGCAAGCTGAGCAGGCAGGAGCTTGAAAATTCCCTGAAATATTTGCTCACGTACTATGAAGATGAGCTTGTTGCGGTTGACTGGCAAGCCGCGTTCATATATGATCCGAGACAGAGCTATGATGTTTTTGACGTTTTAGAAGATGCAGTGATAGAACTTCTTGAGCTGCGGGCGTATGATGACATACTTGACAAGGCGCTCGAAAAGGCGTATGATGATTTGGAAAAACCGAGCTTCAGCTTCAGGCCGCACGCGAGGACATTGCACGATTTGACCGAGGTAAAGCTTGATGTTACGGGGGTGATGGCAAAAGTTAATGATGCGCTGAAGCTTATCGGGGATTTGTATCTTGCGAAGGTTTACAAGGCCGCAGCCCAGCGATTCTACCTTGCAGACCTGCAGGCCAGCCTGAACGAGAAACTTAAAACAATCGAGAGCATTTACCAGCTTTTGTTTGAGCGCGCGAACAATCGGGTGCTTATTTTTTTGGAAGCCCTGATAGTTGGCTTGTTTGTGTTAGATATAATTTTACTTTTTGTCAAGTAGGCCACTTCTTGAAAACCGAGTGCCCAAAGTTAATCAATAAATCAAACCCCAAGTCCTTCAGGTACCACGGGTAATCGCAACCGCCGAAGTTCGAGCCAGACCAGATGAAAAATTCTGTTTTAAGTCCTTGGTTTTTGGTTTTCAGTTTCAATTGTTCGACAGCCTTTGTAGCTTCGGCCTTCAAGCCATCAGGGAATTGCAGGCAGACTTTTATTGGTTTTTCGCTCTTTGTTCTTCGCTCTTCGTTTAACTTCTTCACTTCAGAAACGATGCGGTTGAGTTCGAGGTCATAGTCCATAACTTTAGCTCAAGTAGTCCGTTTTTAAGCCTTAATTCTTGCCTGCCGTTTTTTATACCAGAAAACAGTAAATATTATTATCGCAGCAGCCACAGCGGCGACGGCTATGCTTAAATCTTTAACTATTTTGTAAATCAGTGTAATGTTTTCGCCGAACTTGAAGCCGATAAATGGAATTATTGTTGCAACAACCAGCGCGCCGGCAAGGTTGTACAAAAAGAACTCGCGCCACTTCATCCCCGAAGAGCCAGCCATCAAAGGTGCAATAAATCGCAGGCCGACAACAAACCGCGAGAGGAAAATTGTCCTGTCAGGGTGTTTCCTGAAAGTCATGTAAATTTTATTTACTTTGTTCGGCGTCAGGAAAATCTTATGCCCGTATCTGAACAGCAGGCCCTGAATGTCGTTTTTGTATTTCCTGCCAATGTAAAAACCTAGATTATCCCCAGTTAGAATGCCAAGCACCGCGACAATCATCAGAAGCGGCAGTTTGATGAAATGCTGCGAAGCGGCATAGCCCGCAACCAAAAGCGTGGCATCCTCCGGGATTGGCAGGCCAAAGCTGCTGCCAGTGATAAGACCATAGACTACCAAGTATCCAAGGTGTTCTGCGTACTGGAGCAAGAAGTTTATGATTGGCATAAATACTATGAATATTTATTGTTTAAAAGCTTAAACACGCGCATAAACTCATATAACATACACGCACACACATACAAAAGGTTTAAAAGTTTTATCATGCTAATTTGTTCATGTGGTATGTTTCCGAACAAGCTATTAAAGACACTATTGGGGAGGCGGCGCAGGGATCATGGATAGAACAAACAGCCCGTCTCTGGTATTTGATGCATAACAAACAAGTGACATTATCTGTTGTAGACGCAGGGCATGGCCTCTACGAATTTGGGGTATGGCATTCGGGCGAACACCCTTCGCATCTAATTTGGCCTATGACGAGCGACAGAGTGAATGCAGCAGAGCTGGCAAACGTATTAAAATTAAATCTAACAAAGCCAACTAATCCACTTGAGCGCAGGATTGCAGACGCGATTAAATTGCCGGCAAGTTAATTTGCACACATACATTTTTATAGCATAGTTGCATTTTAGTTTTATGAAAAATGCACCTGCATTTTCCATTCAGCCAAAACCCATTTTGGCTGACCAGTCGAACTTTGTTCGAACTGTTCCGTTAACTCGCTCCTTAAGGCGAGCCGAGCGGCGAGTTCAAGTTATATGGCGCGATAAAATACAAAATCATTTCTAAAGATACAAAAGAAATAGATTTAGGAAAGATTCACATCACGGAGCAGGATTTGAAGAAGCTTAGCGCGCTGATGCAAAAGGTGAACAAAAAGTTCAGGACGGGAATTATGTACTGCCTCTACCACTCTGACCAGTTTGCAGGCCATATGCTTCTCAACGTGCGGGGGCCGAGTGCACCCAAGTTATTAGACACGAATATTAGGTTTGACTGACTAGGCCAGCGCAGGTATTTTTTGTTCAAGATGTTCAGTCGCCTCGTTTGTAATCTCCCAATACATCTTGACGAAATGCTGAACTGCGGGATTGGCTTTGTTGAGCTTGTACATCTTTGCTTTGCCAACGAGCCTGCTCAGTAAAACTATTTTATTTTTTTCTAAGGCATCCCAGGTTCGCATCAGCGTGGCGTAGCCGACCTTTGCATTTTTGGCTATGTCTGTCAGGGAGTAATCGAACTGATCGTAAACTACCAAGAAGTCCAAAACCCGATTTATGGGGCTGTTGCCCATGACTTGTATATATGCAGTTTTTTCGCGATTATTCATTCTACCCATCGCGATTTTTATCTTAGTGGCCATTACTTACCTCCAATAGCATATGTTGTTAATCACATATTTATAAACTTTTCGCTTTGATAGCATATGCTATCAAAATAGAAAGCCTTAAATACTTGCGCCGTGGTCATATTGCCGAATAATGGGGGTGTGGCATTTGGCCACCATAAGCAATAGTAATCAAGAAGTAGATTTTGAGCGTGCAGTCCTGCAGAAGATGCACTCGCGGCAACGTTGGGGGAAGTTCCACATCCGCCGCGATAAAGTTGCGCACTCCGGCTTTCCCGGCCACCTGCGCGGGGAAGTTTCCGAAGCGATTGACTTACTAATTAAAAGAGGTTGGGTTATGTATCATGATCGTTCTAAGGGTGCAATTAGTCTTAATCCAGCGTTTAGAAAAGAAATTCTGGATAAAATTGGAGAAGCAATAAAATATTAATAATATCAAATTTGAATATCTTTAAAAATACAAATAATTTCATTTATTTATGAAATTCAAAACACAACTGACTGCAAAGTTGCTGGCCAGCAATCTGCCAGCAGAGGAAGTTAATCTTCTGCCAGCGTCATACCAGCAGCTTGGAGAAATTTGTTTTCTAAAATTAAATACGAAACTGCACAAGCATAAAAAAATTATCGGGAAGGCTGTCCTCGAATTGCATCCACAGTTTAAGGCAGTCTGCCTCAAAAAAAATATTTCGGGCGAATTCAGAAAGCCGGAGGTCGAGGCGATTGCCGGCTCTCTTCCTAACGATATTTTAATAAAAGAAAATAATTGCGTTTTCAGGTTTAATCCAAAAGAAATTATGTATTCGCAGGGCAACCATCAGGAGAAAAAAAGATTAATCGCAGACGTGAAGGGCAACGAAATAATAGTTGATATGTTTGCGGGCATAGGATATTTTTCTATTCCAATCGCCAAAACGCACAGGGATGCAGTTGTTTATGCAATCGAGAAAAATGCTGGCGCGTTCAGATATTTGGAAGAAAATATTCGGCTGAATTATTTACCAAATGTCATTCCAGTATTTGGCGATTGCGGAAAAGCAGGCCCAAAAATTCCAAAGGCAGACCGAGTAGTTATGGGATTAATACCGAGCTGTAAGAATTTTATTTCGGCGGCAGCAAGAATTGCAAAGCCAGACGCAATTATTCACTATCACGGCCTTGCAAAAGAGAAGAAAGAGTACGCCCTGCTGAACGATTTTAAGGATTTCAAAGTTCGGCTGCTGAAAACAACAATCATAAAGGGTTACAAGCCGCACGTGAATCACGTCGTGCTAGATATAAAATTCATATAGTTATTGTGGAACCGTTTTTATGAAAGTTCCGGTTGTTGTTGTTTTGCCGGAGAAGTCTATAGTGAATTTTACCTGCGTGCCGTTTGTTATGTTCATGAGCGTGCACTCGCCGATTGACAGGTTAAGGACTACCTGCCGTATCTGGCCTGGCAAAATGTCTGTTGCACAGCCACGCATGCACTTAATTGTTGCGTTGGTGCCGATAGTCCCGCCCCAGCTTGAGCTGCATACCGGCCTGCCATTCACATCAAGCACAATCCATTCTGTCGTTGGCGAAGATGTTCCATTGTCGAGCGGTATGTTAGAGTTGCCGATGTTTTGCAGGAACATCGTAAGCAGCTCCGCATTTGCAAAGCTTCCGTTGTAAGAAACATGAATCACATTGACCGCGCTTGCGGCTGTTGTGAAAAACCTGCCAGAGAAACTTTCCACGCCACCCTGGCCTTGCCCTTGAATACGCGAAATCCAGTAAAACATCGCGCCAGCCACAGCTACAACCATCATCATTGTCAGGATGATTGCAATTATGGGTGTTATTGCTTTTCTGTTGGGAAAAGCAATTTGCGGAACTCTGTTCTGTATTATTGCTTTTCTGTTCGTAATTCTGCCAGTAGCCATACGAATAAGTATTAGTGCTGTTTTAAATAGCTAACGGAAGCAAATAGATTTTTAAATAAGGTAATATAATAAATTAAGTAAGATGGCCACAAAAACCAGAATTATCATAATTGCCCTTATCGCAGTTCTCGCGCTAACCAGCTTTGGGTTTGGTTCTGCGCAAAACGATGGCGGTTCTTGCGTCCCAAAATATTGTAATGAAATTACAGACATGCAACATTGTCAGGCTATTGGTTGCCAGTGGAACGAAGTTGCCATAGGCAGCACGTGCAGTGGCTTGCCAGCGCTGCCAGAGGACTGCACATTTAAAGATAAAGCTGCCTGCATAAGCGAGTGCGTTTGGTCTACAGATGCCTGCACAACTACAGATGGCGACAAGGATGGATATTACAAAGCGTTATCGCCGAATGCACAATGTTCTTCACCGATTGACTGCAATGATTATAATGCAAACGCAAATCCCGCGCAGGCGGAAGCCTGCGACAACGTAGATAACAATTGCAATGGCCAGGTGGATGAAGGTGTAATGCAGCTTCTTTACACAGATGCAGATGGTGATGGTTTTGGCGACCCTGCAACAGGCAGGCAACAATGTCCGGGCGATAAGTTAGTAACAAATAATCAGGACTGCGATGACACCAACAATGCAGTTTTCCCTGGCGCAGCAGAAGTCTGCGACGGTTTAGATAATAATTGTGATAGTTTTAATGATAATGCCCAAGGCATACAAAAAGAGGGTACACTGCCCGTGCCAGCCCCGCAGGGTGCTCCACCATCAGGCTCGCCTTGCGGCAAAGATGCTTGTACTGGCGTTACAACTTGGCTCTGCACAAATGGACAGCTAAATGATCCAGACCTGCAATGCTCATCAAAAGGAAAAGATGCGGGCGTATGCGCACTCTGCGATTCACAGGGCAATGCAGAATTCGCAAGCCAGCCATCTGACTGCGCGCCGGTTGCCTGCCCAGAACAAGACAGATGCGAACTTAGGGCAGGAATAGTAGCTTATGTAAATTACACTGATTTTGTGCCAAATGTGTGCCAGAATATTGGAAAATGTTCTACCAGTGCATCAACATTTAATCTAACGCAGGCCTGCTCTTTTGTAAGCAATGTGGTAGTAACTGATATCGATCATGATGGCTGGACAACCGCATGCGGAGACTGCAACGAATCTAATTCAGCAACACACGTAAATGCAACAGAAATCTGCGACAAACAGGATAACAACTGCGATACCCGAGTAGATGAAACATTTGACACAGATAATGATGGATTCTTTAACGCGACTTGTACTGGTGTTTACCCTGCTGGCAAGATAGACACAGATGATAAAAATGCAAAAATTTATTTGGGCGCACTGGATCAATGCGATGGCACAGATAATGATGGTGATGGCGTGATTGATAACATAAATAATTCAACGAACACAACAATTACAAAATGTGCCTGTTCTGGAAAAACATCTTCTCAAATCGCAAGCATAAAAGCAAAAACAGAATCAAACAACAAAATAGATGACAACTGCGATGGCCTGCTTGCCACAGATGAAGAGGACTTCGATGCTGATAGCGTGGCAAAGTACGAAGGCGACTGTGATGACCATGATGCAGACATAAATCCGAGCGCCTTGGAAATTTGTGTTGGTGGCAAGGATGATAATTGCAATGGCCAGATAGATGAGGGCTGCGCAACTGGCAGCAAGACAGATTCGCTCATCAAAACAACCCTTGGCGCGCAGAATTCTTCGGGAGAGGCACCCTTGCCCATAATAAGCCCGACTGGCTCGCAACTAAGGACAAACCAGAGCGGCGCGGGTTCGACAGCCGGCCTGCGAACTACGGGCGTGCAGGGCCAGCCAGGCATAGAAGGCGTAAGTGTTGAAGAAAATAAATCAAACGCAAAGCTTATCGCAGCCGTAATAGTCGCAATACTTGGCGCGCTCGGCGGCGGATTTTATTTCATGCGCTTGCGCGCAAAGGCTTCGCTTGACTTGGACGCAGAAGGCTTTGGTGTAGCAGAGCCAGCACAGGCAGGCAAGGCGGATGTTAAGGACTTTGTCAGCTCATCAGCCGCGCAGGGTTACTCAGCGACAGACATCAAAAACACACTTAAGGAAAAGGGTTGGGATGAAGGCGAGGTTGACAAAGCAGTTGAGGAAACAGCACAGGATTTGGAATCGCTGGGTAAAATTTCAGAGAAACGCGGGCTGGCCAGCAAGAACGAAAGCGCAATCGGCGGCTATGTAAAAGAAACAAGAAGCAAGGGCTTCAGTGACGAGCAAATCAAGGCCGCACTGGTTTCAGAGGGATGGGACAAAGACGTAGTGGATACTTATTTTGAGAAACCAAAGCCGAGGCCAAAGCCAAGAAGCAGAAAAAAATAAACTGTTAAAGCTTAAAAATCTAGTAACGCGTTCTGTTTTATGAAAATACTATTTGTTGAGGCAAAAGCAAAGTTGGATGTCCTGCCAGCCATAAAAGTAAATCTGAAAGCCCTGCAGGCATACAAAAGGCTCGCGCTAGCAGCCACAGTTCAGTTTGTCGAGCAGTTGCCAGCAATCCAAACGTTTCTTGAATCACAAAAAATAAAAACTGTTGTCGGCAAGCCTTCGCTTCACGCAGTCCTGCCCGGCCAGCTGCTTGGCTGCGACCCGACTGCCGCGCTTTCTGCACAAGGGGCGGATGCAATTTTGTATATTGGCACAGGCGAGTTCCACCCAGGGCCTGTTGAAGTCGGGAGCAAGGTTCCAGTGCTAAAGTTAAACCCGTTCACAAAAAAAATAACTGAAGTAACTGCCGCGGAAATTCGCAGGCACAGGCTAAAAAATCTTGCGCGGATTGAAAATTTCAAAAAAGCAAAGCGGGTCGGCATTTTGGTAACAACCAAGCTCGGCCAGAGCGAGATGCAGGGCCCAGTAGACAAAATTAAAGAAAAATTAGAAAAACAGGGCAAAGAAGTTTTCATATTTCTCGCGGACACTCTGAACTACAACGACCTTGATAACTTTCCCGACATCGAGGCTTGGGTGAACACCGCCTGCCCGAGAATTACGGACGATCAGGAGCTGGTGAAGAAGCCGATTGTGAATGCAAGGGAGTTTGTTTAGGAATCAAAGTCCAGTCACCTTCTGCTAACTGTTCTCCGTTTGGGCCAACATAACTTACGCATAGCGTGCTGCTGTGTGTATTAATGTACGTTGCAACCTCTTGGCGTGTGGGAGTACTGCGATTCATTAGATTCCAAGCTGACCAATCCGCTAAGCCTAACTCATTTAATTTGTCCTCCACGCCTGGCGCACAATCAGATACATACGTTTTTAATAGGGCTTCAGACAGCGTAAGTCGCGCTTCTCTGAGGATTGCGAACCTCTTTTTCCAATCCTCCCACTGCCACTGAGCTTTCTGGTACTGTTCTAACCGCGTTTTGTACTCTTCGCGATCGCACATATTTTCTGGTGGTTGCATTGGTTTTGCGCGTGGCGCATACCACCGTTCTAGTGCAAGCGTTGCTAGGGCAAATAGGTCTTCCTTTTTTTCTGAAATTTTCTGTGATAAATGTTCAATTGGACTAGTTATATCCGGATATTTAGCTGGGTCATTACACACGTTAATAGCGCGCTCGATTTCACCCAAGCTACTAAGCAATCTTTCCAAATCTGATCTCAGGCGACCCATATGCTTACCAAAAACAAAACTTATTTAACACTTTCTAAACCGTAATAAATATATTCGAATAAACAATTGAAAAAGCTTATAAATGGTCTAAAAGTGATTTGTTAATGGAATTCACAATTCTTGAGGAAAGCAAGGGCACTATAAAAGTAGAAGCGTCAGAGCGCGATGAAGGCTTTATGAATTTAATCAAGCGCCAGCTCTGGCTGAACGGTGGAGTGGAAATTGCAAGCTTCCGCATCGCCCACCCAGATATTTCAAAGCCGGTATTTGTTGTAAAAGCAAACTCTGGCAAGGACCCCAAAAAATTATGGAATGCGGCCTTAGGATCTATTTCTGAAGACTTAGACAGCTTTAAAAAAGAAGTAAAAAAATTAAAGTAATTATAAATTATTGGAAGGGTGAGCTGCTCGGCACATAACCGCTGCCCATCGTGCTCATATATGCTACAAAGGCCAGCCCAACTATTAGCATAATAATTATAACTGGTATTATTATTGCTATTAAAATAGTGCCGATTGCCTGCCCAGTTGTAAGTTTATGCACTTTCATCAGGCCAACGCCCAATAAAATAATCGACCAGATGCTTGTAAAGAAGCCAATTAGCGGAATCCAGCCAAGCAGATATGTTGGTGTGTTTGCGTAAAACTGGATTGCAATTGTTTTGTCAATCCCGCGGGCGCCAAACAGGTATGCCCAGAGGTGTATCCACAGGCTGCTGATTATTGTGCCAATAAAACCAAATATCCAAACCATTAGCAGAACAAGTCCAAAAACAAAACCGCCACCGCCAAATGGCATCTGGCTAGCACCAACTAATGCGGTAAACGTTGCGGCAAGCAGGCCATAAATGAACAGCCCGATAAGCCCGTAAACCATCGCATCAGCAAGCTTGTGTTTCTTAACGCGTTCGAATTGCTTGCCCGGCGATACAATAAACCCTTTTACATTACCTACAAAATCTTCTATAGCCATTTTAGTACCTCAAACTTTTGTCACAGCAACGATATAAAAGCCTTTCGCGTACTTATAAGTGCGTTATGCACTACAGGAACATTTAAGTATTTAATAATCTGCTATTTTGTATGAAAAAAGAAATTAGAATTTTGGGCATTGATGACGCGCCGTTTAATAGAAACACAGATGAAACTGTTTTAGTTGTCGGCGTTGTTTTGCGCGGCGCGGATTATATGGATGTCGTGCTGTCCTCCAGTGTTGAGGTTGACGGCATCGACGCAACGCAGAAAATAATAAAGTTAGTGAATGACTCGAGAACCAAAGATCAGCTGCGATGCATCATGCTGGATGGGATTGCGCTTGCTGGCTTTAACGTCGTAAACATAAACGCGCTTCACAAGGCAACAGGCCTGCCAGTCATAGTTTTCATAAAAGGCCAGCCGGATTTCTTAGCGATTAAAAAAGCACTGGCGCATCTGGATGATGGCGATGACAGAATGAAGTTAATAGAAGCGGCAGGGAAAATCCGCGAGTGCAAAATTGAAAATAAGGCGGTCGGCAGGGAGGAAAAAATTTATTTTCAGATGGCAGGCACAGACGCAGAAACCGCGTGCGAAATTCTTAAGCTTGCCTGCCAGCATGGCCTTGTGCCAGAGCCGCTCAGGGTTGCGCATATGATCGCGCAGGGAATTGTGTTTGGGGAAAGCAAGGGACGGGCGTAACAAAATTTTTAAACCAATCGCAAACTCAAATCACATGGAAACTAAAAAAGGAAAATGCACCTACGAATCCCACAAGTCAAGGCCAGCCAAGCTCTGGCACTTCTTGGCGCATGAGGATTCATGGGCCAGCTTTCTGGCTGATGCACTGCTCGTTATTTTAATCGGCAAGTTTATTTTATTTCCCGGCTTGGGCTTGGTTTTAGGCACAAGCTATCCGGTAGTCGCGGTAGTTTCATCAAGCATGGACCACCATGGCACTGGCTTCGAGCAGTGGTGGTTTGAGAACGGCAGGTACTATGAAAGCGATTACAATATAACCGGCGAGCAGTTCAGAAACTTCTACAAGTCAGGCGGTTTTGTTAAGGGTGATGTTTTTATTGTCAAAGGCATGGAACCTATGAAAATAAAAGTTGGCGACATTCTGGTTTATGCGGTGCAGGGAAGGAGCGATCCAATCATACACAGAGTCGTAGCCATAAATCCCGATGGCACATTCCAGACAAAAGGCGACGCGAACTTTGGCCAGCTTCCCTTCGAGAAAAATCTTGACAAGTCAAAAATTCGCGGCAAGGCAGTCCTCTGGGTTCCAAAAATCGGCTGGATCAAGGTTCTGGCAGTTGAGGCAATAAATAAAATCAGGGGCGCAGCATGAAATTTTGCCCGAAGTGCGGCTCGATGATGAAGCATCACGATAATAATTTTGTTTGCGCCTGCGGCCATAAAGAAGCGGTGGCTGGCAAGGTCGAGTTTAGGGAAGTCAAGGCAGGCCAGCTTAAAGCCAGAGTACAAAAACAAGAGACAAAAGATGAGCGACAAAATACTGAATCACGCGACACAATGCCAGTAGTAGATAATGTTTGTCCAAAATGCGGAAATCCAAAGGCTTATTGGTGGGAGATGCAGACAAGGGCAGCAGATGAGGCCGCAACACAATTTTTCCGCTGTACGAAGTGCAATCATACATGGAGAAAGTATTAAATAGTAGAATAATATCTTGCGGAAGATAAAACAGGAAGCAATATGAAATTTTGTGATAGTCGCATCAGCGACTTCGCAAAACGGTGAGGAATGTATGAAGTTTTGTGATAGTCGCATCAGCGACTTCGCAAAACGGTGAGGAAATATATGAAATTTTGCGATAAGTGCGGCGCACTTTTGATGCCAGGCAAGGGCAAGACACTTAGCTGCCCGAGTTGCGGCAAGCGCGTGAAGGCGGAAAAACTTATAATCAAAGAGTCTGGCGATAAGAAGCACCCAAAACTTAAGAAAGTTCCGAAGGAAATCAAGGCGACCGAGCCCGTTGTTGATGCAACCTGCGACAAATGCAAGAATAAAAAGGCATATTGGTGGACTGCGCAGGTTGGCGCAGCTGGCCCAGGCGCGGATGAAGTTCCGGAAGTAGAATTTTACAGATGCACTAAGTGCAGTAACACTTGGAGAAAGTCTGGCTAGCAAGCAGCATTAGTGTATTACAAAGCAATAAACTTTAAATTTAGGGCCAGCCAAAATTGTGGTAGCATGCCAGAAGACACAGAGTTACAGGTCGGCGACAGAAAGGTCATACGCAGGGCGCCAGCCATCGAGCTGCCAATCTCAGAAATCAAAGAGGGTTTGGGCCGCATCTCGTTCATCGGCACAGTAATAAACAAAAACCCAGACATACAGAGTTTTATAGTGGACTTTAACAACGCAAGGGTTCTAGTTCTTACAAATGACCAACATGCCTTCGAAGCAGTAAAGGAAGGCCAGACAGTGCGTGTATTCGGCAAGGTTATGGGCACGGGCAGCGAAATTGAGATATTGGCAGACTTCGTGCAGGATTTCAGTAAAATAGACCGCGAACTTTATGCAAAAGTTTTCTACAAATAAACGATAACAAATTATTAACGAATACTTAATAGTAACATATCTTTTTATATAATAACATATCAACTTCATTGAGGTGTATTATGTTTGGCAAGAAAGCACAGGGAATGCATACTGCAAGCGGCCTTGATTTGGTGATAATTTTAATCGGCGTGATTATTGGTGTAGCCGTAGTTTATTATGGATTGCATGGTGGCTGGCTGCCCTCAGGTACATTCTGCCCGGCGCCGGTGGAAGCTCTAATATAAGATGAAGAAACTTTCAATCGTTCGCAGGGAGATTATAACACTGGAAGAGGCAGGCCTTTTGTTTCTTGGCATTCTGTTTGGCTGGCTTGCAGGCCAGGGCGCGCCCATCATCTTGCTCGGCATTCCAATTGCGCTTTTTGCTTTGTGGGCAATGCACTTTGTGATGACTGGCAATGCCTAGATTAAGGCGCTCGTGTTTGATATATAAATCAATATATATTCTCTACTTGCATAAACCATTTAAATTTCTTTAAAATTGCCAGTGCGATGTTCAGCCTGAAATTAGCAGAGCCAAGGATTTTTAATGGAGTAACTTCCATCTTATCTGATTTTATTGCCGAAGCGACTTTTTCAATCCAGAAGGAAGGCATCAAGCTTGTGGCGATGGACCCTGCGAACATTTCAATGGTTATTCTAAACATACTGCCGTCCGCGTTCACAGAGTACACAGTTGAAGCGCCGGAGGAGTTTACGATAAATCTCGAAAGCTTCAAGCAGGCCCTCAAGCGCGCGAAGCCAACAGACTCGATTTCTATGACATCTGAAAAAAATAAGCTCAAGATTACAGTGCACAGCAAGTCCACAAAACGATTTTTTATTCCATTGCTGGATCGTGAGGGTAAGGAGAGGAAAATTCCTGCGCTCGACTTTATGGCGACTGCCGAACTTGTTGCGGCAGAATTTCGCGATTATATAGATGATGCTTCAATCGGCGGCGACGCTGCGACATTTGAGGCCGACAAGGCTTCGTTTGTAATTTCTGCTGGCGAAACAGGAAGCAAGGTTCACATAGAGCTGACGAAGGGCAACGATGCCCTGCTCCAGATTGCGGCAAAGGACGCAGTCCGCTCGACATACTCTGTCGAATATTTGAAGAAAATGGCGCGCACAGCAGCCCTTTCAGATACTGTTGCGGTGCAGTTCAGTTCCGACTACCCGCTAAGGCTTGACTTTAAGGCGCTAAACAAGCTAGCCATGTCGTTCATTCTCGCGCCAAGAATAGAAAACAAATAATAAATGCGCCTAGCATTAATTCAAAACCAATAGCAGCCAGCACATAAAACTTTAAATATCGGGGTTATTCTGCAATTTCGAAATGTATTGCCAGCACTGTGGTTCAAGCATCAAGGGAAAAAAATTCTGCATCGCCTGTGGCAAGCGGGCCTCAGATCTTCCGCGGGCGATTTTAATCATAAGCGTCTTGGCAGTTGTTTTTGCAATTATCGCCCTGACTTTTTCGTGGCCGGCCCTGCAAATTGTTAATAAAACAACAGAGAGCACTATTGTAAAAGAGCTGGTAAAATATCCGACAGAAGAAGTTACACAGGAGCCGTTTAAATTTATTGTCGTAAACGCTGCAAACATCACGCGCTATTATAATTATAGCGCATATACAGTTGCGCGGATAGAACTTAAAAATACGGATACCGAGACTGGTTATTTCCGGATGAATGCCAGCTTTGAAAATCTTAAGACCGGCCAGAAAAAGAGCTCGCAACTTGGCTACGTGATTGACCCGCGCCAGACAAAGCTTTTTTATTTCGAATTTCAGCAGGGTGACTTGCCTACTCCATACATATTCAAGTACGATGTCCTGCCGCCGCTGAAGAATATTACAAAGACAACTACAAAACTTGTTGAGATTAAGCCAACCAATGCATCTTAGTGAGCAGTCCAGTGGGTATGCCAGCCATTTGGATTTAATCTGGCGAACAACAAACTTTATAAATACCTCTTTTCCAAAACAATAAGTTTGGAGGACAAACATGACAAGATATTTCGTTTTGGTGCAAGGAAGTAAGGAAACAGACCACGTATTTACAGGCAGCTCGCCACGAAGAGCAGCGCTGAAAGCAGCAACCCGCGGATTTACAGACATAAGGCTGCGAGAGCGCGGAACTGATCGGTTACATTCATTCAAGGGCTC
This sequence comes from Nanobdellati archaeon, assembly GCA_016204275.1. Classification (GTDB taxonomy): domain Archaea; phylum Nanobdellota; class Nanobdellia; order UBA10117; family UBA10117; genus JACOYC01. Next base: position 34,625 of record JACQKZ010000003.1, on the reverse strand, counting down.
ACGAAAGAAAGCCTCTGCGCCAACAGACAGGCCAGCCTGGTTGCCGGCACAAGTCTGGAGGCCAGTAGTAAGAAAGGTCAGCCTAGTACACTTAAAAGAATAAAAAATTATTTATTTTGTCTTTTTTTCATACTTCTTTTTCTTCTGTTATTTTCACGTCGTCCCATACAGAGTTATGTATTTTTAGTTATTTAAAGCTTACTTCGTGCTTTCTACGCGATCCCAGCCATCTCCGTAGTGCTTTTTCAGAATCCTGTCTTCGTAAAATACCAGCGCCCAGATGTAAAGCCGCGCAGGAAAAAGCAGTAATGCCCAGAAAAATTCCTTCAGCGTCTTCGGGTAAGCAAGCGCCCTGGCTGGCCCCTTGCGAATCTCGTTCCAGAAGCTCTTAACCCGTGGAAAATCTGGCGCAATCCGTTTCAGGTTCTCGTGCGCCTTTGCAGTCCGCACCCGTTGCTTAACAAAATCAGAAAAAGTTTCAGGGTTTTTCACATAAACCGGTGCGTTTTCCTCATAAATTGTTTTATAGCCTTTTTTTTGAAATAAGTATGGCATTATCGCATCCTCCGCCACGTTTAATGGTATTTCCGTTAAAATACCGGAACGCATGGCCAGCAGGTATCCGGAAGCTTCCACTAACTTTCCAGATTCAAAGCTCTCCTTGCGGGCCAGATGGGCTCCAGCATCCAGCAAGAGATGCGACCAGAAGCCAAGCATAGTGTCTTTTCGGCTTGATGAAACTGGCCGGCCGCTCACGATGCCAGCCCGCGTGTCGTGGAAGTGTTTCAATAAATTAGCGATAGAATTTTCTCCTACAAAAACATCACCATCCGTTAAGATAAGTACGTCGCATTTAACTTCCTTCAAAATTAAATTCAGCGCGTAAGATTTTCCCCTGCCTGGATCTTGGAAGTGCTTTATATTTTTATGATTACGCGCGTAAAAATCAACAACGTCTTTTGTTTCTTTGTCAGGGCAGGCTACGATAATCTCGCAATCGTGCTTGATGTTGTCTCTGAGCACAGCTTCGATTGCCCTGCCGACTGTGTTCGGCTCTCTAAAAGCAGTTATTATAACAGAAACCTTCATTTTGCTAATTTAACGCGCCAGTATTTGAGCATATCTTCTATCGTTTTTTCAATTGGTATTTCCTGTTGCCAGCCAGTTGCTTCTTTAAATTTTGCTGAGTCGCCGAATATTATTGTTTCATCGGTCGGCCTGAGCAGCTTCGGATCGACTTCAACTTTTGGTTTTATTTTACAGAACGAGATCGCAGTTTCCAAAATATCTTTAATCAAGTATGCATGCGAGCCCGAGATGTTATACGCCTCGCCGGCCTTGCAGTGCTGCATTGCTAAAACGAAACCGCGGAGTTCATCCCGCACGTCGGTAATCGCGCGCTTTGTTTCTAAGTTGCCGACTTTTATTATTGGTTCTTGCAGGCCCAAGTCAATCGCCGCGAGTTGCTTTGTAAAGTCAGCACAAACATCGTTGACTTTACGCGGGCCGGTTGTGTTAAAAATTCGCATAGTGAACGCGTCGATGCCAAAGTTTTTCCAGTATTGATATGCCAAACCCTCTTGCGCAACCTTGCTCACACCATACGGATGCAGCGGCTTCATCGGCTGTGCTTCTTTAATAGGAACATCTTTCGCGTCAACAAAGCCGTACTGTGCAGACGAGCCAGCCACTAGGACGCGGCACTTTAATTTTAATTCCTTGACAGCCTCAAACACGTTTGCCGTTCCGATTATGTTTGTCTGGATCGTATCCCAAGGGTCATCCCATGACTTTGTTGGGTAAGACTGGGCTGCTAAGTGATAAATTTGCTCTGGCTGAACGTCCGCTATTAATCTGCGGACAACTGGAAAATTACTAACATCACATTGTACTAAACTTGCTCTATTTTCCCAAGCGAAACTATTTGTTTCGCTGGGCTCAGCCAAGCTTTGCTTGGCTTGGGTTATCTCATTAACTAAATTTACGGAACCGTAGTATGTGCCATGCACCTTGTGGCCTGCGTCCGCGAGCATGTCAACAAGATGCGAGCCCATGAATCCGCCAGCCCCAGTTATCAGTACTTTCAAATCAACACCCAGCTAAAATAAACTAGAAAATGTTTTAAACCTTGCTAATAAAGTCCCCGACTAAATACTTCGTTTCAGCACTCTTAATTCTTACAGTTATTAAATTGCCAAGTTTGAGCTTATCTTTCAGCAAAATAGGTTTGTAGCTCGCGTTTCTTGCAACAAAAGTTCCATCTTCGTTTTTCTCGTCAACAACTGCCTTGCATGTCCTACCAATCCGTTTTTCATTTTGTTTTAGCGTAATTTCATCGCAGAGCCTTGTCAGTTGCCGGCTTCTCTCTTTTTTTTCTGCCCCTGAAAGTTGTTTCATCTCGGCCGCTTTGGTGCCGGGGCGCGGCCAGAACTGCGAGATGTTTACAGCGTCAGGCCGCAACCATTTTATGAGTTCTAAAGTCTCGTTGAAATCTTCAGCAGTTTCGGTTGGGAAGCCACAAATGATGTCAGTACAAATGGTAATTTCTGGAATATTTTTTCTAAACCAGTCAATAATTTTCTTAAAATCTTCAACAGTGTAGCCGCGCCGCATATCGCGCAGAACTTTATCGCTACCAGATTGGACTGGAATGTGCAGGAACCTAAACATTTTTTCGTTTTTGTAAACTTGAATTAATTCTGGTAGGAATTTCTTTACCCACTGCGGATTTGACATTCCATTTCGGATGAAGAAGTTTCCATCAAGTTTGCATATTTTTTGTAAAAGTTTTGCAATATTTGTTTTTCTGTCAATTCCGTAAGTACCATTGTCCTGCGATGTTAGCCAGACCTCCTTACAACCGGCCTTGATTGCTGACTCTGCCTGCGCAAGAATTCTGGCTTCCGAGAAGGAGTAAGTGTTTCCCTTTGCCAGCTTTGTGGCGCAGAATGTGCAATTTGAGAGACAGCCCTGCAGGATTTGAATTGTTTCAACTACTGGGTTGCTTCTTACTCTTGGCAGGCCAGCGCGGTCTAACTTTTTATCTGAGAAGACATGGACAACTTCGCCCCGCGCAACTTCATCGACATATTTTGCTATTTCATCCTGGCTGTTTAGCCCGATGTAAGAAATTCCATTCAATTTGTCTAAATGTTTCTTGTCCTGCACAAGACAGCCAGTTGCAATTACTTTTTTGTTTTCCGATTTTAATTTGTTGATTTCTTTCAGTTCGTCAACTTCAACGCGGTTTTTTACTGTGCAGGTGTTTGCAATAACAACGTCTGCATCTTCGTCCCGCTCCACGAGCTGGTGGCCTGCCTGTGCAAGCAGGCCTGCCATAATTTCGCTGTCCGATTGCGAGGCAGCGCAGCCCCAGGTTTTAATTAAGACTTTCATAAAACAACGGCACGCAGGAAGCTTTTAAAGTTTAATCATTTCATTTTTTCTATGCAAATAGCCTCAACGCCGGAATTTGTTGGGGAAGTGTATAGACAAATAGAAGGCCGGCTTGCAATCGTAAGAGAAAAACTAAATCGCCCGCTCACGCTTGCTGAAAAACTTATTTTTGGGCACCTCAGTAAACCAGAAAGTGCAGAATTAATTGCCGGAAAATCTTATCTCGCGCTCAGACCTGATAGGGTTGCTATGCAGGATGCAACTGCACAAATGGCCCTGCTGCAGTTCATGACTGCTGGCCAGCCGCGCGTTTCTGTCCCAACAACAATTCATTGCGACCACTTAATTCAGGCACGCGTTGGTGCTGAAAAAGATTTGCAAGCTGCTCTAAATGAAAACGAAGAAGTTTATGATTTTTTAGAATCTGCATCCAAAAAATACAACATAGGATTTTGGAAACCCGGTGCAGGCATAATTCATCAGGTGATTTTGGAAAATTATGCATTTCCCGGCGGCATGCTGATTGGAACAGATTCACACACACCAAATGCCGGAGGGCTCGGCATGTTTGCTTCCGGCGTTGGCGGCGCGGATGCTGTCGATGCCATGGCTGGCTTTCCGTGGGAAGTTTTGTATCCGAAAACAATTGGAGTAAAATTGACTGGAAAATTAAACGGCTGGACCTCGCCAAAGGATATAATATTAAAACTATGTGGCCAGCTCACAGTAAAAGGCGGAACGAATTCTGTCATAGAATATTTTGGCCATGGGGCAGAATCTATTTCTTGCACGGGCAAGGCAACAATCACAAATATGGGCGCCGAACTCGGGGCGACAACTTCTGTTTTCCCTTACGATGCGAGAATGAAAACTTATTTGCAGGCAACAAGGCGCGAAGGGCTTGCAAGGCTGGCAGACGCGCACAAGCAGTTACTTGCACCAGACAAAGAAGTTTTGGAAAATCCGGAAAAATATTATGATGAAGTTGTTAAAATTGATTTATCTGCGCTTGAACCGCACATAAATGGGCCGGGCACGCCGGATTTAGCAAGGCCAGTTTCTGAAATAAAAAACTCTGCGATAAAAGAAAATTATCCGAAAAGAATCAGCACTGCACTTGTTGGCTCATGCACAAATTCCTCGTACGAGGATATTAGCAGGGCTGCGGATGTTGCGAAGCAGGCAAGGGCAGCCGGCCTGAAAGCTGCTGTTCCATTACTCATAACGCCAGGGTCTGAACAAATTTACCAAACGCTGAAACGAGATGGTCTGCTTGCGGATTTGGAAGCAATTGGAGCAACTGTAATGGCAAATGCCTGCGGGCCATGCATTGGCCAGTGGAATCGCGCCGAATTAAATAAGAATGAAAAAAATGTAATCATAACATCATTTAACAGAAATTTTCCCGGAAGAAATGATGGAAACACAAACACACTTGCATTTATTGCCAGCCCCGAAGTAGTTATCGCTTACGCGCTCGCCGGGCGTTTGGATTTCAATCCTCTTACAGATGAAATTGTTTTTGGTATGAAAAAAATAAAATTAATTTCACCGGGGCTTGCCCCCGAGGTGCCGGCAAGCGGATTTGTTTTTGATTTTGGCGGATATGTTGCGCCAGTTACTGAATGTTCTGGCTTAGAAGTAATTGTAAATCCAAACTCGACACGGCTACAATTACTTTCACCATTTCCTGCTTGGCACGGCAATGATTATTTAAAATTGCCTCTGCTCTTCAAAGCAAAAGGCAAATGCACCACAGATCACATCAGCCCAGCAGGCAAGTGGCTCATGTACCGAGGGCATCTGGATAAAATCAGCGATAATTTATTTTCCGGCGCGATAAATGCCTTCAACGGACAAAGCGGAGTTAGTTTTGCTATGCTTACTAAAAAATATGAAACAATTTCACAGGTTGCACGCGATTATAAAAATTCCGGAATAAATTGGGTTGTTGTCGGCGGCGAAAATTATGGCGAAGGCTCTTCAAGAGAACATGCTGCGATGGAGCCGCGCTATCTTGGCGGCGTCGCCATAATTGCAAAATCATTTGCACGCATTCACGAAACTAATTTAAAGAAACAAGGATTGCTGCCGCTAACATTTGAAAATCCAAATAATTATGATAAAGTGCAGGAAACGGATAGAATTTCAATTATTGGCTTAGCTAAATTTTCACCAAATAAAAATCTGGAAATAATTTTGCACCACGCAGACGGAACGGAAGATAGTTTCGCTGGCCTGCACACTTTTAACTCGGAACAAATAAAATGGTTCAGAGCAGGAAGTGCGCTGAATTATTTGCGCCAAAAATATTAAATAGCTCGTGTTTTTATGTGAACTTTCATTTTGCAGGCTTTCCGAACCAAGGCTCCTTTTTAGCCTTTCTGAGAACAAGCCAAAAAGTTATCCCGCCAGCCGCGATGAGCAGAAGGGAGGCCAGCTGGTTGAAAAACGCAGCGGCAAAGCCTGATATTGTGATTAGCAATGAAATTATGCCGACAACCAGAAATGTTAGTTTTTCCATTACGCGATTCGCCCACCATTCTCAACTTTTCTTTCTGGATGCAGCAGGACTATTCCTTGCGCATCTAAAACTCCTAGAACGAGGCACTCGGATTTTACAGATGCGACTTGCTTTGGTGGGAAGTTTACGACTGCAACAATTTGTTTCCCGACTAAATCTTTTGCTGAATAAAGTTCTGTGATTTGTGCGCTTGAATGCTTTATTCCAAGCGGACCGAAATCTATCTTCAATTTGTAGGCTGGCTTCTTTGCGCCCTTGTTTTCTTCGGCGAATAAAATCGTACCTGCGCGGATTTCTACTTTTTCAAAGTCGTTCCAAGCGATTTCCATGTAATTTGCTTAAAGCAAAGGTTAATAAATATTGGGCGCGCCTTGCTGGCATGGCATTCGCGCACTTTATTGTTGTCGGTGATAGCATAGCCTATGGCGCTTGGGATACAGAGGGCGGCTGGGTGCAACGGCTGAGAAAATTTGCAGAAAAGAAAATTAAAAGATATTCTGATGAGATTAATATTGTTTATAATTGTGGCATCAGCGGCCACACAACAGCGCACTGGCTTGAGCATTTTGACGCAGAGTGCGCTGCCAGAGGCATGGATGCAGAGGATTCAAAAGTTGTAATAATAATCTCTCTCGGCAGTAATGATGCATCATATTTACGCAATAAGAAATCAAACTGGGTTCCAAAAGACGAATTTGCAGGCAATCTGAAAAAGCTTTTTTGTATTGCCAAGAGGCACGCAAGCTATATTTTATTTGTCGGCTTAAGTCCCGTTGATGAGTCTAAGACAAACCCTGTCAACTGGGACAAAAATTTCTGCTGCAGAAATAAAGATATGGCAGAGTATAACAAACGTGCCAAGTCGGTTTGCAAGCAAGAAAAAATCCCGTTCATAAATATTTACGAACAGCTGAAAGCCGGCAATAAATTTATATCGTATGATGGCGTTCACCTAAACTCAAACGGTCACAAAATAATCTTTGAAATCGTGCGGGATTTCTTGGTGAAGAATAAGATAATCTAGGCTTTCATCCCGCTCAGAACTTTAATCCTCTTTAACATATTCGGGTGTGTGCTCATTACTTCCATCAGCCTGTCCAGCCCGGACAGCTTGATATGCCTCTCGCCCAAATGTGCTAATTCTTCTGCATCGATATGCCCGCTCTTGTCTAAATCAAGCGCAACTAGTTCGCGTATTTCATCGTGTGCCCGCGAAACATCATTCGCGAAAAATGCTTTCATGCCCTCGACTTTCTTCAACTCATGCCTTGAACATTTCGCGGAGCCGTAAACTAACTTATACAAAGCGGATGCGAGGTAGTGCGGTTCGTTTCCCAAAGTAACTGAGCCGGCATCTGCGTAGTACTCCCTGATTCTTGATGCATACAAAACCAAAAGATTTGTTATGAAATAAATTATAAACGCAAAAACACCGATGGCTACGGCGTTGCTCCTGTTGTCGCCGCGCGACCACATCAAGTTCCATGCGATGTACCACGCAATCATCGGAATCACAGAGATCAAAGTGATGACTGCAACATCGCGGTGCTTGAGGTGCGATAATTCGTGCCCCGCAACCGCCTCCAACTCTTTCTTGGAAAGCAAATCTAAAATTCCCTGCGTGAAACAGATTCTCCCATCTGAGGCCCAGCGGCCAAATGCAAATGCGTTTGGAATTCCCAAACGCGAGATTCCAATCCGCGGCTTCGGTATTCCGGATTTTTTGGCCAGCCTCTCAACCATCGCGTGCAGTTCCGGCTCCTCTTTCTCGGAAACATATTTCACACCCATCGACCAGCCAACGATGGACGGGCCAATTAGATATTGTAAGAGCGTCATTCCAAATGCAAGAACTCCGAAGAAAATAAGATTTCCGAAACCAAGGTATGTACTCACCGCGGCGATAAGCGCGTAGATAATTCCAAACAGGACTGCAACTAGCAATAACATTCTAATCTTCAACCACCACACGTTTGGGACAGTTGCCATAGTTTTTGAAGTAGCAAAGGGCTTTTAAGATTTTCTAAAAGAATTTAGCAAGGCTGGTCTGCAAGTTTAACCCTTGCAGTAAAGTTGATTCTTGCCTAAACCGATCCATGCCAAGCTGCAACTTTGAATTAATATAAGTAAGCGCAGATTTCAAATCTGTAAACTCCTTTGGCTGTTGCTTTAGCGCGTTTCTGGTGATCTCCCTGCATGCAAATACGCCGAGCGGAATGTATCCTGGGTAGGCCTCGCGGAAAACAATCGCGGAGGCTTGCCGTCCAATCGCGGCAAGCTTCTCAGCAACTGCAAATCTTACAGAGTAAAAACACCCGCCGACGGGCGAGTATTCTTTTTTCCCAGTGGCAGGCTCCCAATCCGAAAAAATCATTTCCTCGTTTCCGAGAATGTGGATAAACGCTTCAGTCCACTCGTACTGCCAGATTGTTGGCGCAAACATGACCGCAAAATAATTATTTAGCGCGGAGAATTCGTAAACACAATAGTTGTCAATAAGCGGGTTCTCCTTAACCTTGCGAACTAAATATTTCCCCAAAATATCATCGACTGCAGTAATAGACCATCTTGTCGGGACAAGCCGCCTGTTTTTCTCGCGGCCGAACGCGCCAACCGAAAATGCCTTTTGGATTTGGGTGAACTGCAGGCCTTTGTTATATAATTCAGTAACTGCATTTACAGCCTTTAAATCTATGTCATAATATGCCTTTTCTAGATGGGGTTCGAACCTTGAGTTTTCTTTTTCAAAGTTTTTTAATGGCGCTGAAGGCCCAAAGGGCTGGTGTGAGTCGTCAAAGCTGAAACTAATTCCGTGCGGTTTTTTTGTAAATTCCACGTCAGAATAAACAGATTTTTTTGCGAGCGCGACTTCCTGAACCTTCTGGACTGTTTTGTTTTTGAAATCTCTTATTCCAACAAGCTCCTTGCCGCGGACAAGCTGAATGCGGAGTTCTGCTATTTTTTCAGTAGTAAGGCCTGCCGGAATCCACTCTTCCGGTGAGTCGAGAATTGAAGTGTCGCCTGTTTGCTGTGTGAGCATAGGGCCTGCAAAAACCTTTGGGTAGCCGAACTTACCAATAAAGACTGATGGTGGCGAGCTGCCCTCGAGCTTTGCCCCGACGTCTGCAGACCTAAGCTTAAGCCTGGATGCCAGCTCGTTAAGGTATGCCGCTCTTTCCTGGCCAGCCATTCAGGCAAACAGCAGCAAAAGTTTAAATGGTTTTTGCGAGGGTGTCCATTGAATCATCTGGCGTAACTTGGCCTGCTGCATGCCAAAAGGCTTTTAAAGAATACTTATTGTGACACAATATGGAAACGCCTAGCATACAATTAGCAAAGGCTAAAAAAATACTGCATGGTGGAATGTATTTGCCAGCGAAAGAAGACCGTCTGAAGGCATTTTTGGATGCTAAGGTTATTCTTGAAGAGCTAGTAATACAAAGCCCCGCTAATTCAGAAGCCTATCATGATTTGGGCGTGGTAGTATTTGTTTTGTCAATTACAGACGACGTGCAAGGAGATAATATTTTGCTTGAAAGATGTGCGCTTGCTATTCACTACAATGAGCTGGCCATACAGTATGGCTACTGTGGCGATGGTGGCTGTGCTCGAGAACACATTACTCAAATTTTGAGAAGCGTGTCTGCGTTAGCACAAAACAAAAAAAATTCTGAGCAGGCAAAAGAAATACTCGATAAATTTTTACCAAAGTATGGTGTGGCTTAGCCAATATAACTCAGCACTTCGCCTGACTTTTATCTAATTACTCTTTAAACTTGCGTATGCCATGCAGTTGCTTGCCTGCGATCTGTTCCGGCGACATTAATTAACTTAAACATCGCGCCCGTTCTGCTACGATATTTCATAAGTTCTGCTTCGCCATTATATTTATAGCCAAAACACCGAGCAATTATTTCTCCATATGTCGAATTACTAGTAACAAAAACTATGCCGCCCTTTTGCGCTGCGTTTAGCACGATGTCTAGGAAACAGCTAGCATGCGTGCCATAGCCAGAATTTAAATCATCAATTACCCACGCTTGGTTAGGTCCGCGATCGTTTGCGTTATAATAATTTAAATTATCTGCCACTACATAGCGCGCATCAAATCCACGCGCCATAAATTCTTTGGCCAGCGCAATAGAAATGTGTGTCTTTCCAATTCCAGCAGGCCCCTGCACAAAAAGGCCGGCCGCCTGCGAAAAGTCACCCCAGCCGGCAAGCTTTCTTGCCCAGCTCAAAAGTTCTTCTTGCGATTGGTTTTGCGGAATATAATCCCTGCCAGAAACCAAACGTTCTTTATTCTCCGGCCAGCTGCCAAGCCTGTTGCAAATGTTCTCCAAAGCGATGTTTGGATTTTTCGCGAGAAACTCTAAATCCCATTCAAGCTGAATTCGGTCCGCGGATGAAAGCCCGTCGACCCGTAAAGCGGTTCCGGTTTCTGCGGCGTTTAAATCCAAATCTGGATAGTACTTTCTAAGAGTCTGAAATTGTGCTGTAGTTAAAGCCGGTCGTATGGATATTGCGTGCTCTGTGGATGCCATATAACTTATCAATATAGAGTATTTAAAAAGCTTTCTAACCAATATAGCTTGCCACCGCCTCTTCGCCGGTAACCGCTTTCATTCCGTGCCCGCTCTCATCATGTTTGTATGCCTTCAAACGAACGAGTTTGAACGGCTTTGGACTGCCGTGGAAGATCTCCAAGTCTTCCCAGAGCCACTTTCTTAAATAAAGAGAAACAGTAGATTTGTCCAGCTTTGTAATGCGGGCTAGCTCGCGCACCCACAGGCCTTCCGGATTTGCTGCGAGGGCTTGCATGAGCTTCTTCAGAATCTTTTGGTTTGCTTTTGGGGGGCGGCCTACCATAGTGAAATTTCTATATTTCCCATTGTTTAATTTTCGAAACACTGTTCTAATATGTAAGACAAACGTATTATATAAAGTTTTCTATTGAGTGCAATATTGCGATTTTTGCTATTCTGGCTTTCGCACTAAACACGATTTGTATTTTCGGCTTAAGTAGATAATATATTAGACGAGTGTATTAATAAAGATTACGTAAGTAATATAGAAATAGTGATGGTGCAAAAGTATTTAAGGTTTAAGGGACTATGGGATGTATGGTAACCCGAACTGTCTTGGTCCCGGATCTAGAACCCCTGGATACCGAACGGCTCTTCAATGCATTTGAAAAAGTCCTAGGGAACACGGCTTGGTTGAATGAGGTAAGCAGCGAAGTCTTATGGAATATTCATTTAAGATTTAATTTAGACGAAACCATGGATGAATATATTCTCATCGGCAAATCCCTTGGTGCTAAAGTAGTGTTAGAGGGCCAGCTAAGAAAAGAAGATGTTCATTGCGGGTTCTCGGATGGTAGGAGATTTTACCTCGGCGCGCAGGCACTAGTTCTTTTAACACCCGATATTGAACCAGACAACAAATTTCGGAAAATATCTGTGCCAGTTTTAATAATCAACGGAACACTTGACGAAACCTTGCCACGTGGGGATAAAGATGTAATACAAGCAATAGTCAAGAACTCGCGGGCGTTGCAGAAGATTATTCCCAAATGCCAGCTTGTTGAGATCAAAGATAATAGTTTTAGTTTTGCTGGTAGAGAGGAAGAGGTAGCCAGAATTGTAAAAGACTGGCTGGCAAAAGAAGAGCAAAATTTTCCGGGCCTGTTGCTTCCGCCAGATAAGGTTAAGTTATAGATAGATTTAAATTTGCTTGCCTTTATATATTTGTATGCCACCAGAAGAAAAATACTCGCCCGCCGAATTAGCGCGTTTGCACGCAGAGGTGAGAGAACAGTTTCCAGAATTAAAAGGCATGCATAGCACAATAACTTTCGATCCATTTTTGGGTAAACCCGGTGGAAGTATGACTACGTCTGTTCCGCGTGCGGGGCGTAGGTATGAAGGGTACAATGTGTATGTCGGGTGGCAGGCCTTGCAGACAGAGAGCGGGTTGAGGGGCATAATCGCGCATGAGCTAGCCCACGTGGTATTGAACTTAAACTGGCTCCGTCAACAGGTGTCGCCCAGAAGTTTTTTTGAGCAGGCACTGTTCACCTAACAACCCAAACTATTTAAAATCCCAATTCTTTAGCTTAGGTGATGGCTGCAGCTAAAATCAAGCTAACCTTTCCCGATGGCACTAGCAAAGACTATCCAAAAGGCATCACTGGCCTTGAGATAACAAAACAAATCTCCCAGAAACTTTTGAAAGAGGCGTTAGCGATAAAAGTCAACAATAAACTTCAGGACCTGCCCGACCCAATCAACGAAGACGCAACAATCAAGATTCTGAAGTTCGCGGATGCGGAAGGCAAGCTGGCCTACTGGCACTCCACATCCCACGTTCTGGCGGATGCAGTAAAAAGGCTGTGGCCTGACACGAAGCTAGGAATCGGGCCAGCCATTGATGATGGTTTCTACTACGACTTCGACAAAAAAGAGCCATTTGCCGAAGCCGATTTGAAAAAGATTGAAGATGTGATGAAAAAAATCATCAAAGACGATTCAAAGTACGAGCACGTCTTCCTCTCGCGCAAGGAGGCAGAAAAATTATTGGCGAAGGAGCCATTCAAGCTAGATATTTTGAAGAATGATGTGAAAGAGGATAAAGTTTCTTTCCACAAGCACGGAAATTTCTATGACCTCTGCAACAACCCAGTTGTGCAATCCACTGGCCAGATCGGCGTCGTGAAATTATTATCAATCGCGGGTGCGTACTGGCGCGGTGATTCTAACAAGGGCCAGCTGCAAAGGATTTACGGAATTTCTTTCCCGAGCCAAAAAGAGCTGGATGAATTTCTGAAGATTCAAGTTGAGTTAGAAAAGCGCGACCACAGAAAAATTGGAAAGCAATTAAAATTATTTCACATTGCGGAAGAGGTAGGCCCAGGCCTGCCGCTCTGGCTGCCGAACGGCGAAGCTGTCAGGCAAGTTCTCCTGAAATACATACGCGACTTGGAAATCAAGTATGGTTACAAATATGTTTCAACACCGCACATTACAAAGTCCGCATTGTACCTTGCATCAGGCCATCTGCCCTACTACAAGGACGATATGTATCCGCCGATGAAGATCGACAACGAGGAATATTATTTGCGGCCGATGAATTGCCCGCACCACCACATGATTTACAAACATCTTGTTACTTCTTACAGGGACTTGCCGTTGAGATTAGCAGAAGCAGGAACTTTATATAGAAAGGAGGCGAGCGGCGCGGCTTACGGTTTAATGCGTGTGCGCGGGATGACACAAAATGATTCGCACAACTACTGTACAAAGGCGCAGACAAAAAATGAAATCATCAAAGTAATAGATTTGTTTAAGGAAGTTTACGGCGCCATGGGAATAAAAAATTTCTGGTTCCGCCTCTCGCTGCCAGATTTCAAACAGAAGGCAAAGTTCGGCGGCGACATTCGCGAGTGGGAGTGGGCTGCCCAGCAGATCCGCAGTGCAGCAAAGGACGCAAAAATAGAACTGCGCGAAGTTATTGGTGAGGCCGCGTTCTACGGGCCGAAGATTGACGTGCAAATCAAAAACGTGCTGGGCCGTGAGGAGTCAATCGCAACCGTGCAGGTAGATATAATGATCGCGAAGCGGATGGGGCTCGAGTTCGTGAACGAGAAGAATGAAGTTGAAAACCCTGTGATAATTCACCGCGCGATTTTGGGTTCGTACGAAAGATTTATGGCATTCCTGATAGAAAATTACGCGGGCGCTTTCCCGCTCTGGCTCTCGCCGGTGCAGGTGAAACTTTTGTCATTCACTGACAGGAACATTCCGGCCTGCCAGAAGATTGAGAAAGAATTGCTTGGCGCTGGTTTGAGGGTAGAAGCGGATTACGGCAACAACACCGTGGACTACAAAGTCCGCGCAGCCGAGCTGGAAAAAATCCCGTACATTTTAGTAATCGGCGACAAGGAAGAGGAAAAAGGAACGGTTGCTGTCCGCAAGAGGGGGACTGCAAAGGTGCAGTTCGGAATTAAAACTGATGCGTTTGTAAGGCAAGTCAAAGATGAGATTGAGAAAAAGGTTTAATTAACTTTTAGTTGCAACGCAGCCATACAACAAGATTTATATACGAGCACATAAAAATGATGCTATGAAATTAGAACAAGAAGAGCTTGCAATCATAGAGTCACTTAAACAAGCTCGCGACCTATATGACGCAAAATTAATGACGCGAGTTCTTGCGTTAGACACATCAGCAAAAACAATACTAAAAACTGCAAAAAATGAGTTAGACGAATGCATACGGGATATCGCAATCGTTCTGACAAAAATAAGCCTTATGCACCGCAGACAACTTGGAATGGGTTTACAGCACAGAAGCAGCCCAGATGAGCAGGCAAAAATAGGAAAGTTAAACACAAATCTTACAGAAAATCCACTTTATGGCCGGCTTAACTCTTTAAAAGTTATACTCACAGATACTAAAATGAAAACAGAAGAAATTAATGCTGCTTTGAATAAGGCTTTGAAAGTCGCATAACAACTTCGCATACATTAGCAATCCGAGATAGAGAAAGCAAAACAATTCAGTCGTTATCTGGAAGCGCGGGACTGCAAAGGTGCAGTTCGGTGTAACGGTGAAGGATTTTATTGAGCAAGTGGTGGGGGAGATTGAGAAGAAGGTTTAATTACGATAGATTTATAAATAAACAATTTAGTATTATTTATCATGGTCAGTTTATCATCAATAAAAGCTAAGCTGGGTATCTTTCCAAAGACTGCTGACGCAGTTGATGCGCTAGATGACGGTACTATACGAAGATTTTTCCAGAATTCAGTACATATTAATAAAATGTTGGCTGGCTTGAGAGAAACAACTATGCGCCTCGCCATGGAAAAGAAACGTATAGAGCGCCAAAAAAGAGAACTTGAACGTAAGTTGGCAAGCTTGCGGCAATCAGAGCCGCAAAGCCCATTCATATCCAGTTACGAAAAAAAGATTGTGGCTGCTGATGAAGCACTTTTAAAGCTAGATAGAGATATTACTTCTGAGCTTGATGGATACAGATACTACTTAGATAAGCTTCGTAGCATAGCTAATATCACCGGCGGGAAAATCTTATCGGATAGAAAAATCACTGCGCAAGAGAGAGAGCGGTATGTTAAAATTCTCAAAGCAAGTATAAACTAATACTAACGCAATTTATGATATCTAGTTATCGCTCGCCACAACCTTCCTTTCTCCTTCCAACGCCCTCACAATCCTTAAATCTGCCCGCTATGCTTTCTGTTTTTATTGTTTTCGATTATTTTATTTAAAACTTCTTCGCTATTAATTCCCAACATTTCGCACATGCCAAGGCAGTAAACCATTAAATCGCCGATTGCATCGATAATTTCTTCGCGATTGTTGATTTCGCGGGCAGGCCTCTTGTCGCTGTTCTTGTATGCCCTGGCCAGCTCGCCAAGCTCCTCTGTCATTAAAATTATTTCCTTGCCAACATCTGTTGTGTTAAATCCCCGCGCCAATTTGTTTTTGAAAATCTCTTTTTGTATTTCTTGCAAAGCCATACTCAATCTCAAATAACCAAAGTTAAAAATCTATCGCACTTCAACAATCTTATTCCTTCCCCTCAGCCCTCTCACAATCCTCACATCCGCCCCAAACTTCTTTGAAAGGAATTTTATCAGCTCGATGTTTGCCTTGTTGTTCTCTGCCGGCGCGTGGACTGCAATGACTAACTCTGCGCCGTTCTCTGAAACTATTTTTGTTTCCGGCGAGTTTGGTTTTACCTTAACTAACATTTGTTTCATTCTTCCACACAAACTCGAACTCCTCTAAATACCTTTCCGCAATCGCGGGGCTGTGAATTATAAGCAAGTTCTCGTCGTTCTTTGTGTTTGCTGACAATGTTGGGTTGAAAGAGCCGGTTGCCACAATTTTTCTGTCAATGATAAAAACTTTGTGGTGCAGCAGGCCCTTGGAGTTCTCAACCCGCACGTCTGCTGTTCCGTTCAGCCTTGGAAACTCCGAGTATTGCGAGCCAGCCTGTGATTTATCAAACACGCCCCGCACTGAAATGTTTTGTTCAACTTTTTCAAGTAACAAATCGCCAATTTTGTTTTCTGTAAACACGTAAACCAAAAACTTTATTTCGGACTGCGCCCCAGATAGTGCATTAATTAAATGCGAGGTGCAGTCATCATCCGGGCAGAAATAATTTTCTATGGTTTCGTTGTTGTAAATAATTTTCTGGTATTTCGTTGGGTTGCCGGTAGCGAACTGGCCAGCCCACAGCTCCTCAAACTCCGCTCCATAATTCTCAGCAAGATATTTTGAGTTAATTATAATTATATTATTATTGTCAACGGTGTTTTGTTTATTTGTCGGGTTGAACGAGCCAGTTAAAATAGTGTCATTATCAAACACACAAAACTTATTGTGCATTAGCCCGCTTCCTTCCGGCCTTGCGGCGTAATCCATTTCAGAAATATATTTTTTTCCGTCGGAATCAACAATTAATTTATATTGTTTTGATTTTACTGCATCTTTTACGTTTTTTAGATTTAAATTATAAAAAGCGCATTCAACTTCCTGCGCGGAACTAATTAGGCTTGATAATTTTTCGCCACAGTTATCGCGCGGGCAGAAGTAAACTTGGATGGCAGGCCCACTTTCCTCTGGAGCAGAAGAACTGGCGGCCTGGTTCGCAGTTGCAAAGCCAGTAACTGTAATTTTTTCATACAAAGACCAGACGCCAAACACGACTGCAAATGTGAGAATAAATATTAGAAGTTTATGCTTTATTTTCATAACTTTTCTCCGGCCCGGCTCTGCCGCGCGCATGCAGGCCTGCAAGCACGGCGCCAACTGAGTAATTTATCATATAAAAACAAAGACTTAGATATATTAAAATTCTTTGCAAGCCGAAAGCCTTATAACTTTTATGCTGCGTTGTGGTGCATGGGTGAAGATGAGAAAATACCTTATGGCAACGGGCTTGAACTGATTATTGACAGCAACGGAATGGGTTTTTCTGTCAGTATAAAAAGTGTTAAATTTGAATACAAACATTTTAGCCACTTTGAAGATGCCAGTGGCAGATTTACCATTGTTATGCTTGGCAAGCAGCCCATAACAATAACCGGCGAATACAACGAACACGAGATTCCAATAGCAAAAGACGTTAGTGTGAACGATAATTCTACGCTCTATACTGCTAAGCGCGATAGTTTCGGCCAACCCACTAAAGAAGGCCAGAAATATTTGGACCTTGCACAACGCATAGTGAATAAAGTTTCAGCGGACTTGAATATACCATCTGCGCTGAGGATTTTTGTAAGTAGACACCTGCCCTCACCAGATGTAAAAACCATGGAAGATTATCTTGGTAGGGAATGCCTGCCCAAGGATTAGTGTAAGCTTTATAAAAAATAAAATCTAACAGTATTTATGGAAATATTCATACTCAAAGACTATAAGGAAAGCGAAAAGAAATGCAGTATTATTTCGCTGAAAGGAAAACCCGGCATAGATTTTCTTGACAGGCTGAAGTTTGACGAATACGATTTCTCTGGCATGCTGTTGTTGCATCCGGATGGCGAACCAATCATTAAAATAAAAAAGGGTGAAAAAATACTTTTGGTTGATTCCAACTGGCGCAAGGCCCGCAAGATGTACACGAGGCTTGAGCAAAAATTCCACCTAAAGAAAATTCGGGTGGATGGCTTCAAGTCAGCCTACCCTTGGAAGGCAGGCAGGCCAGACAATGGGCTCTGCTCTATTGAAGTCCTTTGGGTGCTGAGCTTGCTGGCAGGCAAGCGGGATGATTTGCTGTTTCAGAATTACAAGTGGAAGAAGGAGTTTTTTGAGATAAATAAAATTAAGTAACTTTTTCTTTGAATATTTGCAGTATTCGCACAATAAAATTTATTAAGTCTAAATTATTAGAATATTCATGCAAACACTAGATAATATAAATAAACACGGGTTTTTACTTTGGTTTTACCATTCATTAGATTCCACTGGAAAAAGTTTGGATACTTGGGGAAAACACTATGCAATTTCAATAATAGAAAAAGAGCTTAATGCGCGTGGGTTTACAACGGGCTACAAATTTGCTGAACGAGTTTTTGGGCCATACGCTGCACAATTGCAAGAAGATTTTAAAATTATGGGACACCGGCTATTATTGCACAACGATCTCAGCCGAAGTGAAACGCCTGCTTCACCAATGCTCACAAAATTAGGCGCGGAAAGATTTGAAACTTTTCACCATAGGCACTTAGAAAAAGCATTAGGCGCACACTATCCCGACTTAGAAAGACTCGTGCGAGAAATAGTATCGCTCTCACCAAAAGAAATTTTGCAGCGTGCAAATACATAATTAACTCTTTTCTTTAGAATATCCATACCGATTAACATGTTTGCAATTAAGGCATTTGTACTCAACCGCTTTTGTCTTTGCGTTTGTGCGGACTGCAACAGTTTTTGAATTGAAGTATTTGTAGCACTTGTGGCAGTAGCGCATCTTGTACTCCTTTGGGATTTTCACGTTGAGCTTCATCGCAATCTTGCGGGCAAGAAATACGTAGCGGTTCGCATACTCTGGATTCAGCTTTGCCTCCCTAAATAAAATGTCAATTCTTTCTGCGGCAATCTGCTGGAGCTTCGGGTCTTGGTTGCGGTGAATCATTTTTTAGCGATAATAATCAGCCTATGCGCATTTGTTTTAATACCTTTCGTGGTAGAATACTTATTAATAACTTTGTTTATAAGTTTATAATCTTTTTTGAGATTAAAGTTTGGTATTATCGGCGTCCTCAATAAGCGCAGGATCAAATCATGTTTTGCAGCGAAATATTCCGTGAGATTGTAATATCTTGTTTTTATTTTTCTAAATCCAGCTTTTTTTAATAATTGTTTTTTATTTTTTGCGCTGCTAACTTTGTTTATCAATCCATAGTAATTTTGCCCACGCCCAAAAGTTCTTTTTATGTTTTCTTTATCTTGCTCGCCGATTGTAATTTCTATGAGTTGACCGCCTTTTTTCAAAACCCGGAATGCCTCGCGCGCAAATCCAACATTATCTGTGACTGGCCCGCGCTGGCTTATCACAATATCAAATTTTTCTTTTTCAAATGGCAGGTTACGACCGTCCGCAACTTCAAAATGTATATTTTTAATGTGTAATTTTTTGGCACGTAATTTTGCATAATTTATCAGTTTGCGTGCTGGATCAATGCCCCAGGCATCTTTTGTATGTTTGGCAAGTGAAATCGGCGTTTTGCCCAAGCCAGTCCCAATGTCTAATAAACTTTTTGTTTTGCTGAGATTTTTTACAACCAAATCCAAGAAAATTTTCTCAGGATTTTTACCAATAAGTTTTCTTTTTTCTTTTCTTTTATATAAAAATGCTTGTGTCCAGAAAGCTGGATTTCTAATCGATCTTTTCATTTTATTCCCTTCTCGCACGAATATTCTATCGCATCGCCGGTCAACGGGTTTGTCAGGTTGATTTTTATTTTGTCGCCGCCGATTGTATTTCCAAGATTTTTTTCTGCGGTATTTTCCACGCTCTGTAATTTGTCAAGAACTTTTTCTTTGATAGCGTTTCCGGTTATTCGCATCAAGTCGTCCCCGAGGCCAGTTACATAGATAGCGCTGGCCACAAGTACAATCAGCAGAACGAATGCCAGGCCAGCCTTTCCCATGGTTTGTGATAACTATCAGCGTATAAAAAAGTATTGAATGCCAGCAGCTCTCTGGTATTCCCGCGTACGACGCAGTACAAACCAAAACGTTGGCAGGCTTAACTTCCGTGTTCGAAAAGGGAACGGGTGTTGCCCTGCCACTTTGACCGCTAGCAGTCAAATCTCAAATAATTGGTTTATAAAGGTTTTTATAAGAACGGTTTCTAAGGTGCAGTGTATTTGCTTGCCTTGCCTGCCAGAAGCTCTTCACACATATCGTCAATTACCTTAACTGCCGCATCGGACACATGCGAGGATTTGCTAAAATATTCGGAAAGGGTTGTTTTTGTGTCAGCTTTTATCTGGCGCGTAAAAAGCACGCAGTTGTACATTGGATCGATCATAACAGTTTCATCTGTATCGAGGCTTTTGAGAATATCTTCGAATTGTTTTGGAACTTCTTTTGCGCCCGGGATATGCGATAAGTGGGTGTTCGGCAGGCCCAAAGGAAATTGTTTTAATTTAGTATTTCTGTGTAGCTGGCATAGGCTCAGCTTGCTGTCATCAGAGGCAGAACAGCAACTAATCCCGAATTCGGAATTATTGTATTGTATTTCCGCGCCCATAACATAGGCAGGGCCAAGGCGGCTGGCTGTAGACGCAATAATTGAAAAGTGCACAAGCAAGCCAAACAGCCCCGCCTCAATTTTTCTCGCATTTTCAAAAGGCAATTGCCTTATGTTACATGGCACTGTCGGGCGGACCCGTTGCAGGTATTGTTTTTTACCATTTTCAAAATCGTATCTGTCGTAAAGCAAAATATAATTTGCGCCTGCGCTCACCAAGTGTGATTTTGTTTCTATTGCGCCGTTTTTAACACTGATTTTTGATTCGATCGGCGCGGCCAGCAGGTGCGAAAGCTCTCTTTGTGTAGTTTCTAAAAAAGCGAATATGTCCGACAACGGGCGCATGATAAAGGCGGATTGCAACAATTTAAGAACTTTGCGCTTAATGTGAATTGTTAAAAACATAAATGCGGTTTATAAATGTTTTGGGAAATCATGCACAGGCTATAGCAATCATGGCCACAAGACCATTTGCTTCTGCTTGCGTTCTCGGGAGTTCGCCGTCATAAATTGCATGCGGAATTTGGTCCTCTTCTGGCAAACTAGTGTCAACTGTGCCTATGTGACAGCCATCTCCGTCGTTAAGGACACTGAAGTGTAAGCCTTTAGCTGTTACTGAGCGAGCGCCCCAACTGTCTAAAACACTAAGTCTTTCTGTTTCTCGTGGATTTAGTGTACCGTTAGCCTCTAATGCCTGTAAAACATAACTCAAGACGCCGCTAGGTGTTCGTTGTGAAAAGGGTGGTGTTCCGGGCGGTGACGTATAATCTGCTTGGGCCATTTGTTTCTACACTTATTTATTAGTATTAAAAGGGCCCGCTTGCGCGAGCCCGAGTTGGAGGTGTGAGATCTGGCTTGCGCCAAAAATCACTACAAAGTAATAGTAATATGTATTTATAAAACTTTCGGTAATTGTTTGCTACATTATATATTTTTGACTAAACTGTTTGGTTTAAACAATAGTTAAAATAGAAGCATATATTTTAAAAGCCACAGCACTAAATACAATTGGCCATGATGAAAATAGAGCTCAATGAGAAAACACAAAAGCTTGCGCTTTTGCGAATCTCGGTTCGCAGGGGTTTAAAATAAGATGATGAAGATAGAACTCAATGAGAAACCACAGAAGGCTACAATTATAGAAGGCTTTCCAGGCTTCGGATTTGTCTCAACAATTGCAGTTGAGTATTTAGTTGATCACCTGAAGCTAAAACAAATCGGAAGAATCTGGAGTCCCGCGCTAGCGCCGATGGCGATCGTGCACGGCAAGCGCGTAATCCAGCCAATAGATATTCTCTACAACGAAAAATATAACCTAGTAATTTTGGAAGCGATAGCCGGCGTTTCAAACATAGAGTGGGAGATTGCAGATGCGATATTATTCCTTTATAAAAAATTAAATGCAAAGGAAATTATTTCGATAGAAGGCATCGGCTCGCCAGAATCCGAGAAGGAAGAGCCGGATGCATACTTTTTTTCAAACGATGAGGCTAGGGGAAAAATGCTGCAGTCCTCGGGTGCGTTTCCGCTGAAGGACGGCATCGTGCTAGGCGTGTCAGGTGCATTGCTTGACAAGCTAGACAAGGAAATCAAGGCATCCTTTATTTTTGCAGAGGCACAGGGCAAGCTGCCCGACAACCGCGCGGCAGCAAAAATAATTCAGGTTCTTGACAAATATCTTGGCTTAGATATTGACTCTGCCCCGCTTCTCAAGCGCGCTGCGGAGATAGAAGATCAGATTAAGGGCCTGCTTGAACAGGCAAAGCAGGCAACGGACATACAAAAGCAGAAAAGCGAGACAACTCAGTATATTGGCTAGCAAATAAATTTTTTTAAATAGCACATATAATGTTTTAAGTGGTAAGCATGGGAAAAGCACTGTTTCTGTTCGGGATATTTTTAACTGCGTTGTTACTAGTTAGCTCTGTTGCTATTGCAAAAGAAGATAAAGATGATAATAGTGATGCAGATTTTAGCACTTCGAGCACATCAGCGTCCGCTATAACATTAAGTAAATATACATTTAGCAATACCACTCTCGGCGTTACGGTTTATGTTTGGGCAGCACAGAAACTGAATGTAACTATAAAACCAATAATAGATCCAACAATAATCGATCCTAATAGGGACGGAACATATGGCGGGCTTGACAAATTTTTTGATATAAAAGCAGACAAGCCATTCGATCACGCAGAAATTCGGGTAAAATATGATCCTGCGAAACTGAAAAATTATGTGTCTGAAAGTTCGTTGAAATTAAATTTCTGGGATAGCGCTGCTAATAACTGGATAGTGCCGCTGAATGCCGGCGTTAACAAGAAAAAACATTACGTATGGGCAGTCGTTGATCATTTTTCTACCTACGCGCCGGTCGGCAATCCGATAGGCCAGTACTCAAACAATTTTGAACTGCCGCGGGCAAGTAAAACAAGTATGCCGCTCGGAGTTTATTTAAAAAATACGTTTGAAACATTTAATGCAGATGATTTAGCGGATTCACCGTACGACGTTTATTCACAGGATACTGCTTTTACGTTGTTGCACAGCTTGAAGTTCAATGCTACGATAATGCATCCAGAAGTGTTCAGTTCGGACACATGGCTTGAAACTGGCGCATTCGCAGTGAATGGCAGCAGGCAATATACTTTCACATTCTACACAAAATACCTGCCAAACAAGGATTCAACTGATTTTGGCATTATTTATTATTATGAGCTAGATGATGCGAATAACTTCCTTGGGCAAACCGGCGATTTGATAAATTTTAATGCCATTGAAGCGGTAAGCATACGCGATTACGTTACAGTCTCCAGCGCGGCCGCAGGCAATGGCTGGCTCAAGGTTACAGCAACGCTGACAACAGATGCAAGTGCAACACAGGCAAAACTGGCTTTCCAGCAGTACAACCTTAACAATGTCGGCCAGGACGTGTACTATCTGGATGACTTTTCGTATGCATAGCTGTACGAGTATTTTTGTTTTTTTGATGGAACAGCAACACTTTTAATATGCGCCGCACTAATGTTTGTATGGCCGGACAAACCAACAAACATAATAAACAAAGAGCCATGGCGTTTTTCTTTGTAATAATTTTATCTGCTGTTGTGTTTGCAGGTTTCAACATTTCTAGTGGTGCTATAACTGGACTGGCCGTTTTGGGCGGGCCCGCGTTTTCAGCAGATTTCGAAGCTGGCAGGCCAGATAATGTGAAAATGCCTGCTGGCTTTTATCTGAAACACGAGCATCGTTTATTCTACGCACCGGATGCTGATGATACTGATCCAGGTTACTATGTTGCAGATGCGCAGGGGAGAGGTGTGCACGGAAATGCTATGCTAGTAGACACAGCAAAGCTTGTTAGCCGGGACGAAAAACTAGATAATTGGATAGAAAGTGCCACAATTTCAGTTGAGCCCGATAGCACACATACTGTATCATTCAGCGAAAATTATATGCGCAGTGGCGGCGATACCGATTTTGCAACGGTACAGCTCCAGCAGTTTGATGAAAACTTTTTAGGCTTGGACTCAGATGATTTAGTAAATTTTGACAATGTTTCTGTCTGGGCATCGGGGCTGGCAATTGTTCAGTCGCAAAAAGCCGGCCAGTGGAAAAAAGTAAGCGTAACTTTTACAACCCTGCCACAAACCAGATTTATTAAGTTTAAGCTAACTGGAAATTTCCCTGCGAACAATGGCAGGGATTCATTTCTTATCGACGATTTTACATTTTCCTAGCGCAACGATATATTTATAAATAAATAATCATAAATATAAAGAGCGGGGAGAGGCGGGCCATTTCAAATACTTGCAAGAAAAAAGCAGTAACCTTCTTCTTAGACAGTGCACTTTACGAACAGTTCAGAAAGTATTGTGAAAAAAACGGGCTAGTTGCTTCTAAAAGGTTTGAGCGCTTTATGGAAGGTGAGCTTGCAAACCCAGATTTTTCCAGCTTGGATATTAAAATAAAAAAGAAAATCCAGGAGCTGCTTAAATGAAACTAATAATTGCGATTTTGCTATTGATTTTTTCGCTGATAGCTGCCATGCCATTTGCAGAGGCAGGCCAGCAGATTAAAACAGTGGGTTACTTCATCGATCAGCGCCTTCAGAATGCCCAGTCTGACGTGGCTGCAAACGCGTTTTGGGATTCTAGTTCGGCTTTAGTAACAATACCAGAGAGTAACGTGATAATACGAAGCGCTTGGGTAGAATTTAGGGCGGTTGCTACGTCAGCATCAGCTGTACAGGTTGTTAATGTAACGCTGCTTGTCAACGGCACGCAGCGCTCAGTGGCAAATAATACAAAGCCAAAATACTATCTTGGCTCTGTAGCAGAAGAATACCCGTTTTATGTTTATGCAGATGTTACACCATTCCTAACAGGCTTCAGCTGGCCCGGAACTATGGGTCTGAATGTATCTGTGCGCGTAACAGGCGAGACAACAAACCAGCATAATGCAGTTTTATGGGTAACATACGAATATGATGACACATCACCATCGCAGATAAACACCGCGATTTTTCCAATCTATTCTTGGAACACTACAATTGCAGCGGCTAAATCTATAAACATGGATTTTAACACAACTATTGCTGAAAATGAATCTATACTTAGCCAATGGGCGGCTATTTACGGCTGGGTAGACTGCGCGACAACAGCGGATGCGCTTTTGCATGTAAACATAAGCGGCAACAGTGCGGATTTGGCAAAACCGCTTTATATCGAGTGCGGAACATCTGCTTCCTATGACACGCAATTTCTTTTTAATCTGAGCGGAACAAACTTTGCAGTAAACAAGCAGCAATCAATAACAGTTAATAATACCGGCCAGGTTTTTGAGCCAATCGGCGGCGAGATTTTTATAACTTATAACTATACGCGGGCAAACCAAAACACGCTTACAAAGACTGTTGCCTACCCGATGCCAGACAGCGGCGATACGCCAAGCACAGCAACAAAAAATATGTCAACAATATTCTTTTTGCCCGAAACGGGCACACAAATGCAGCAGATTTGGGCGCATACAGTGCTCGGGTGGACAGCCACTACTGCTGGTAGCGCGCTTGTCTGCGGAAAGATCGGCAGCGCGGATGTTAACTGCACAAAATTTCAGCTGAATTCGCCGGGCGAAACTATGAGCGAGCATCATGTCATATACAATCTGACTGAAGCAAAGGCAAGCCTGACAAATGGCACGATAGTAAGGCTGAATGTAACATATTCTGCAGCCACATCAGATTCTGCGCACGCGATATTATATGTTACTTACACTTACCCAAAAACCGCATTCCCATACCAGAAAACTGCACAATATTTCGGTTACAACACGCCGTGGGAGCAGAATACAAATAACACAAACGTAAATATTATAATACCCGAAGCGTCAGGCCTCAACATAATAACAAACAGGCTTAGTTCATTTGTTTACACAATAGCGATGTCAAATGCGACCGTGAATTTTTTTAACACAACAACAAATATTTCTGATGGAGTCAGCTCGTTTGTAAAAGTAATAAAAGGAAATTCGCTCATCCGCCGTACAGTTTCTATGATTAACAACGATACGAATTTAGCTGCAACAGGAAATGGAACATTTGCTCTAATAAGTACGCAGACCGAGCCGCAGCCAGCCACTCTCAGGACAGGCGCGACGTGGATTAATAAAATATTTTTTACATACATGGTGTTCAACGATTCTGTGCCGCCGTCAATAGGCAGCGGACAGGCAAATCAATCACAAGATATTAAACAAAACTACTGGATAAACTTTAGTGCGCAGGTCACAGACAACAACATGCTGTCAAGCCAGTGGTTTTCCTTAAACCAAAGCACAGATAAAAACGTGAATTCGACAGCAGCATTTTTTACTGGCAACCCAGCATCGGGCATAGCATCAAATATAACACTGATTACTGCGAAGCCCGGCCAGAAGGTGTCGTGGCGGATATACGCGAACGACACAGCTAATATTAATTCTAGCACTGGCTGGCAGAATTTTACCATCTCGCCAGGCTTGAGGCTTAACAATACATTCGGAGGCAATATAACTGGTCTTACTAGAAGTGCGATAGCTACCGGCGATATTGACAATGATGGTTTTATGGATTTTGTAATAATGGGATTGAATTTAAGTACAACAATTCCGAGCCCAGTCACGCGCGTGTATACTTACGGAAAAACAAGTGATAATCTGTACGGCATGATACATAACAGGACTTGGGAGGCAAATATAACGCCAGTTGGCGGTGGGGCGCTGGCATTGGCGGATTTTGATAATGATGGCAGGCTCGATTTGATAATTTCCGGGCAGAACGATACAATATTATTGCCGAACCGCAAGATTTTTGTTTACACAAACGATGGAACAAAATTTGTTGCAAACAGCACGTGGGGCGCGAACCTCACACCAATATACAACGGCTCGATAGCGGTTGGTGATATAAATGGTGATGGTTGGCCAGATGCAGTAGTATCTGGTACTGCAGAATTCTTTTTCGCGGCTGCACCATTGACAAGGCATTTTTCATGGACTGGCGTATATCTTAACAATCATACATATCTGAATTACAGCGCAACATTCAGCCGCGAGCTTATGGGACTGAATTACTCATCCATAGTGCTTGCGGACTTTGACAATGATACGAGGCTGGACTTGCTGATAGCAGGCAAAAAGGCGCTGACAAACCAAACAGGAATTTATACAAACAACGGAACAAACTTCAACTATAATGTTACTTTTGGCGTTAATCTTACTAATTCATCAACTTCTACGTTGCATGCTGCAGATATAAACAACGATGGCCTGATGGATTTAATACAGTTGATAGCTGGCAGGCAACCTCAGACAGCAAGGGTTTATATCAATAATAAAACCGCGCTTATGGAAAATGCGACATGGCAGGCCAATATTACGCCGCTCATCAATGGCAATGCCGCGTTTGGCGATATTAATAACGATGGCTGGCTTGATTTGGTTGCACAGGGTTTTAATAATGCAACGACGCCTGCAGCAGATGTTCAGGTTTATCTTAATAATAACACAAATTTTCAGAATAATATTCCGTTCGAGTCTGAAATTACTTCAGCAAATCATGGCGACATAGTGCTTGCTGATTTTACAAACGATTCTGATTTAGATTTGTTGGTGACTGGGCAGACAACACCTGCTGGCGGTCGGAACGTAACACAAATGTATACAAACGACATACACTTGAATAATACAAACACACAGCCAAGCCCGCCAACGACTTTTAGTACGGTTTCAAATGGTTTAAACAGTATAAACTTCACGTGGAATGCGGGCTCAGACACAGAAACACCAACTGGCGGACTTTACTACAATCTGCGTATTGGAACATGCACCGGCTGTCAGAATATAACTTCTGGCGCGTATGGCGGTGCTGGTCCATCGGCTGGCGGGTTGTTCGGCAACATGCAAAAGCGCCAGAGGGTTTCGCTGGCGATTCCAAATGATACAATATACTATTGGTATGTTCAAACAATAGACACTGGATTTGCAAGAAGCGCGTGGTCTACTGAACAGACATATAATCCGACAGGCTCAAGCGTAGACACAACCCCACCAACCTGGGACACGCAGGCCCAGAGCGCAAACTCAGTCTCGCAGTTCGGGGAACTTTACCTGTCCGCGCAGGCGCAGGATGAAACAAATCTGACATGGGCATACCTTGTGACAAATGAAACAGGCGTGTGGGTAAACTGGACAAATAAATACGGCTCGCCACAGCAGCTTGGCGGAAACACAACAAAACAGCTTGTAAATTTCACGTGGGCAAACTTTAGCCTAGAAGGCGGGCAGAATATAGGCTGGTATATTATGCTTAATGATAGCACAAATAACACAAATGTAACATTCATACAAAATTTCTCACTGCTAAAAACAGTCAGCATATCAATCGCGAACACGCCAATGCAATTCAGCACACTCCAGCCAGGCGGTTTTAACAGCACAGGAACGGACGCAGGCTACAACCCACTGCCGTTCGTGATAAACAACACAGGCAACTTTGCAGTTAACATAACAATAGAAGCAGATAGCTTATTCACATCAATTCTGAATCCAAGCCGTTACTTCCAGTTTAAATCTGAAGTCAATGAAACAAACTCGGTTCGGAACGCCGCAATAGAATTGATTGCTAGTTTCCTAAATATTCCGCTCACAGGCTCGCCAGTAATGATAGCCAACATGACTAATTTCACAGATGGGAACGATGAAATCAGGACGCACATAAATATTACAATTCCACAGGGTGAGCCACCGGCAAACCTTACTTCAACAGTAACATTCACCGCGGCAGCGGCGTACTAAATAGTATTAAATAATATTAAATATGAAAGAAAAAACAAGAATGATAATGGCAGGCATTCTATTGCTAGCTGGCTTGCTCTTGCTGCCGCAGGCTGCGGAAGCGGTAGCGATTGCACCTGGCAATATTAATGCAGAGTTCACGCCAAATCAAATTTCAGAGTATGAAATAATAATTATAAATAATGCGCCGCAGGCAAATGAGATAAAATTATACAAAAAAGGCCCGCTGGCAAGTTACATAGAACTTCCGTCAGATTCCTTGGCGTTAGGTGCAAATAAAGAGGAAAGAATTAAGATAAAAGTGCACTGGCCTGCAGCGCTTCCAAAAGGAGATGAAGCCCGCATCGGCGCGGCGGTTAAAGCCGGCGGCGGGCAAATATCCGCGGTTGCTGCTGTCGAAACAATTTTTCGCATTGGCTCGGCTGGAAATCCTACCAGAGAAATCGGCCAAAATACAGCAGGCCAGCAGTCCGCAGAGATAGCGTTGCTGGGCGTTTCAATATCAAAAAGCGATGGCGGCGCTAAACTAGAAGTAAACATAAGAAATTCAGGCAATGCCGCCGCGGACGCGTATGCAGAAGCTAAAATAGAAGCAGATACTGGCGCGGGAAATGTAAAAACAGCCAGCAAACCCGTGCCAGCTGGAGAGGAGGAAACGCTGACAGCAGAGCTAGACAATGTTCTGGCAAAGGCAAGTGATTACAAAATAGACGTAGTAGTTTATTTCGGCAAAAGCTCGGTAAAAAAGTCAGTCCGCGTTTCATCTGGCATTACTGGCAGCGCTGCGGTTGACGTGCCTGCCAGCCCCAAGCTGGATTTCCTGCTTATTGCCGCGATAGTATTTATTATAATAATAGACTCGGTAATTTTTGTCTGGCGCAGGCTCAGAAAGACTTAAATACTGTTAAATGCCATTAAATAACGTTAAATAATGGCAACAGATAATAAAAAAGCAATCACACTGTTTGTAGATAAAAATCTTTATAATAAATATAAAAAATTCTGTTCAGAGCGCGGCCTGAAGATGTCAAAAGGCTTTGAGTTTTACATGCAGTCACAGCTTTCAACAAAAGGCAAGAAAGACGACATAGAAGAAATTATAAAGCATAAGCTAAAAGAGCTGCTTGGGAAAAAGTAAATGGCACGCAGAACTAAAAACCACAGTGGGTGGAGTGAAGCATTGCTGATGTTAGCCCTTATATTATTCACAGCGGCTGCCTTTGCCTATGCCAGCCAGTATGATCAGCCAAGTAGGTCGATGGCCACAGGCAAAGTCGTGGTGCAGGTTGTTGCACCTGAAAATCAAACGCAGGAAAACACAGAAGTAACAATTCCAGTTAGTGGTTTGATAGCAGGCACAAGGGGGCCGAGATGGCAGTAACACATAAGGGCATCGCCAGAATAGTTGTACTGCTTTTATTCATGGCCGCTTCGCTCACCCTCGTTAATTTTCATGCTGCGCAGATTACAGGCGCGCCGACTGGAGTTACAAATGTTACAGTTAGAAGCCTTGTTCAGATAACACTTATTAACGACACGGTTGATCTTGGAGTGCTGCAGCCAAGCCAGCAGAATTCGTCATTTCCGCCATCCGCACAGGTGGCAGGTAGGCCAGGGCCATTTGTAATAAATAATTCTGGCAACATTGATGTTAACATAACAATATCCGCAACGCAGTTGTTTAGCACTGTCGCCGCAGCTAGCAATTACTACATGGTACGGTGCGGGAACGCTTCAGGGGCAGAAACGCCGTGGGGCGCAAACTGTTCCGATGCGTCGACAATCGGCAGGGTAAACACAACAATTAACTCGACCGGCTGGGCAAATATGCCGCTCGCGGCGCCAGGCGTCCCAAATTATGCAAACCTGAGCTTTCAGACAATAAATCAGCTATTTTTCCACATAAACATAACAGTACCTACGCATGAGCCGGTCGGCAACAAAACCTCAACAGTAACATTCACAGCAAGCCCTGCATGGTGAGTAAAATGCACGTCAAGATATTCCTGCCGGTAATTCTAGCATTGTTTCTTTTTCAGGCAACTTATGCGTTAGGCATAGGCCCGGCAAGAATCGAGCTTTCATTTGAACAAGGCAAGGAGTACAAATCAGAGTTTATTGTCGTAAATGAAGCAGACGCAGAAAAACCAATAGAGCTTTACGTTGCCGGCGACGAAGAGGCCGCGAAATATTTTAATTTATCGCAAACAAAGGCAATTATAAAGCCGAAAGAAACCCGCGGCTTTTCATTCACTGCAAAGCTTCCAGATGATTTGAGCCCTGGCCAGCATAAAGTAAGGATCGGCGCGGTTGAAAGCGCGGGCGCAGGCGGCCAAGTCGGCGCACGGGTCGGAGTTGAATTATTTGTTTTAGTAGAAGTTCCAATCCCAGGAAAATACCTGACGATTGACCAGTTTTACATACAAAATACGAATGCAGGCCAGCCAGCACAGCTCAGCCTGAAAGTTACAAACCGCGGCAAGGAAACAATCGAAAAAATCACGGCAGTATTTGAAATATTTGATTCAAAAAACAAAAGAACAGCCGCAGCAATTTTGTCTGAGTCAAATCTCAAGCCAACAGAATCAAAAATCATGGAGACAGAAATAAAAACATCCGGTTTTGTTGCAGGCAAGTACCATGCAAACGCGGAAGTAACTTACGATGGAATTAAAAAATCAACAGAAACAAATTTTCGGGTTGGTGACTTAGTAATAAACATAATAAAAGTTTACGGCGATAACATCAAAAAAGACACAATAGGAAAAATTTTGGTAGACTATGAAAGCCAGTGGAGCGAGGCAATTAAAAATGTCCAGCCAGAAGTAAAGATTTACAAAAACCAAAACAAAATCGCAGAAACACAGGGCCAGCAATTTTCAGTTGAGCCATTCACAGCAGGCACATCAACAATCTTCTGGGACGCGCGCGGCCTAAATGCCGGCGAGTATGACATAGAGGCGGCGCTTCATTACGAAAATAAAACCTCGACAGGAAAAGGCAAAATCCAGATTGTAAGCTTTGAATTCAGCTGGCTGCTTGTAGCTTTGCTTGCAGTGTTAATTGTAATTGGCATAAGGCTGGCCAAGGGGAAAAAGCGATGAAGCCATATCTGTTTGTCCTGCTGTTGCTGGCCATCGGCGCAGTCATAGTAAGCCAAGGGCTGACAAACGAAATAATAAGCAGCGCGGCAACTGGCAGTGTCAGATTTTTTGTTGTAAGTTCAAATAATTTCTTCCGCGAGGACGTGCAGATAAGCAACCAGACTGCTAACACAACATTTCAAACAGGATTGAATGTTACGCTGGTTTTCCGCACCAACACTTCATCGGGCGGCTTTTTGAATGTGACTGCAGAAAGCGCAAATCCAGTCCAAAGCCAGCCGCTGCAAAAAGAGTCAATAGGAAAATTCCTCGAGATTCAGAGCAACCTAAGTTTTGCAAATGCCACAATAGTAATTAATTATGACGATTCTGATGTAGCTGGTTTAGATGAAAGCAGCCTGCGTGTTTATAGTATTAACAATGAGAGCGGAAACTGGGACATTCTGCCTGGCGCGGTTAATACATCAATAAATGAAGTCACTGGATTAACAACGCACTTTTCAACCTTTGGCGTGTTCGGCGGGCAGTCCGGGACAGCAGCTTCAACAGGCTTTGCGGGCGGCAGACACGAATTTACAGCAGATAAATTTGAGATTTCAAACGCGCCGCTTTTGGATGTGTTAGTTGATATAGTGGAGGGCTACCGCGTCGTAGATAGCGGCAGCGATATTTTAGTAACAATAACATTGTCAAATTTCGGCTCACCTGGTCGAAAAGATGTCACAATTAGTTATTTTGTTGTTGATGCAGATGACAATGAGCTCGCGATAGGCAAGGAAACAATCGCTGTTGAAACTACCACGAGCATAGTAAGAAAAATAAACATTCCGCATGGACTTCCATCCGGACAATATAGATTTAGGGTTGTGGCAAAAACAAACGGCTTAACAGTAAAGGGCAGCTCATCATTTCAAGTAGTATCAACGCTTGGCCTGCCAGCAGCTCGCTATTTCTCAGCTAAGCCAGCCAGCCTAATTGCAGCATTCATTGTTATTTTTGTTCTTGGCGTAGCTGCGGTTTATGTAAATAACCATGTAAAGAAAGACAAGGCAGTTAAAAAATTCCTCGAAGATTACGAGAGATACTGGCGCAGGGTTAGAAGCAATAAATAACATTAAATAATACTAAATAATATTAAATATTTCTTTTACGCTATTATTTGTGGAGTCAATAACATCTGCTTCATTGATGTTTTTTAACTTTGTAATTTCTTTCACAACAAGCGAAACGTTGGCCGGCTCGTTGCGCTGCCCTCTGACAGGGGCCTGCACCGGAGAGTCAGTTTCCAAAACAAACGCTTCAAGCGGCAGGCCTTCAACATAGCCCTTAGTTTCCTTGGAGAAGAATAAGTTTGTTCCGATTACGATTTTATATCCGCGCGTAACCATCTCCTTTGCCTCCGCAAGCGAGCCGGAGAATCCGTGCAGGACTGCCTTCTTTGGCCGCAGTTCTTTCAGGATTTTCACAACCACAGAATCCGCGCGCCGTGAATGAATGTTTAACGGAAGTTTCATCTTGTCCGCAAGCGCGATAAATTTGCAGAAGGTTTCCTGCTGCTTCAGCTTAGTTTCTTCAAAATTTTCAGATTTTCGCGCCCAAAGATAATCCAAGCCGCACTCGCCAATGCAGGCCAAATTCTTTTGCTTGCGAATAAAATCTATTTCCGCATCTATTTCTGCATCTGTTAGCGTGTGGACTTTGTCAGGGTGGATTGCCAGCCCAGGGAACAAAAACTTCGGATATCGCGCACACAGGGCAAGAACTTTCCTGTTGCTAGCTGGCCCTTCGCCAACAACAATTATTCCGGACAGGACTTTTTTCGCGCGGGCTAGCATCTGCTCAAAGTCCGCGCTAAACGCGTCGTCGTAAATGTGCGTGTGGCAGTCATAGGGTTTCTCCATAAAATATTTAAGCCTATCTACTCTTTTAAAATTATGTCAATCGCCTCAGACATACTAAAAAGTTCGGAAACATTGTTCTCAAACCCCGATGCATTAGATCCAGACTTTGTGCCAAAGCTGCTACCCCATCGGGAAGGCCAGCAACAGTACATCGCTCTCGCAATCAAGCCGCTGTTTTTGGATAGGAATGGCAAGAACCTGCTAATCCGCGGCGCATCAGGAATCGGCAAGACAGCCGCAACAAAACGCGTATTGTATGATTTAGAGGAAGTCGAGGAGTCAGAAAATGTGCCCGCAGTCTTTGTGAACTGCTGGACACAGAACACCACCTTCAAAATCTTGTCAAACATCGCACACTCTTTGGGATTTAAATTCACACATAACATGAACACCTCAGAAATTCTCGAAAAAGTAAAAGAAATCATAAAGAAAAGGAAAGGCGTCGTCCTAACATTCGACGAGGTTGACAAGGCAGAGGATTATGACTTCCTATATTTGCTGTCAGAGGAGATTTCCAAGAAAGCAATTTTGCTAATTACAAATGATTTTTCGTTCGGCGAGGACCTTGATCCAAGAGTGAAGTCGCGCCTGCTGCCCGAGCTCGTGGAATTTCCGGAATACTCGCTGCAGGAGACAGAGGACATCCTGCGCGAGCGAATCAAATATGCATTTTACCAAAATGTCT
This sequence comes from Nanobdellati archaeon, assembly GCA_016204275.1. Taxonomy (GTDB): domain Archaea; phylum Nanobdellota; class Nanobdellia; order UBA10117; family UBA10117; genus JACOYC01. The sequence continues at coordinate 391 of JACQKZ010000003.1, read as the reverse complement.
GGGAGGACGTGGCAGTCAAGAAAATCGCAGAGCAGTCCTTCAAGTTCAAGGACGTCCGCATCGGCATCGTCCTGCTGAAGGTGGCTGGCGAGCTGGCAGAAAACGCGGCCAGCAAGAAAATAAAAATCGAGCACGCAGAAAAGGCGATAACAAAAACGGACGCGATTAAGATAAAAGCGTCAACCGACCTGACAGACGAGGAACGATTGGTTTTAGATTTGTGCAAGATTCACGCAGGCAAGATTTTCGGGGAGTTCTATGAAGAGTACCAGCGCTCCGGCGGCAAGAAATCCGACAGGACAGTCAAGCGATTGCTGGACAAGCTGGAAAACCGCAAGCTAATCAAGCAAGAGGCGGTGACTGAGGGCTTGCAGGGCAGATCAAGTAAGAT
>JACQKZ010000010.1 GCA_016204275.1 Nanobdellati archaeon | reverse complement strand
GGCAAGGAGAGTCAGGATTGCCAGCTGCGAAGTGTACGCCTTTGTAGAGAGCACACAGATTTCGGGGCCAGCCCGCGCTAATATTGTCTTATCCGACTCGCGCATTAGTGATGAGCCCATGGCATTTGTTATGGAAATTGTTTTTGCGCCTGCTGCTTTTGCGGCGCGGATTGCAGTAAGCGTGTCCGCAGTCTCACCGCTTTGCGAAAGTGCGATAACCAAACTTTTGTTATTCAGAAAATGTTTAAAATTAGGAAATTCGTGTGCCAAGCAGAAATTTATGTGCATCTTAGCAATTTTTGCAAATGTGTAAACTCCGTGCATACATGCATATGAAGCTGTTCCGCAGGCCACAAAAAAAATTCCCTCAGCATTGCGGATTTCTTCCGCAACTTCTTTTATCAAACTCTCATCAATATTTGCAACACGTTCGAGCGTGTTCGCCTGCTCGTAAACCTCTTTCATAAAAAAGTGATCGAACTCGCCCTTTCTGGCCTGCTCTGCGTTCCAGTCAATATTAGTTATGGCTCTTTCAACAAAAGAATTTTTTGTTAGGTTGAACACGCTTATGTTTTTGTCGATTACTGCTAAGTCCATTTCATCGAGAAAAATAACTTTTTTTGTGTATTCCAAAAATGCTGGTACATCTGACGCGACAAAAAATTCGCCCTCCCCGACACCAATGACGAGCGGTGCTTCCTTTCTGATTGCCACCAGTTTGTTTTCATCTTTGTGCAGGGCAACTATTGCGTACTGGCCTTCCAGATGTGTTAGCGAACGCTTGCAGGCTTCGACAAAGTCATAGCCGCGTTTCATGTGATACTCTATTGTTTTTGGAATTATTTCTGTGTCTGTCTGCGAGTAAAATACCATGCCTTGCGACTCTAAAAACTTTTTTTGTGCAAGGAAGTTTTCAATTATTCCGTTATGTATAACTATTATTTTTTCATCCTGCGAAGTATGTGGATGGGTGTTTATTTCTGTGACGCTGCCATGGGTGGCCCAGCGCGTGTGGCCAATTGCGAGATTAGACTCTGGCAGGCCAAGTTCCTGCACAGTAACGCTGCCTATCTTGCCGACACGCTTTAGAATTTTAATATTCGGATTAGCCCTCACGGCAAAGCCGAATGAATCGTACCCGCGATACTCTAGTTTTTTCAGGCCTTCGACAACAATCTCACTGGCATTACGCGGCCCGATATAGCCGATTATCCCACACATTCCAACCCAACTCAGAAAATGTCTTATGGAAAGATTTATATTAGTTGTGGTGGTATTTTGTAATTAGCACGCAATAGTTTCAGATGTATTTTGGTGGTATTAATATAACAATGACAAACTCATTTTTGATTGTCTGGTTTATTCTGATCGTGCGTTACATAAGAAATTACTGTTATGGCACCATAAAAGCCCATAAACCAGCTGCTAATAGTCATCGCTCCCACATAAGAAATGTCTAGCCGCGGATGTGCAGTATATATATATGCGTCCATTGCGATAGCGCTAACTGTAGCTGTTAATGCGCTCAAACATATTGCCGTTCTTAATTTGGCATGTCCGAGCAAATTTGGAACTGTTTTATTTTCCAAATTAGTAGTGTCATCGTTCATTAGCTCTCCGGTATCTGTTTAACGAACGTGATAAATCTGTAAAAACTTTTTTTGAAGGTTTTTTCGTTCTTAATTACAAAATAATTTATTTTCTTAAGTAATGTTACCTGTTTATTGCTTACCCTCGCGGCACGCAGATCCGATAAATCATATTTAGATAAAGTTTTAACTCGTTCTGTGTGATTAGAAAATGCGGCTATTTGCTTTTCTAAACTATATAAATCTCTGCTTAACATGATTTTGTGTTTCCGTAGCGCGACTGACTGCTTTTTACTAGTTTTTTCGTCAGATTTTAATCTTGCAGTCCAATACTTATAATTAGTCAATCTACAAACTTTTAATAAATTTGATATGTTAAACATTGTTGCTGACAAATCTCGGCGCTTGTTGATTTTTACTTTTTCTAATATTTTATAATTTTTAACAAGTTCCGGCGGGTCGTTCATCGCCCACATAAGCTCACTCAAAACGTCATCCGCATTTTTGTTTATTGCTTCTGTACCTAACACAAGCTCAACAGCCCATACTAATGCTGCGAACCCCAGCTTCCATTTTCCAACTTTAAGTGCATCTACTGCATCTTTTATGCTACCTGGCCCGCCAGTAACTCCAAGTATAGCAACAAACTCATTCCATAAATCTTTTACACCAATAACAGCATTATACACATCTAACGCCTTGAGCTTGTAGTCCGGCATTCGGACGTTTACAATCAAGTGGTTGCTCTCCAAATTTTCCCAATGCGAAGTTTCGCTTTTCAAATCTCCAGTCGCGTAATATTTGTAAATTTTATTTAACTCTTTTTTCGGCGCGAATTTGTTTTTATCTTTTTTGTCTTGTTCGTACCAACTCCAATCTTCAGGACCTTTTTCTAAAATCCAAGTCGCAGTGCCGTATTTAGCTTTGTCAGAAATTATCATTGTTTTTTGTTCCGGCGCTAAATTTTCTTTTATCACCGCATCTTTTATGTTTTTATTATTTTCAAACAAATTAAAACTCCCCGGCGTTTCTATTATTTCACTAGTTTTATTATTCAAATGCAAATTCAAAAAATATGGGTTGCCCCAGTCTGCATTCGCATCAACAGTTTTCAAATCCTTTCCCGGCGAATGCGTCGGAAAAATGTCTAAAGAAATTTCTGGCGCATCAAAATTAATTTTGATTTTCGTTTCAGTTTCTGCAGAAATTATTTCTGATTTTTCATTAGGCTCGGCTTTCCAGCTGCGAGTTTCGAGCCAGCATTTCAAAAATGCGTTCAGCTCGATATTTTTATAATTATATTTTTCTAAATCTATTTCAATATCTAAAAGACTGGACAATTCGTCAAAATGCGCGTAAATATCTTTTTGTATTGCCTCGCTTTCTTTTATTATTTTTCCATTTTGTTCCACTGAAAAATAAAAATTCGGCTCGCCCCACTTTGTTGTTGCTTCTTTATATTTTATTATTGTCCGCAAAATAATTTTTTTAACATCTAGCGCCGGATAAATTATTACGTTTTTATTAAAAATTCTAATGCTTGCTTCTGGCAAACTTAAGCGCTTGCGCACGATTTTTAAACCAGAAATTTCAAGTTCGCCGAGAACAATTACTTGCGTTCTTTTACGCTCGACCATTTACCTGTTCGATAGAATAGCTATTTAAACTTTTCTACCGTAAAATTATTAAACACTCTCTTCTCTTATTCTTGTTTTGTATTTGTTCTCTGGCTTTTCCCCGATTTTCGGCAGGCCTGCGCGCTCAAACTCATTCAGGGTTTGTTCTATTTTGTATTCTGCATATGTGCCGCCCAAATATTCGGAAACGCGCTGGAGCAGGAGCTGCCGTTCTGCCGGATGGAGCTCGAATGGCTGGCCAGGCGTTATTCCTTCCCTGGCGACATAGTGAGCCAATGTTGACTGAAGCCTGCTGCCTGTTGATTCGTGCGCGGCATACGTGGCCTGCTGCGCGAACATTTCTTTTCTTGTAGCTGCTGGCAGAAGGCGTTCGATTGACTGGCCTGGGGCAAGCTGGCCTTCCAGCTCGGCCGGCTTGGAGTAATCCTGCTGGCTGGCTTGCTGTGTTCGCCGTAGTGCAGGCGATGGTGTAGAAATATTTTCAGCAGCTTTTGTTTCTTCTCCTCCTTCGCCAAGAGCATCTTCTAAACGTTCAGGCATGATTTTTTGTTCTATTACTGGTGCGGCGTTAAGATTTTCTAGCAGGCCCTCCAAATTCTTTTTTATTATTTTGCCGAGCTTGGTGCCAAGAATTTTTTTTATATAAAAAAGCCTCTCTGCCGGAGATTTTATGGAATATATTTTCTTCTTTATTTTATAAAGTACGCTGTCAATATTTGCCGGCAAGGCGATCGCGGGACGCTTTTCGGGCTTGCCAGATGGTTTTGGTTTTTTTATTCTTACCATGATAGCATTTTGTGGGACTTTTTGTATAAATCGTATAATACAAATAAATCTTTTTTTGCGGAGCTTTTTGCGGCTTTCTTAACTCGTTCAAGCGCGTATGGGTCGAATTCCCTTTTTTTTGGCAGAATTTGTTTTATGTTTTCAGCGGCTTGTGTAATCGGCTCGATTAATTCTTTTGCGGATTTAACAAATTCAAATGTATGCGCTGGTTTTTTTTCTTTTTGCGGCTCCTCCTTTTTCCCTCCGCTGTCAAAGGCATCGAAATGTTTTAAATCGTCATAAAGCGCGTCTAAGCTGTCCTTTGTCATGCCGGATACAAATTTCATGATTTCTTCTTCCTGTGATTTTTGGAATTCATTGACTTGTTTTTTATTCAGAATGTACGCGCGAAAATACATTTTTACCCTGCCGCGATGCACGAAATGGCCGCGTTCAACAGAACCAGGTATTGCCCGGTAAACAAACTTTACTTCTATGCATTTGAATATTTTTTCGTCTTCCGGCAGTTCTATTGGATAGGGTATTAGGCCAGATATATTCATTTTTTGCTCTTTTGTGCCGAATATTTCTATTACGACGCGCGCCACATCAAATGCAGTTACGAGCTCTTCGGCTTCTTCGGGTTTTTCTTCTGGCAGCAGCTTGTTAGTAGCTATGAGATATGGCTTGACCCACCGTGTGTAAAGTTCGAGCGCGTTAACCTGCGATTTGAGGTATGTTTTTTCGATTTTGAATCTCTGGCGCAGTTCTTTGTCTGAAAGATCGATCCATTTCAGAAACTCCTGCACGCGCGGCTTGAGTATTCTTTTTACGCGGTCGTTGATTTCAAGTTTTTCTACTTCTTCTAAATTTTTCGCAGTCATGAATGCATCCCTGAGTGTTATAAAATTTAGGTCATTTGTCAGGACGTTAATTGCCGCCCGGCCTTTTTTAGTGTCAACGTCTGTCAGCCATATGCTTTTTAGCGCGAACTCGCCGGCCTCTTTTTTGTTTTTGTCACTGCTCTTGAAATTGTCATAATGCTCAAATCTCTGCTCAAATTCTTTTAAATCCCAGATAAGATTTATTACTGATTTTATTACAACGCTTATGGTACCCAGTAATTCTGTTGAGCGCTTTTCAAGGGCGCTTCTTCTCACGCCGACATCGCCATACCAATAGCTGCCCTCTGATGCAGCAAAATAATCATAGCTTTTTTTGACTTTGTAACTGAAACTTACGTTTTCCCTGAGCTCGTCCAGCAGCCAGTAGTATACCGGCTCGAGGCCCTCTCCGAATGCGTCGTAATCGAGGAAGTATGTTTGCACCGGATCGCCTTTAATTACGTCTGGTGTGCGTAATTTTTTAACTTCCCGCGTTATTTTTTCATCATTTTCTTTTTCCAAAATTTTATCAAGAAAATCCCGGGCATCGTTTAAGGAGCCGCTTTTAAGGCTGTCAAATTTTTTAGTGATAATCTCTATTTTTTTATCTGCCTCTTCCTTTGTAAGTGTTACCGTTGTGGCCATAACATAGCTATGCCATCTAGGTTAATAAATATTGCCATGAACTGCGAAAGCAATATAAACCCACCGAGTTAATTTATTTTGGTAACGATGGGCATACTGGATGTTTTTAAACGAAAAAGAAAAGAAGATGATTTTCTCGACTTAGGCGCGCCTGGCACTGCCGGCGGTACTTACGGGCCGGCTGGCTATCCCGGTGGTTATGGCGATGGGCTTGGCGGCGGCATGGGGCAGGCACCTTCAGGCCAGCCAGCAGGTGGAGCGATGGGCAGTTTTGACCAGCAATTCCCTGGCGCTGTTCCATCTGGCGGAATGGCTGCCGGCGGCGACATTGCAAACCTGCGCAACACTGTTGATGCCCTTAATTACAAGCTTGACGCCCTGAAGGCCGCGCTTGACGCGATAAACGCAAGGCTGGCAAACATAGAAACTGCGCTGAAGGCCGCGCCATCAGAGAAGGGCGAAGGCTGGACATACTGACCAGAATGGTAATTTTGGATTTTTTAAATACATATTTTATCTCGCCGATATATCATGACGAAGGCTACAATTACATTAATACGATAGTTTATGGGCTGGTCGCGCTTGGCGCACTTTACGGAATTTTTCGGCTGCTTCAAAGGCTGAAAATTCCAGTGGACAAAAAATTTATGCTGGCCATCCTGCCGTTTATCTTGTTTGGCTCGAGCCTGCGTGTGTTCGTTGACCATAATATTTACAAAATAGGTTTTTGGACTGTTGCGCCAGGCATTTACATAATGACTGCCGCGATTTTTTTTGTTTCACTTTTGGCCTGCTGGTTTGCATTTAGGGAGAATTACTGGAAGGCCTGCGCGCTTTTGGGTTTAACAATAACTGCTATAAGTTTTATTTTGGTGCGGCGCAGCCTGAGCCTGCAAAATCTACATCTCGGTTTTTTGGTTCTTGGGCTTGCCATGGGAATTTCGCTTTTTATAATGTTCCTCATGAAAAATCTGCGCTTGAGCTGGTTCTCAGGGCTTGCCAGCTGGGCGGTTGCCGGCCATATGATTGATGCTGCAGCTACATTTGTTGCGGTGGATTTTTTGGGTTTTGTAGAGAAGCACCCGCTGCCGAGGCTCATGTCTGATGTTACCGGAACAGCTGCTGTTATGTTTCTGCTGAAGCTTGCTGTCCTGTTGCCAGCGATTTATTTCATAAACACAGACATCAAAAATGAAAATGCAAAAAATTTCCTGTTCATTTCTATCGCAACCCTCGGTCTGGCAGAGGGAATCAGGGATTTGATTGCGATTGTTCTGGCATAAAATTCTAATCCAAGCAATTATCGCACAAGAATTTTGAATCTTCGAATTTCAGGTGGGCATGCAGTCCACAGCCTTCGCACTTGCCGTAGGCAGTGTATTCGCGGTGCAGCTTTGGCCCTTTGATTTTGGCTTGTTCTATAAGAATGTCAATTAATTCGTGGGAGTGTTTTATAACATCGCGGTTTGTTATTATTCCTACTAATTTATTTTCGCGGCATACCCAGACACGTGAGACGTCTTCATCAGACATTCGTTTTGCGATTTCGTTAATATCTGTATTTTCAGAGACAATAACCTTTGGTGCATCCATTATTTCTTTTACCAGAACCTCAGATGGCCTGCGGTCTGTTTCTACTGCTTTTTTCATGATTGCGCGCTCAGTTATTGCGCCCACAAGCCTGCCGTTTTCCACTACTGGCAAGCCGCCTATCCTGAATTTATTCATCAACTGGGCAGCTTCCACCAGTGTCATGCCTGGCTGCGTTATAACTACCTCGCCAGTCATTATCTCAGAAGCCTTTATGCCTGTTGTAGTTTTTGTCATTTTTTAATATAGTTTTATTGAACGCCAACCTTTATATGATTTACGTTATTCCAAACCGTGCAGTTTGCCGGCAAGGTATCACAAAGAAAGATATTTAAAGGCTTCTTTTATGCGATATGTGGTATTTAAAAACGTGATATGTATGGATGGAAAATACGATGTGCTGGAGCCGGTGGCGCGGAAGATACAGGCGCTGGATAATCCGGTTAAGCTGAAGATTTTGGCTATGCTAATAGAGGAAGGCTCAAAATCGGTTACTGATATTTCCAAAGACATGCGGCTTAATTTTTCAACAGCCCATAAATACCTGGAGCAGTTGCAGGCGGCCGGCCTTGTGAGCTCAAAAGAGGTTTCTGAGAACAGGCTGAAAAGAATGTTTTTTGTTGAGCCATTTGATTTAGATATATCTCCGCAGGGGATTGCGAAAATAGTTGAGAACAAAAAGAAGGACCAGCCAAAGCGCACATTTAAGGTAATAAACGAGCAGGGCGAGGAGGTTGAATTTGATGAAAAAATATTTTCGCAAAAATACCTGAAACGCGGCCTGCCAAGCGCCACAATAAAACTGGCACTGGACTACGTCCTCGCGCAGGCGTACGATAGCATAACACTCATAGAGCTGCGTGAGCTTTTCAGGCAGGCACTGGCAAAAAAAATTGATAATATTTCTTCTGTGATGGAGATGATAGAATCATCCGAACTTCGCGGCAAGACATACTATAATATGCTAAAACTGAACAATCCAGAAGCCCTGAAGATGCACATGAATGGCGATATTTTCATACAAAACCTTGGGGAGCCGAAGCTGTTGAATTTCGTGCACGATTTGAGGGGAATAGGCATACATGGAGTAAATGGCACGCGCCCAAAAACAGCAAAAGAACTAATAGACCAGCTCGTGTTTGCCATTAAATTTGTCTCAGGGTTTTCCCTGCCATACCATTCTGTTGATACATTTAATTATTATTATGCGCCGTTCGTACAGAATTTTAGCAGTGGAGAAATTTTAGCTGAGCTTAAATATGCACTTGATAAATTAGACGGGCTTAACAAAGAGATATTTCTTTGCCTTGAAATCGGAAAGCCGGAATTTTTAGCTAATATGCCATTGGAATTTATGACAGAGATAAAAGAAAAAGTTACAACGTATTCTTCATATGCAAACATAGCTAAAGATGTAAGTGATAAAATACTTAGTTTAATTGTGCGCGAAAAATACAAAAATATACGCGCGATACTCAAGTGCTGGGATAAGAAAGCACTTCCTGACTGCCCGCAGGGCGTTTTTGTGGCAAACATGTGCGAATCATGGCAGAAGCCAAATGCAAGCTTTGTTGGGTTCACGCGATTTGATCCCGACTGGAAAAAATGGTTCGGAACAAACAGAGTCGGCGAAATACAAGAGATAGTAATAAACCTGCCAAAAATTGCAGCCAGGGTTAAAAATATTGATAGTTTTCTAAATGAGACAAATTCTATAATAAAGATTTGTTATGAAATGCTGCTTGGAATGGCTGAAGGTGCTGGCGGGCACTTCCTCAGGAACTATGATGTTGGCCTGAAATCTGTGCAGCGCGAACGTTGGGAATATGTTCCCCTGGTTGACTGCTCTTATTCAATAGGGCTTGCCGGCCTAAGTACATCGTTATCAATGTTCAAAATAAATAAAGAAGAACAAATTAAACACGCAACAGAAAATATTTACAAATATTTTGCAGGCAGTGCGCAAAACCAGAAAAAGATCCGCGCAAATTTAAAATTAAACAGAAGCAGGTCAATAAATGCACGGTTTGCGTTTATAAATAAACTTGCTGAGGGCGCTCTTAACCAGCCGTTGTCATTAGCATCACAAAAATATTTTCCGGGCGGCCATTTGGAGTTTATTGAGAAATCAAAACTGAAAGATTTGCTTAATAAGGATTTTGGATTGATTCGCGTAACTTAAGGCACAAGCCCTTTCTTTAGCCGGTTTATGTCTGGATATATTTTGTACAGCATGCCATCCCTATCTAATGCATCCAGCACGCGGTTTGTTACTTCACCTATTACTGGATTATCGCCAGAGCCTGCCAGTGAGTTTACCAGTACGTGTGCCATTCCGAGCGATACATATGCGCGCGACAAGGTGGGCTTTATGCTTGGCACATCTCGCGCGTAGGCGCTCCCTCCACCCGCAAATTGTTCAGCGATACTATTAATTTTTCCAGTAACAACAATATCTTCAACAAATTTTATTGCCTCATCTTTGACTTGGTCAGAGACATTTTCGTCCATCTGAACCGCAGCCAAAAGCTGGCCAAGGTTATACTCAAACCTGCCCCAAAACGCGTCTTCGTTAAATTTAGAATTCGGTTCCCTGCCAAGGCTTTTGTGCCACTCAGCTAAAACCTGCTGCGAATAACCCTGATCATAAGCAACAATCATTGGCTTATGTTTCTGCCAAGTAGACTCATCGCCAGGCATAATGGCGAGATTTTCCGGCAATAAATCTGTTAAAACCCAGGTTGCATCGGTTTCGCCGCCAATTTCGTCAGTTATGTGTTTTATAGATGCCTTAAATCTTGTTGCGAGATATGTTTTGCTCTCCGCAGAAAGTACAGGGCTATATGCGAGCGCACCCATTACGCGCACTTCAACTAATTTTAGGTGGCTTTTAATCAGCTGCGGACTTTTTGGTTTTACATGTTCTGATAGTGTTCCGTATTTGACGGTATAATTAAGCAGTCCATCCATTACCGCCTTGCCAGCAGATGTTGGAAGGCTAAATCTGCAATTGCGAATGCAATCTATCATGCCAATGTATAATGGTGCAGTTTCAGATGGCCCGTATGCAAATGCCGCATTCCAGCCAGCCTCACCATGTGCGTTTAAGAAAAGTATATGCTGCAGATTATGCTGCACTTGTGCTGGATTAAATTTGAATCTGAGTTCGTCCCAAGGCAGATTATGATTAACCTTTGCCAGAGCGAATAGCGAACCTGCCGAGCCAGCATTTTCAACACGTACTTCGCCAGAGAAGTTGAATCTTGATGCAATTTGTTTTGCAGTATCTGCTATTTCCTCACGCGTTTTACTTCCAGATAATGTATCTTCTAAGATTTTATCGTCTCTATCTTTAAAATCAGATATTAACATTACCCTGCGATCGCGCCGTAATATGTTGTTCGGATGCAGCGCTTCCATGAGTTCATTTATGTCCATATTAAAATCGGCTCACCTTAGCCTTTTTAAACCTTACTACTGGGCAAAGATGCAGTGTTTTGTGTATCATACGATCTCTCCGGGGAAGCCCCTACAAGCCCTCTTAGGATACTCGCGAAAGTTTTTTATGGCTTGTGCTACTGCAACTAATAATCAAAGAAGATAAAATATCCCTAATAGACGACAAGGCCGCATTTTAGGCATACGAGTTCATCTGCTTCCCAGTCCATTCGCACTTCGGCAGATCTGCAGGCCGGGCAGGGCTCTGCATTCCATAGTTTTGGGTTTTTTGGCATTTTAGGCGCACGCATTTTTTAAAGTGGTCGGAAAGGGATGCCATCGCTCGAAAGAGCTGTGTCCCTTAACCGGAGCCGATGTTTTATGGCAGTTGTATTTAAAATATCTTTCTTCGCGATATGTGTTATCACAAAAACGAAAGTATTACAGATTTAGTATATACTTGAGTAAATAATTGGCTATTTTCCTACTAATGCAGTTAAATCTGGCGTCAGGCAGTAGTCGTTGCAGTAGGTCGGGCAAACACGGTTATCGCGTATCATAGCCTTTTCGATCTCGCAGTAGTTTGTGCAGACACGCTTTGTTCCTGACGGGCAGGCACCATGGACAATTTCTAAATCATACCTTACGCCGAGGCACTCAACACCACCAACTACATTTTGGCAGGGCCCGCTTGCGGTCGTAAAGCCTGTCACAGCAAGCAGGCTAGCCTTCATCGTAGGGTTAAGCCCATTAGTAAAAAAAATTAGGTTGAGCCCTAACACGAGCACGAGAAATGCGGCCAGCCATATGCTAATTGAGCGAGGATTCTCCATCTCCAACTTTTATATTATTAATTTACAGTTAATAAATATATCGCTTAACTGGGCAGTGTTTTATGCAGCCATATAATTTAAAAAGTGAACTTATGCTTGTTAAATATGTTAATTGGTATAGTAGGCGCACCCAAAGCTGTTGCTTTGTGGAGCCGACCTCGGGGAGTTTGTGAAATATGTTAGTAGGTATAGTCGGTAAACCGAACGTAGGCAAGTCAACCTTCTTCAAAGCTGCCACTCTCGCTGAAGCGGAGATAGCGAATTACCCTTTTACGACAATTGAGCCGAACGAAGGCGTGGGATTTGTAAGGGTGGACTGCGCAGAGAAAAACTTCGGAGTGAAATGCAACCCGCGCCAAGGCTTTTGTATTGACGGGCAGAGATTCGTGCCAGCCCGTTTGATTGATGTTGCCGGCCTTGTTCCAGGGGCGCACGCAGGCAAGGGCCTGGGAAACAAGTTTTTATCAGATTTAGTGCAGGCAGACGTGCTTATACATGTAATTGACGCATCCGGCTCAACGGATGAAAATGGCAAGGTGGTGGAGCAAGGCTCTTACGACCCAGCGAATGATATAAAATTTATCGAGACTGAGTTAGATAATTGGTTTGCGGGCCTGCTCAAAGAAAACTGGAGCAAGTTTGTGCGGCACTCATTGACCTTAGCCGCGGATAAGGCGCTGCACGAGCAATTCTCAGGTTTTAAGGTAACATTGGACCAAATCGTAAAAGCCCTGAAGCTTGCGAAATTGGAAGGAAAGAAATTGATGGACTGGCAGGACAGCGATGTTTCTAATTTTGCGTCTGCTGTCCGGAAGATGTCGAAGCCAGTCATAATTGCCGCAAACAAAATCGATTTGCCAACTGCGAAGAAAAATGTGGAACAGCTTAAGAAAGAGTTTTCAGATTATCTGGTTGTGGCCTGCTCTGCAGAATCCGAGCTGGCACTGAGAGAGGCGGCTAAGAATAATTTGATAAAATATATTCCCGGAGATTCTGATTTTCAGATATTAGATACAAAGAAGCTCACCGAAAAACAAACGAAGGCTCTAGAATTCATAAAAAACAAAATTTTGAATGAGTGGAGCGGGACTGGCGTGCAAAAATGCTTGAATGCCGCTGCGCTGGACTTCCTGCAACATATTGTTGTTTTCCCGGGTGGTGTTTCCAAATTAGAAGACGCGCACGGGAATGTTTTGCCGGACGCATTTCTGCTGCCACCGCATTCAACAGCATTTGATTTCGCGAATAAGATTCACTCTGATTTTGCTAAGAATTTTGTGGCCGCAATTGATGTTAAAACAAAGCGGCGTGTCGGCAAGGAACACGAGCTGAAGCATTTAGACGTAATAGAAATTATGACACGAAAATGACTACCAAAACTTTCTTATAGTTAATTATGCTAGTTTTTTTATGGTTATGGATACGGATGCAGCATCTAATGGTATCGAGGGCAAGCTTGAAAAAAGTAATTTTGATAACCTATGCCCTGAATGCAATAAAAACACATTAGTAAAAGATTTTGAGCGCGGCGAAATAGCATGCGATAACTGCGGTATTGTCACCGCGGAAAACTTAATTGACCACGGCCCGCCACACAGAGACTTTTCCGGAGATCAAAAGGATTCTCTCAGGCATCACGGGCCAGCCGAGACAATCACGCGGCATGATAAGGGCCTGCCAGTAGGCGTGGGTTTTGGCTTCAGGGATGCATATGGCAAGCCAGTGCCTGCAAGCAAGCGAGGAGACATATATCGAATGCGCAAGCAGCAAAATAGGGCTAATACTATCAATCGCGAGCGCAGTTTATCTGTTGGCTTAATAAAAATAGCCGAATTTTGCAGCCGCGGTAACTTTTTGAAAGATGTACATGAAAGCGCTGCATGGATATACAAGCGGGCATTCGAAAAAAATTTAATACGCGGCAGGAGCATAGATGCTGTCGCAGCTGCATCTATCTATGGCTCTTGCAGGCAACAGGGCGTAGCAAGAACACTCGATGAAATAGGGGTCTTAACTGGAATAGACAGAAAATATATCGGCCGCACTTATAGATATATGAGCTGGGAATTAAAATTATGTTTGTTGCCAGCAGAGTCAGAAATATATATTCCGCGAATTTGCACGATGCTTGGGCTTTCGCAAGCGGTGCAAACAGAGACTATTAAGATAATACAGTGCGTCCGCGAAAAAATAGTAACTAGCGGCGGGTCACTGGGGATTGCGACTGGTGCACTGTACATTGCAAGCGTATTATGCAATGAAGCTAGAACACAAAGAGAAATCGCATTAGCAGCTAACGTTACAGAAGTAACAATCCGAAACAGGTATAAAGAAATAATACTCGCCCTAGGAATTGATCTTAGGCAACCAAAACTTTAAAAACCATATAATTGAGCTTTTGTTATGGGACGAATACGTGCAGGGTTTGTAAAAAGGCAGGCAGAGAAGCTGATGAAGTTATACAGCTCTAGATTTACAACTAAATTCAAGGAAAATAAAGAACTTGTTGCCGGAGTTGCAGAAGTTCCTACAAAAAAGCTGAGGAATCTGATTGCCGGCTACATCACTAAAAAGCTCAAATCTGGCAAAGAATAGTAATAACTTATTATGACAGAGACGACGACAGATAACAGGGGAATATATATCGGCGATAAGCCGCTTATGAGTTATGTTACAGCAGCAGTTATGCAGCTTACAAGCCAGAATTCTAATAAACTAGCAATTAAGGGGCGCGGCAAATTTATATCAAAGGCAGTTGATGTTGCCGAAGTTGTCAGGGAAAGATTTCTCAAAGATAAAGTAAATTTGGACGATATCAGAATCGGCTCCGGCGAATTTACAAACCGCGAGGGCAAGCAGGTCCGTGTGTCTACGATAGAAATAGATTTAGTGCGGAAGGCGTGATTATAGTTCTGTTATAAGTATACTCACAGTATACCGCCAGTATACTGCAACGAAAGTCTTATAAACACATATTATATTTGCGCGGCATGTCATGCAATCCAAATGCCAGATATTTTATTGGTGATGAGTCGCAGAAGCCCAGATATCAAGCTTGGATTGGTTACAAGGCAGCCGCACCAAATGCTTATAGGCTAGCCGCTCCGAATTACGCTGCCAAAATAAACATCTATAATTCGGCAAGGGCATCTTTTTACAATTCGCCAAGTTACGCATCCGCTGCGCGCGGCATGCCAGTTTACAAGGCAGCCACAGATATTGTTAGGGAAAAAGAGCAGCCTGCCAGCCCGACTACGCTCGCCAATATTTTGCCGGCCGGTTTTGCAAAATACGGCCAGTGGGTTTATTCACCAAAACAACAGCAACAGCAGCAGGCATATGTAACGCCACCGGCGTCTTTTAGTGATTTGCAGGAAAGGCTGGCTGAGATGGCGTTTGCGCCAAAAAAGCGAAGGCGCATGCAGTTAGAAGCGGATTATGATGTCTACCAGCCTACCACTTGGTGGACTGCAGAAAGGACAGCTGCGTAGTATACCGCCAGTATACCAGTAGTATACCGATAGTTTTATATACTTGCATATATACATCGCATTATGGCACTTGTTAAAATATCTGACGAACTGTATAAACGTGCAGCTAGGGCTGCAAAGGCCAATCCGGTTGAGTATCCAACGATAAAGAACTTTGTTGAGAAGGCAGTCATGGATAGGCTTGGAAACCGGCGCGATATGTTAAGTGAAGTTGTCAAAATTGTCAAACGAAAGAAATGGTGAATTTTAGCAAAAATTATACGCGGCAGTGGGATTATCGGAGCCTTGGCAACATGGGTACAAATCTTAACCCGTTCGAAGGCAACCAGCTGCAGCAATTAAACCAGCAGATTTCCGCAGGCCAGGGCGGAACAGAGATAATTACGCTGCGGCGCGATATCTGGGAAACAATTCCTAAACAGCACTTCAAGGAGATGGGCAGGCTTTCCAAGCTCGCCGGAGTGGAGCCGACAATTCACGGCGTCATTGTTGAGCCGGCTGGCGCAGAGATTCAAGGGCAGTCGATTGCGGGTTGGAGTGATTCAAAGCGAATGGAAGAAAGCCGCATGATAAATGATATTCTTGACAAGGCAATTGACTTAGTTGATATTGACAAGCCAAGGAATGTTTCTGTTACGTTCCATCCCGACTCTCTTGCCAGGGCGCCGGTTTACAGAAGGCTGGCAGAGGGCGAGGAAATTAAAGGCGAGACACCTGACGGCAAGCCAATAGATTTCAAGGCCGGCCAGGAAATTAAGGTTATGGACTGGGCAGTTGACAAAGAAACAGGCCAGATGATGCCGGTCAAGCTTGATGAAAAACTAATGCCGCCAGAAACCGATGAAGAAAAAAAGCTTGGCCACAGAAAAGAAATTTGGACGCCGGATTTCAGCCTGAAAAATATAAACAAGACTAGCTGGATGCAGGAGGTTGAAGGCCTGCACGCAAGATCGTTCCAGCTTTCAGAATTTGAAGAGAAGCGCGCAAAGGGCATACATCCGGAAGCGATGACTGGCGCGATTAACACCATGATGTCGCACGTTAACAGCGAAATACAAACTTTGTTTGAGCGAACGAAAAAATTTAATCCCCTTGAAGAGGAAAACTGGAAGGGCCTTAATCAAGAAGAACAAAGTAAAAAAGCAGAACTGAAAAAGAAATATGCTGAAGACCGCGATAAAATGCTTGATGAAAACCTGAAAATCGAGCGGACTGTAAAAGAAATAAACGAAAAAATTCATAAAGCAAAAACAGAAGCGGAGCAGGCGTTGCTTTTGAATTTGGAGGCAGACCTAATGCGCCAGAAAATAGACAAGTGGGCTGGCTTTTTTGGAAAAACTGTCAATGCATACCCGATCGAGAAATTCACGACATTTGAGGAATTTGCTGCCCCGCGTGTTGCGGATACTTTTGCAAGGTCGGCCGCGCATTCGTGGGAGCTGGCTAAGGAGCGCGCTGCAGAATTAAAGAAAGAGGGAAAAATAGTTGACCCGTTAAAAATTGCGCCAGCCATAAACTTGGAAAACCCGCCAGCCAATCAGTTTGCTTTTGGCCGCGGCGACAAAATAGCTGAAGTTGTGCAAAAAACCCGCGACAGGACTGCGGAAATTTTAACAAAGGAACAGCACATAAATCCTGCAGAAGCAAAAAAAATTGCTGATAGGATTGTTGGCGCTACCTGGGATGTTGGCCACATAAACATGCTGAGGCCTGCAGGTTATGGTGACAAGGATATGATTGATGAAGCCAAAAAGGCGGCAAAATATGTGCGGCATCTTCACGTTACCGATAATTTTGGAACTACCGACGCGCACCTTGTTCCTGGACAGGGCAACACGCGCGCGTTTGAACAGGTGAAGGCAATCAGGGAAGAAGCGGCTAGGCAGGGCTTTCCACTCGGCCCGCAGGTTAAAGAGATAATGGAAATCGGCGGCTTTGTACAGCACCACAAAACATCGCCATGGCCTTACATTCTTGAAAACTCTAACTCGCCAATTTACGCTTCAGGGCCGCAGTGGCGCCCGCCATCAGAGGGCGAGGACATCGGTTCACGGTACTTCTTTTCAGAGTATTCATCGGGCTTTGGAAACATATTGCCAGCCTACCACTTCGGCCAGTACTTCGGGGCTGGCTTTGCAGAAGTTCCTATCACGCTTGGAGGCATGACGCCAGGGGAGAGAAGCAGATTTGCCGGCGCTCCAATGGCATAAGTTTATAAATTGCAAGTCAAATAAAATAAAATGGCCACACCTAAAAAATCTAAACCTGTTAGCACTAAGCCAGATAACTCCGAAACAAAAAAATTCGGGCAGATAGAAGTTTTAGAGCGCGATTACAAGCTGGCCTACGGGCTTGCAGTGAAGGCTGCAAAAAAATTCAAAACCCTGATTAAAGGATTTATTATGTTTGGCTCTGCCGCGAAAAGGATTGCAAAGCCGAGTTCGGACGTTGATGTTGCGGTAATTGTTGATGACGCTTCTATTAAATGGGATGAGGAGGCAATTGCGTGGTACCGCGAAGAGCTTGAGAAGCTCATGGCTGGCATGGCTGACGCAGACAGGCTGCACATAAATACTATTACACTTTCTTCATTCTGGGAAAACCTGCTTGTTGGCGAGCCGGCTGCCCTTAACATTCTTAGATATGGCGTGCCAATTCTGGATGAGGGATTTATCACACCAATGAAATATCTACTTTACATGGGCCGCGTCAGGCCAAGCCCAGAAGCAGTTTATAATGCAATTGGCAGAGTACCGTGGCATATCTTCCGCGGCAAAACAAAGTTGATGGGCGCAATCGGTGACTTTTACTGGGCGTTTGTAGATTCTTCGCATGGGCCGTTAATGCAGGCTGGCTTCACGCCCCCAAGCCCAGAGAACGTGCCAGAACTTTTGGAAAAGGCGTTTGTAGGAACGCACAAGCTGGACAGCAAGTATGTCAGCTGGTACCGCGAGATTTACGAGCTCGCACATAAAATGAAGAACAATGAAATACAATCAATTGCGGGCCATGAGTATGACAAATGGCTTGAACGCACAGAGGAATTTACAAAGGTCATGCACCGCCTTTTCAAAGCTGAAGAAGCGACACATTCGCATTACAAAATGGGGAAGTAAATTTTTGGTAAATGAATTTTAAAAAAAGTTAAAATTTAAAAAAAGTTAATTAGCCTGCCTGGCCTCTTTGCGCCCGCGGCTGTCTTTGTGTCATCTGTTCTGCCGCTTGTGTAAGATTAGATGCATACATGCCAACCAAGGCTGCGCCTACCTGCCCCTTAACGTCGGCGGGTGCAGTTTCATATGCCTTTATCAGCATTGCGCCACGCAGCATTGCAAGCAGTGGCAAATACGCGACAATGTTGCCCTTGATAGCGTTTAAGACCTGATCAACATTTGTTATTCCGTATGCCTTTGCTAATGGCTCAGCCACCATTAATTTTAGATAAGTGTTAAGCTTGCCATCTAGCTCTGTTTTCTTGGCATTAACCATAGTTTCGCGCTGTTGCGGGTCATTTGGAAGTTGCCCTAATACTCGAGTAGGGTCCTGTTCAAGCAGCGAACTTACGCCGAGTATGCCCTCTAAGCTGTGTTGTGTTGGATCCAACAGCTCGTTTTTAACAAGCCCTTGCTGGCCAGCGTTAAGCATGCCCCAGGCGACTGCAGTTTGATATTCGGGTTGTGGTTGTGTTACCATTTTAATCTATATTATTTACGATATTGGCATATATAAAGCTTTTGGTCGGTGTTCCTTTATAAGCCTTCCGATTTGGAAAAGGTTTATAAAGGTTGGCTTATTTGTATAGTACAGAATACAATTGAGGTCCAAGAATAAAATGGCTAAGAAATCACAAAATCCGCAGCAGGAACCAACAAACGTTCAACCAGAGCCAGTAGGCTATCAACCCCAAATGGCTGGCCCAGAAATGCCGGGCGGCATGTCACAACAGCAAATGCAACAGCAGATGCAGGCCATGGCTATGAAAATAAGAGAGCAATTGGAAGGCCTAAAAGCAAGGTCAGAGGGTTTTGTAAAAGAAGTTACTTCGAAATATAAGAAAGAAGTTTTGGGCATGATACTCCTGCCGCCAAGGCCGCAGCAATTTTGTGTTAAATGCAATTCTGAGAATGTGAAAGTCACAGAATCGCGGGCGCACTGCAATACATGCAGCGCAGATTTCAGCACGATTGACCTGCTCGTTTTAGCTAACTTTGAAGGCAATCTTGACGAGAAGATGAAAAAGAAGGAAGAGCTGGATAAAAAGTTAAGGGAGCTGGCCGGCAAGAAGCTGGACGTTAACATCTCTTCTGCACTTTTGGATGAAGTCTGGGATATGTGCTTAAAGGGCAAATATGAAATCTTGAATTTGATAACAATCGGCGTGCCTATTTACGACACTGGCTGGCTCGGCGCCTTGAAGGCTGCTGAAGTCCACAAGCGCATGGTGCTACAGAAGTTTGAGAAGTATGTTGTTTCGTATGTTCTGGCTGGCTCGCTTGTGAAGGGCACAGCAAACAAAGATTCAGACATAGATACATTTATTGTTATAGACGACACAGACGTTACAAGAATGACTGCTGCGGAGCTTGTTTCAAAGCTGCGCGCGATAATCTGGGGCATGGCTGCTGAGGCAGGCTATGCTGCCGGAGTAGGCAACAAACTGAACGTGCAGATTTACGTTTTGACTGAGATGTGGAACACGATAAAGGCAGCCAATCCAGTAATATTTACTTTCCTGCGCGATGGCATTCCATTGTACGACCGCGGCCTGTTCACACCGTGGAAACTCTTGCTGAAACAGGGAAAGATAACACCGACACCCGAAGCGATAGACACTTACATGAAGAGTGGCAAGCAGATGATTGACCGCACTAAGTTTACGCTGAAAAATATTGCAGTTGAAGATTTTTTCTGGGCGACTCTTACACCATCACAGGGCGCTTTGATGATGCTGGGTGTTCCACCGCCAGACCCAAAGGAAACGCCGGTGCTAATGCGCGAGCATTTTGTAAAAACTTCCCTGCTGGAAGATAAGTGGGTAAAGATTCTCGAAGACATCCTGCAATTAAGAAAAGACATAGAGCATGGCAAGGTCAAGGATGTTTCCGCGAAGCTTGTTGATGAATATTTAGATAACACAGAAAAATACCTCGCAAGACTGGACAAATTAATGAAGCAAATAGAAGTTCAGGAAGTTAAGCGCGAGATAAAACAGCTTTACGAAAAAACTATGGATGACGCACTTGCTGCACTGAAGATGGTTGAAGTTAAGGCAGAGGCCAGCGATGCCGTAAAGCAGTTTGAAAAAAATCTTGTAGCCAAGAAACTTGCCGCAAGCAAATATGTTGATGTAATCAGCAGAATTTTAGAGCTGAACAAGGAACAGAAGGGCAACCGTGGCGAAATCGCTTCACTAGCATTCGAGCAGGACCGTTTAGCAAAGGATACATTTGACCTGATTCGTGCTGAGAAAGGCAAGAAAGTTGAGAAGTTTAAGATATCCGCGACTTACGGCGGCAAGAAGGCAGACATCTGGATGCTGACAGATACCGCATTTGTCGTGCTGGATACTACTGACCCGAAGACTGCGATGAAAAAATACAAAATTACAGAGGACGGCTCGCTGTCTGATGAAAAGGCAGCTTCGCTCAAGGAAGTTAATGATATGCTGGAAAAATTTGCAGGCACGCCAACTACTTTAACCAGAAATACAATCGATTCGCTGAAGAAACTGCTTGGCCAGGATGTCAAGCTTGTGGTTGGGGCATAATGGCCGTCGCATTTGTTTTTGTAAAAGCGCGCGTGGATAAATGGCAGGAAGTTAACGACAGCCTTGAGAAGCTGGTAAAGCCAGAGCCGGAACTTGGTGTTCGGGCAGTATATCGAGAGCCTCTTTTTAGTGAGTACGATTCTGTCTTAAAGCTGGAAGGCGATTTTATGGATATTACTAAATATATCGCTGAGATGGTCAAGCCGATGGATTTCGTAGAGGATATTAAAGCATATTATGATATTAACAAAGCCGCGGGAACAAAGGCTTAAAAACCGAATAAATTAAAAACAACCATGAAAGCAGTCGTTTTGAATTACAGGGGTTCGCACAAGCAGCAGACAGTAAAGCAGATGCTTGTCCAGGTAGATGGTGTTAAATCCAAAGCCGAAGCCGCAAAACTGGTCGGCAAGACTGTCACTTATACAACACAGACCGGCAAGAAGATTTCCGGCAAAATCTCTGCTCCACATGGCGGCAAGGGCGTTGTCAGGGTTATTTTCGCAGAGAAGGGCCTGCCAGGGCAGGCATTAGGCGCTAAGGTTGATGTAGACTAATTGTCTAATTCTGTAAAATTAAGTTAAATACCACAACACAAGGCTTTTAAAACTCAATTACTATCAATATAGTATGGGAAGCTTATCTGACCCTGATAAATTATATGCCGACGCACTAGCAAAAGGCGAGATCGTGCCTTCAGAAGGCAAAGAGCAGGGCTGGCAAACTTATGTTAATTCTTCACTGCAGGATCTTTTAACCACACCACACGCGACAGCAGAAGAACTTGCAAGCCTGCACACTGCCATGGCAGGCCATTATGCGTTTGCGCTTCCGCAGTCCTTTAAAGACGAAGCAGAGACCTGCCTGTTTACGCAAGATCGGGCAGACGGGGCAGAAAAAGAACAATTATTAAATAAAACAGCAGGCGCAAAGAGTTTAAAAGAACGCAGGCGCGTTTTGCGGGAACTTTGTGAAAAAGATACCAGTATTAATTACGACGTACAACCAGTTGGCAGTTTAAGGTCTTATGGCACGAGGCGCACCAATGGCATAGAAGAAAAAGTTTTTGCATCACACACTTGCATGTTCACATCTAATGCCTCGGAATTATTTGGCATGGGCGCGCCAGAAATTTATTTGGGTTTGTCTGCGGGTTTGGATAAAGTTTACAAATCGCTTTGCACAAAATATGAAAATTTAAGAAATACTGCCAAAACATTTGACGATGTTTTAGCCGCAGAAATGTTCCTGCAGTTGTGGGGCGCACGCATCATACATCCTTTCTGGGATGGGAACGGCAGGACATTTGGCGCGCATCTTGCCCTGACGCTTGAAAGGCAGGGCATAAAAATAAGAAAATTTCAGGACATGCAAGGCTTAGTAGAAAGTTTAGCGTCATTGAGTGATACGTTTTTGAACAACGTAATTAACGATGCAAATCTGCACCTGCTCAGCCCGCAGGAAGTTGAAACCTTAAACGTAAACCACAGTGCGCGAAAGCAGTACATGGGCGCCTTAAGAACTGCAATGGAAAATGGTATTAACGCCGGCGTGGATACCGATGGCAAGTATTCTGCGCAAATCAGGAAAGCGGCATACTTGGTTAAAAAATATCTTTTCAAACAGGGATTCATCGGCGAAGATAAATTATCTGCTGTGGAAAAAACAATCGCTGGAAAAGAAAAAATGATTCAGGGACTGCTTGATGAAAGCGACAGGCAGTCAGAGGAACATCATAGTGCGACTGATGCTATCCGGCAAAAATTTGGCAATACGTTAGCGGTAATTCTTGGTGCTGATTTCTTTGCTCCAACTCTGGAAGCACAATTAAAAGCAGATGCTAAAGAATCAGCAATTGAATGCGGCACTATTAAAGTTCTGAAAGACGGCGAGACGATAAAATATGATTTTACGTGGCATGCGCCATCAAAAGACCATGTCCGTTATTATTCCGAGGGCGGATTTTCGTCATCTTCTCAATCATACGACTCTATAGACGCGCTTTTGGCCGAGGCCGTGAAGGAACATGCACTGACTGCAGAAAAAGCACAGCTTTTGAAAGCCGCATTGGAAAAAGCAGAAAAAATTTATCCGCATGCCGAGGAGCTCAAACGTATTATTGAATCACATAGCGAACGCAATTGCGAACTTTATGATGCTCGGCGCGCTTTAACGAACGAAATACAAGACTTAGAAATAAAGATGTTAAAACCTTCTAATGTGTAAACGAGTGCTATAATAAATAGTTATATTTTAACAACATACTGTTCAAGTTTCTTAACTGCAGTACCAAGCCTATCAACGTGAGCTTCCGTTTTTTTTAAGAAATCTGCATGATGCAAAAGCAGTTGGTACAAGATTTGTTCTCGCGCTTCTGGCGTAAAGCCATCCAGCGGCTGGTACGTATCGCGCTCAGGTATAGCTATGCCGCATCGCCTGCCCATCTGTGCGCGCGTATTGCCTGCCAGCAAAACAAATCGAAACTTGCTTTTTCCGAGCGTAATGATA
The DNA here is from genome assembly GCA_016204275.1 of Nanobdellati archaeon. Classification (GTDB taxonomy): domain Archaea; phylum Nanobdellota; class Nanobdellia; order UBA10117; family UBA10117; genus JACOYC01. The sequence continues at coordinate 1,670 of JACQKZ010000010.1, read as the reverse complement.
TCTTCCAGAACGACTTTTTCTTTATCAATGGGCCTTAAAGTTCTATTATCCCACTTTGCCGGCCCTTGCATGTACTGCACTATTGTATTATAAAACCACTCAGGTACTGCATCTTCCATAAAATAGTTTAAAGCGAAAACTATAAAAACCTTTGCAATCAGCGCGTTAATATCAGATTTACCGGCTGGCTTGGCGTTGTTTGTGTAACTTTAATTCCGTGCTTGCCCAAAACAAAATCTTCCAGCCTTTCGAACAATTTTTTGCCTTCCGGCTGTTCGAATTTTCTCTCTGCTGTCCAGCTAAGCACTTCTACATCAAGCGCGATTTCATCTTCGAGCGCTGGCAGGAATATTTTGCCCTTGTAGAAGTTCTGGCCAGTTATTCCGATTTCCAGCCAATTATTGTAAAGATAAAATACTATTGGCGTGCCGCCGATTTTGAAGACAGTGAATGGCTCGTTCTCCGAATATGTGCCGCGCATCTCAGCGCCTAATCTGCGTAAGTAATTTTCAGTGTTAAGTATGTCCATAAAAAATCCTTAGTTAAACCACTCCCAGACAGGGTACGGCTTGGAAGTTGCGGGCGAGGCTTCGTATAATTTTTTTACCTTGCCGCGTTCAGAAACATCAAAGCGTGCGAAAACAAGACCATTAGAAAGTTTTAAGTAATAAGTTCCCTGTGGCCAAGAAGCAGAGACATTTTCGAGGCGCTTAACAAACTGCTTGCGTGTTTTTAGGTCCTGCTTGTCAACAAAAAGGAAGCGGTACTTTCGGTACGGCGCCACAAAATTCTGCCTTACGCGCATAACCTCGAGCCTTGGCTCATAGGTGCGGCCATTAAGAATCTGGCTAGCAGGCATCTGCTTAATCTGCTGTAAAAGCATTGTTGTGGCTTCCATTTTGTGATGGTAGGTATTAATACCTATCTTATTATAAGATATAGATAGCTTCCAGTATATAAAGCTTTCGGGAAAATCGATATACTGTGATAGCATGTGTTATAAAGCGCGATATATTATATAAAAGTATATAATTACATATACTTAAAGAACTATTAAATATCTAACTAATCTCTGGATGTTTTATATTTTTCCCAATATGTTTCGGGGATGTTATATCTTTCTAACCCTAACACTAATTGAACCTGCCATATTTTTTGGTCATCTCTTCGCTTGTTTGCACTTTCAAACTCGTCCTCTGCTACTTTAATCGCACCTTCAAGAGAGCCTTTGTGCAGCGTAACTGTGGATTTTTCGCCGTTATCTGTCCACAAAGAATAAATAGAAACTAAATATGTGGCGTCTCCAAAATTTACATCTTGAAGTAACTTTTGTGCTTCTTGAACTTGACTAAGTTTTATATGCAATCTTATACGCGAAGCCTCAACTCGCTCCACGATATACGATTTAAGTTTTTTCATCGCTGGTTTAAGAGAAGATAACATTTATAAGACTTTCGACATTAATGCTTTCGCAAGCATTACATAAGTTTACAAAACTATGCCGTATCCTATTAAATGCCATCTTGATTGAACTTGTCTTGCAATAGCAACCTTATCGCCTTTTTGTACTACAACTGGCCGTTTGAGTATGAGTTTCATTTTCTTGCCAGCCCCCTGCACGATGCCGACGGTTGTGGCTGTGCCAATGTTCAGCATGAGCGGCTCATATT
>JACQKZ010000009.1 GCA_016204275.1 Nanobdellati archaeon | reverse complement strand
GTATGTTAGCATGCTGGCCGGCTTTGGCGCGGAAGTACTCAGAAATAAATTAAATAATATTAAATAATATTAAATATTAATAAATAACATGGATTCCGAACTAAGCATAGAAACCGAGCATTATTATACTGAAAGCCCAAAATCAAAATACTTCGAGTACGAGCTTGAGGACTTTAAACTACGTGGAGTTGCGATAAAATTAAAATCCGCGCCGGGCGTTTTCTCTGCGAAGGAAGTTGACACCGCCTCAGAACTGCTGGCCAGCGTGATGCAGCTGCCGAAGTCCGGCCAGATTTTGGATTTAGGCTGCGGCTATGGAATTCTTGGCTTGGCCGCGGCAAAACTTTCACCGAAAGCAAAAGTAATTCTGGCAGACATAAACAAGCGCGCGGTTGGCTTGGCGCAGAAAAATATCAAGCTCAACAAAATAAAAAACGCGGAGGCGCGGCAGGGAAATGCCTACGGGCCGGTTGAGGGAGAAGTGTTTGATGCGATTCTGCTGAACCCGCCGATGGTGGCCGGCCGCAAAATCGTGCTGCACATGATTGAGCACTCAATAACGCATTTGAAGCCGAAAGGCAGCTTACAAATCGTCGCCCGCAAATCAAAGGGTGGCGAGTATTTATTCAATAAAATGAAAATAATTTTCTCAAAGGTCGAGGTTTTAGCTAGGTCTGGCGGGTTTTGGGTTGTAAAAGGGATGAAATAGAAAGGTTTATAACTATTTTGTTTGCTATAATTTTATGGTTGCGTCAAATTCATTAAAGTATTTTAATACCGTACCAGAGACGTGGCTGCAATTTGCAGATGCGGCAAGCGCAAAGGGACATTCTTATGGCTCATCAGATGATGGCGTGCTTTCCCCAAGGCACCACATAAAAGATTTGCAAGCACTTGCCGATGCGTTTGCAGCAAGGCAGTTTACGCCACAGCAAGCGAAAGAGTATCTCATGAGTGTTTATAATTTAACTAGAGTGCTTTTAATGGATGTAAATTGGAAAGACGTAAGCCATAGTAGGCCAGAAAAACTCGGCACGGATGACAATCTTAATGGAATATTAGATAGGTACCTTGTTATTGGCGCAAGAAATGCCGCAAGGGTTGCGCTTTTTTTACTGAAGGGCGTTGACTGTGAATTAGAAGCTAAGGTCGTGCCTGCACCAAAAGAAGTCCATTTTGGCATGTAATACATCAGACATGATATAGATAATTTTATAACCTCTTTATTTTTTAACTAAAACATGGAACAGTCAGATGTGAATGCATCCGAAAATGATCGAGGCTGAAAAAAGAATGGCAAGCTTTAAAATAATAGTGGCAGTGGTAATTTTAATACTAGTAATTGCAGGTGGAATAATGGTTGGGAAAAAAATATCTGGCGAAAGTAAAACTGTTTTGTTGCGCACAAACCTAGGCGACATAAAGATACAATTATACTCAGATATGCCAGTAACAGCCGGCAATTTTGAAAAACTCGTAAAGCAGGGATTCTACAACGGAGTTATTTTTCACCGAGTAATAAACGGGTTTATGATACAGGGCGGCGACCCGACAGGCACTGGCATGGGCGGGCCAGGCTATGATATCAAAGATGAATTCACGCACAAAGGCGGAAATAAAAACGAACGAGGAACAATATCGATGGCGAATTCAGGCCCGAACACTGGTGGAAGCCAATTCTTCATAAATCTGGTTAACAATAATTTCCTTGATGGCAAGCACCCCGCATTCGGCATGGTTGTAGAAGGAATGGACGTTGTTGACAAAATCGCAGCCGTCCAGACAGACAGCGGCGACAGGCCATTGCGGGAAGTTAAAATCCTCAGCGCAGAAATATTGTAACATGTCTGCAAGGCTTTTAAATAGAATTATCGAATTTATTATGTGCCGTGGTGGGACAACCTGGTACTCCGCAGGCCTGGAAATAGGGCAAAAGCAGTTCTTGCTAATGCTTCTATCGTGACAGCTTGTTCCCGCAAGGGTTTCCCGGTTCAAAGACACAACCGAATTGCGATTCGGCTGTGCCACGCCTCTTCGAGGCTTTGGAAATCCGGGCCACGGCGCTTATTTTACAAGTTTAAGAAAATAGTTTGCGAGCGCAGTGTTAGCACGTTTCATATCGCTTAGCACAAAATCCATGCTGGGGCAGCTATTGATTTCAATTATATGCCACTTGCCGCCTGCGTCGCGTACGAAGTCAAGGCCGCACCATGTTATTCCAAAAGCCTTCGCAGCCTTTTTGCAAATCGCAGTTAGTTTTTTGTCGGGTTTGAATAGGCGATATTTTTCATTTTTATAAAAAAGCTTTCCTTCCTTCCAGTTTTTTCCAGATTTAATTATTGCCTGTATTATGTTATTGCCAGCCATCGTAACTCGATAGCTGACCTTGCCGTGCGGAATATATCTTTGGGCTATTATTGGCATTATCTTATCAAGTTTTCTTAGGCTGCGCAGGACTTTCAGCGCTTCCCCATAATCCATCGCCCGCTTTACCGCCCTTCCAGTATCAGAAAAAATTCCCTTAAACACGACTGGCCCGCCGTCCAGAATTTTTCGCAGATCCGCCCTAGAAAAATTAATAGTGCGCGGTATGTAATATGTTGTGGGCGTCGGCAGGCCATGCTTGAGGCAAATCTGGTAAAATTTCCATTTATCTTCGCGGTAGTAGAACGATTTTGTAGAATCTATTACTAGCTTGCCAAGGCCTTCGAGCGTTTTGGCGATTTCGATTGAATCGTAAGTGTTTGGCATGTCACCTGCAGTGTTTAAAACAACGCGGATATTTTTGGCATCATCTTTAAGCTTAGCAAAGTTTATCTCGTTCTGAATTGGAAAAAGCACGAGGTTAAATTTTTCTTTCAGGATTGGAAAAAGATTTTTTTCAGTAGCATTACCGCGCGGCGTGCATATTACGCCGAGGGAGGGTTTATTCTTAGTGGCCATGCCAATAGTATACAATTTGGATTATTAAATTTTATTGGCTTTTTATAATAGCGAAATAACTAAACAAATCAAAGTGTTTGCAGATAGCAACCTTTATATCACAAACTTTGTTTGTGTGATAACCGTTTCGCGCTTGCGAAACGCTTAAAAACCCAACAAACAGCCGATTAGTATTCCTGCGTCAGCGGGTTGCTGTTACAGCACAAAACAACGTAGTGATTTCTGTAACAGGTTAAAACACAAAATATGGCAGAGCAAGTTAAGGAATTCAGGGATTTGGTGCGAATCGCAGACAAGGACGTAGATGGAAATACGTCGATTTTTATGGCAATGACACATGTCAAGGGCGTGGATTTCATGATGGCCAACGCGATCTGCGGCGCCATGAATCTCAACAAAACAGAAAAGACAGGCAACTTCTCGCCAGAGGAAATAGAAAAAATAGAGGAAGCAATGGAGCACCCTGAAAAATACGAAATTCCAAAATGGCTGTTCAATCACCGCAAAGACTTAGAAACCGGCGAAGATAAACATTTTATAGCTTCTGATTTGACACTGCAAAATCAAATGGATATTAAATTTATTAAAAAGATAAGATCTTACAAGGGCATGAGGCACACCAAGGGCTCGAAGAAAGTCCGCGGCCAGAAGACAAGGACGACTGGCAGGCGCGGCGCAACACTCGGAGTTGCAAGAAAGAAGAAGGGCCAGGCAGAAGGAGCAGCCAAGAAAGCAACAGCCGCCGCAGAAGCCAAGGATAAAAAGAAATAAGTGAAAATCTAAAATGAGACGTCAGATAAAAAAATATGAAGGGCCAAGGCATCCATGGAAAGCTGATAGAATCAAGGACGAAAATAAACTAATCAGCGAGTATGGACTTGTTAACAAGCGCGAAATATACAAGGCGCAGTCAAAGCTAAGAACTTGGAGGGAGCAGGCCAAGCAGACAGTCGGCCTCATCGGCGCAAAAAAAGAGACTGCGGAAAAAATTCTGCTCGAGAAACTTCAGCGCCTTGGATTACTGGGCGAAGAGTCTGACGTAGATGACATATTATCCCTGACGGTCCGCGATGTGCTTGAAAAAAGATTGCAGACAATACTTTACAAAAAGGGATTTGCAGTCACGCCGAAGCAAGCCCGCCAGTTCATAGTTCACAGAAAAGTCATTGTCAACAGTGAGAAAGTCGATTCGCCTTCTTATTTTGTCAGGCCAGTGGATGAAATCACATTCGTGTCAGGCTTCAATCCAAAGGCACAGGCAGAGCAGGCCATAAGAGAGCAAAAGGCAGAGGAGGCGCAGAAGAAATAAAATGAAAACCTTAATATTCGTATGGCAGCTGTTGCATTCGCAAAGCGAATGCGACCAAAGCGCCAGCCGATTTGGCGGCTGGGAGGAGCAGAAGAAATAAATGGCAAAAGCAGAACGAATAGGCATTGCGCACATCTATGCGTCATATAATAACACAATCATACACATCACCGACGCCACGGGCTCGGAAACAGTTGGCTTTTCCTCGGGTGGCCAGATGGTAAAGTCAGACAGGCTGGAAGGCTCGCCAACCGCGGCAATGATGGCTGCAAAAAAAGCAGCGTCTGAGGCTTTAGAAAAAGGCGTAGCAAAAATATATGTAAAAGTCCGCGCACAGGGCGGCCAGAATGGCGCAAGATTCCCGGGCCAGGGCGCGCAGCCAGCCATCCGATCGCTCACACGGGCAGGCATGAGAATAATGGGAATTGAAGACGTTACTCCTATTCCATACGGCGGCTGCCGTAAAAAGGGCGGAAAGAGAGGAAGGAGGGTTTAAGATGGTAACAATTAAAATGCTGGAACAAAGTGAAAACGAAATTAAGCTTGTGCTAGACAAGACCACGCCGGAGTTTGTAAATGAGATCAGGCGCGCGTCAATGTTCGAAGTTCCAACGCTGGCAATAGATGATGTTTATTTCACCCAGAATTCGTCTGCGCTTTACGATGAGATGCTGGCGCATCGGTTAGGGCTGGTTGTCCTAAAAACACCAAAGGGCTACAACTTGCCGAGCGAGTGCACATGCAGTGGCAAGCTATGCGCAAAATGTTCGGTTAAAATGACGCTGAGGGCAAAAGGCCCCGTAACAGTTTATGCAAAAGATATGAAAATAAAAGACCCAGATGTAAAAGTTGTACACCCAGAAACAGTAATTGTAAAACTCTTGGAAAATCAGGAAGTAGAACTTGAAGCGGTAGCGATACTTGGCAAGGGCCTGGAACATGCAAAATGGAATGCAGGCCATGTGTATTACTTAGGTATGCCTGAAATCGAAGCGACAAAAGATGCAGACGCAAAAACTGTGCTGGAAAATGTTCCAATCGTCGAAAAATCCGGCAAAGGCCTGGAAATTAAAAATATCGCAAAATGGACAGAAGCCTATGGCGAGATTTGCCAGAAGAATGGCTTTGTCGTTAAGAATAGCGATTCGCAATTTATATTCACGCTCGAAAGCTGGGGCTCAAAGTCTCCGCAGGAAATAATGTCAGAAGCGGTAGAGGTAATTGAGCAAAAAGCAAAGAATGCAAAACTCTGACGCTCGCTACGCTCATTAAAAAGCGAAAATGCGGAGGTAGTGAAGCGGTCAAACACGCTACCTTGAGGGGGTAGTCCCTTAGTGGGTTCGAAGGTTCAAAGATGAACGAAGTTCAGCTGTTCAGCGAACGCCGTTCGATGTAAATCCTTCCCTCCGCATTATGCTCATAAACGAGAATTTGACGTCGAAAGCGACATCGCATCGCGATGTCGCACGGGGGAATCCGGAAGAGCGTCAAACTGAAGGGGGCAGAGCCCCCTGCGGTTCCGAATGAAACGAACAGGACCAACAAATACAGTGTTGAAGAAGTTGATCTCGCAGCTGCAGCAATCGCGCACGCCTTTGTGGGTCAGGACTGCCGAAGAGCTGTCCCGTTCAACAAGAAACAGGCGCGCCGTAAACCTTTCGCGGATAGACAGATATGCGGACAGCAAAACAATCATGCTGGTTCCCGGCAAGGTGCTTGCGGCCGGCAGGCTTACAAAGAAAGTCTCAGTTGCAGCGTGGCAATTTTCATCGCAGGCCGCGGAGAAAATAAAGGCCGCGGGCGGCAGTACTATGACAATCGAAGAGCTAATGAAAAAATCTCCAAAAGGGGAGAATGTGAGGATAATTGGGTAGCATGATTGTTATTGATGCAACTGGATTGATTGTTGGAAGAATGGCAACGCGAGTTGCAAAGATGGCGCTGGCCGGCGAGGACATAAAAATAGTCAACTGCGAGAAAGCAGTAATGTCTGGCAAGCAAAACATGATTCTCGCAAAATGGCGCGAGCGCAAACACAGGACAGACCCATTTAAGGGGCCATTTATTTCTATTCTGCCAGATAGGATTGTACGCAGGTCAATCTATGGCATGCTGCCGCACAAGCGCAAGACCGAAAAATCGCGCGGCATAATGGCATTCAAGCACATAATGTGCTACATCTCGGTTCCGGATAATTTAAAAAACCAGAAATTCGAAACTGTTCTGGGAGCCGAATCTGACAGGCTTAAAACAGAATTCATAACAGTTGGAAGGCTGTCGCAGTTGCTCAGAACTTTAGCTAAAGAAGAATAAAATGGCATCTAAAAAAACACCGGCAAAAAAACAAAGCGGAATTGTACACGCTTCTGGTAAAAGGAAACGCGCCGTAGCCCGTGCCACAGTCAGGCCAGGAAAAGGAATAGTAAGAATTAATCACAAACTAATCGGCATGGTAGAGCCAGGGCTTGCAAGGCTTAGGCTTCAGGAGCCACTCATAATCGCTGGCGAGCTGGCCAGCCAAGTAGACATAGATGTAAACGTCTTTGGTGGCGGCTGGTCCGGCCAGGTGGAAGCTGCAAGGCTGGCCATCGGGAAGGCGCTTGCACAGTACGCAGGGGAAGACTTAAAAAAGACATTTTTGGATTATGATAGGCACCTGCTTGTTGCCGATACACGTTACAAAGAGCCGCGCAAATTTGGCAGGCACTCAAGGGCAAGGGCAAAGAGGCAGAAGTCGTATAGGTAAGAAATATGTTAATTCCAATTCGTTGTTTCAGTTGTGGAAAGCCAGTAGCTCATTTATGGGAAGCGTTCAAAGAGCGCGTAGCTGCGGGCGAGGATACAAAAGACGTGCTGGACAAGTTTGGGCTGAAGCGATACTGCTGCCGTGCGCTGTTCCTTGGCCACATTGATTTAATAGATGTAACTGCAAGATTCAAAAAAGATTAACATATAAATTTATATATAAGTGTAAATATCGAATAAGATGGCCATCGATCTAAACCTAATATCAATTGTTGCGTTTTATGCTGTTATTTTCCTTTATTTTTACATTAAGCGAAAAAATATTGTAAGGCAGATGGGTGTGATTTTTTTATATAAAACACAAAAATTTACAGGCATAATGCGCTCGATTGCAAATATCAGCCCAAAATTTTGGAGATGGTTTGGCTATGCTTCTATACCAATAGGATTTGCGGGCATGGCCCTGATTTTTGGTTACCTTGGATTTGCCCTCTGGAAAATTCTTATTGCGCCGGCAACAGCACCAGCTATATCTTTAGTCATACCTGGCGTTAATTTTCCATTTTGGTATAGCATAATTGCGCTGTTTACAGTAATTACAGTGCATGAAGGTGCCCATGGCATAGTGTCAGAAGCATGGAAATTAAAATTACAGTCTGCGGGCGTAGGAATGTTTGCAGTCCTGCCCCTTGCATTTGTTGAGCCGCCGGAAGAAAAGTTAGCAAAAGCCAAAACCCGCACGCAACTGGGAATTTTTTCCGCAGGCGTTACTGCAAATATACTATTTGCTATGATTACCGTCGGCCTGATTTCCGGCCTTGCTTATGCCGCGCCTGCCAGCGATGGCGTTTTGATTACGGGCGTAACATCCGGCTTTCCATCAGAGCAGGCAGGCATGAAGGCAGGCGAGATAATAGTAGGGACAAATGGCTTGCCAGTTAAAACAATAAGTGATTTCGCCGCGATTATGCAAAAAGTGAAAGTTGGCGAAATAGTAACAATCAAAACAAATGCCGGCGAACATAAAGTAAAAACAGTAAGCAACCCGCAGGATAAAAGTCGGGCGTATCTCGGAGTACAGTTTAGGCCGAACATGCCAGTGTGGGAGTGGCACTTGCTTAATTTGTTTAATTGGATTATACAGTTTAATCTCGGCATAGGTATTATAAACCTGCTTCCGCTTGGTCCGATAGATGGTGGCAGGATGCTATCAGCAGTCTTGAGAAGATTCATTGGCGAGAAGAAGGCGCTTAAAATATTCGGCGCAGTCAGCATGGTTAGTTTGTTTTTACTGCTGGCAAACATAGTTGCTCCGTACATAATAAAAATATTTGTTGGGTGATAAACGTGGGAAAAAAGAAAGTCAAGGCAAAGCAGCGGCCAAAAACGAAGGCAAAAGGTAATCAGCTTGCTAGAAAGCTATTTAATATTAATGCAATCGAAGTTCTGCGTAAGGTTGGCTGGGGCTTAGACGAGCTTTCAGAAAAAATAATAAAAAGCCTTGAAAAACAAAAGTCGGTTTCGGAAGACGCAATAGCGCGCAGGCTGAAAATGCGTGTGAATGATGTCCGCAAGCCTTTGTATGCCCTAGCAGAGAAGGGAATAGCAACTTACGAAAAAAAGCGCGATCCCAAGAAAAAGTGGTGGTATTTATATTTCTGGTCTTTAAATAAGGAAAGGATTTCCGGCTTGGTCCGCGAGACAAAACTAAAGGAGCTGGAAAAGCTTAGGAAACAGCTCGATGAAGAGCGCAAGTACGAGTTTGAGTGCAGGTCATGCCAGAAAAAATATCTGCACGAAGAAGCCCTCGAGGCAGATTACTTATGTTCTGAATGCGGATCAACGCTTGAGACTGCGCGGACCACTGTTACAATAAAAAAGCTCGAAATAGAAATCAGAAGGCTGGAAAGCGAGCTGGAATTAACGCCGAACTAACAGGCAGAATTTACACCATACATTATGTAATAATTTTTAAACCCGCAACTGTTGTTTTTATCATGAAAAAATGCTGGCCGAAGCCTAGGGTTTTAAACCAGCATTTTTCCATTCCTCAAAATCGCGATTAAGCGAGCACCAAAACCGCAGACTAAAGTCCGCAGATAATGTGCAAGCAGCGATTTTGAGTTATAGCCCCGTCGTCCAGCGGTCAAGGATACAAGGCTTTGGACCTTGGGACCTCGGTTGGTTTGTGAGCAATTACAAATCAGAGGATTTCGAATCCGAGCGGGGCTATATTTTTAATTTTATTGGATTGCGCAGCAATCCGATCCGGGTGGGTCAGGATGAGCGTCCAACTGGGGAGGGCAGAGCCCTCCGCGGTTCCGGAGCGGGGCTATATTTTTACTTTTTTAATATACTTATCCCAGAATTTTACAAATCCATTGAATGGCGAGTACAGCAGCCTCAAGCGCATCAAAGACATAAGCATATTTGGAATCAGGCGCCAGAACCATTTGCGGAAGTCAAATGTCGAGCCGGCCTTGTATTCCCAGGTAGTCGGCACTTCTTTTATCTTAAACCCTTTTTTCCAAATTCTCAATAACAAGTCGGCATCAAACGCGAATTCGGTAACACCGAGCTCTGGCAGGATAGAACTTATTACATCTTTTCTAAAAATCTTCGCGCCACACTGTGTATCCTTAAATGGCATTAAAAACAGAAATCGCAACAGCCAGTTAAAACCATAACCGCCAAACTGCTGGAGTGCTGGCTCGTTTTTTGTTATGATTGCGCCAGGCATTCTTTTTGAAGCAATAGCCCCATCATATAAATCTGTTTGTTTAATTAAATCAAAAAATGCGTCTGGCCTCGTGCTGCCATCTGCGTCTACAAAACCAATAATGCTGCCTTTAGCGCGTTTAAAACCTTCAATAATTGCGCCGCCTTTGCCGGAACGCTTTTCGGAATAGGTATAATTTATTTGCGGATATTTTTTTGCAAAATCTTTAACTATGTTAATTGTTTTGTCTGTGCCTTGTACAATTATAACAAATTCAAAGTCTTTTATTTTATTGGAAAAATACTCACAGTATTCGGAGAGCATGCCACCTATTCTGCCTTCTTCGTTGTAGGCTGGCATTACTATCGATATCAATCCCACACCCACAATTTTAAGAATAGAAAATCTTATAACATTATCTCTGCCCCGTATGTTATGGTAAATGAGCTGTCCCGCAAGTTTTTGCACGCCGCAGGCATACTAATCGTCCTGCCAATATTCTACTTAACCGTACAGCAATTGATGCAGATTTTGGCATTTCTTACTGCGGGCGTTTTTGTATTGCATTGGTATATAGATTTCAGGCAGCTAAGGCGAAGGCGCATCAATGATTCTATCAGAAGTATTATGGAAACTTTCGGAGAAAAATATGATGAAGCATCTGTAAAAGAAAATGAAAAATTTGAGGAAAATTTTTTTCAGGCCATTAAAAAAGAATTTTTGCGGGATGGCGAGCAGGCAATTTTTTTGCCATCATTATATTTTTTCTCATCACTTTTGTTCACGCTGATATTTTTCGGCAAGAGCTATCTGTTTTTCGGAATAATCGCGCTGACAATGGGCGATTCAGCAGCCGCGCTGGCCGGCAAGTATTTTGGCAAGCATAAAATTTTCTGGAACAGGGAAAAATCACTGGAAGGCATGGCTGGATTTGCAGTAGTAACGTTCGCAGTAACACTGGTGTTTCTGGCGGTCTTTCCGCAGCTCGCAATTTTCTCCGCTTGGAAGCTTGCTACATTTGTTGGTGTTGTTGGCGCGGTAATAGAGAGCCTGCCAATTTTAGATGATAATTTTTCAATTCCATTGCTGATTGCAATCGCACTTAACATCGCAGCAGCAACATAAACTATTTATGCTGGCCGAATTTATATTTGAAAAAATCTGTACGAATTTCGCCAAAAAATATTTTATGAATCGTAACAAGAACATATTTTAGCAGATTTCTGAGCCTGCCTTCCATCTCTGCGCGCCTGACAGAAACAAATATTGATCGGTACATAACACGGAACTTGCCGATTTTTGAGGCCCTGCCGATATATTCGAAATCCTCGCCTATCTTTATCGTTTCGTCAAACCCGCCAATTTTATTATGGATATTTTTTTTACAGAAAATACATATTCCAATCGCGCCCGGATAAATGTATTGTGATACGCCTATTACCGTGTTAAAAAATATTTGCCACACTAGGCGATCCCACGCCCGTTTTCTGCCGAAAAGGCCGAACTCACCTTCAATTGGCCGCATGTAAACACTTGCAGCGTTAAGGGCGCGTTTTTCGAACTCGCGCAGCGCAAATTCCAAAAAATAATTTTTTAAAACGACGTCGGCGTCTAAAAACAAAAGCAAATCGCCGCTAGCAATTTTTGCCCCGCAGTTCCGCGCGTTGGCGACACCTTTGCCAGCCTGCCGAATAAACCTGAGGCGAAGTTTTTCAGCGAAACTATTAACAACTTTTTCAGTGTTATCTTTTGAATTTGCATCCGCGATAATAACTTCAAAGTCTTTGTAAGTCTGATTGCACAGCGATTGCAGCAGCTTGCCAACATATCTGGTTTCATTGTAAGTTGGTATTATTATTGACAGCATCATAACGCCTTCGAAACGTAAAACCCATCATCAGCATATTTGAATTTTTTATAATATTCTTTTACGCCAACACCTGAAAGAACTTTTAATATTTCGCAATTATTTTTCTTTGCAACGCTTTCTGCTTCAGCCAGTAATTTTTTTCCCAGGCCTTTGTGTTGCGCCGCCAATGGATTGCTATCTGCAGATTCACCAATAGCAATTGCTTCTCCGTAAACATGCAGTTCGCGGACAAATGCGATTCCGTTTTTGCACAGCCGCAATCTTAAAAATCCAAGTAAAATGTCCCGTTCCACGTCTTCGAATGACAAAAATATTTCTCTCCCGCCGCTTGCCGCGTATTCTAACCTTTGCAATTTAATTTCGCTTGGCAGGACTTCGAACTCGTTGTAGCGATGGCCGACCTCTCTGCATCGGATACACCTGCATTTAACTCCGCGGGATTTGAGATGCCCTTGTACCATCTGCCGCAGATTTGTGGATTTGTAGCCTGCCTCAACATAGTTTGATGGAATGTCTCGCATAATTCGCTTGATGCGGACGTAAGGCGGAATATGTTTTGTTTTTATCTCTGCGAGAACTTCTGCGATGTAATCATCGTTGATCGGCTCGTACTCGCCGCGCTTCCATTGTTCATATAATTCTGAGCCTTTTATGACGCCGCACGGATAGATTTTCAGCCCATCAGGGCGTAAGTCCTCGTCTTCAAAAATAATCCTGAACATCTCTTTGTCAAGCTCTTTAGACGAGCCGGGCAGGCCAAGCATCATGTGCAAGTCGACTTTGAAGCCGGCATCTTTCAGCTCGCGGATCGCGCGTTTTGCCTCTGCTAAATCATGGCCGCGCTTTATTTTTTCCAGGACAAAATCGTAAATGGACTGCAGGCCCAGCTCAACACGCGTTGCGCCAAGCGAGAGCAGCTCCTGAATTTCTTTCTGATGGCACCAGTCCGGCCGCGTCTCGATTATCAGGCTGACAACGCGGTTCTTTGCGGTTTCGTTTATTTTCTGTGCTTCTTCAAGTGTTTTTGAGGGCTTGAGCGAAGCGAAACCCTCGCCTTTCTTTTGGATGCCCAGGAGCCTTTTCTTTTGCGAAAGAAAAGGCTGCTGAAACTGGTTGAATGCATCGAAAATATCTTTTACAAAATTATACTGGTAATCCCATGGCATCCACGTGAAGGTCCCGCCCTGCACTATGACTTCGTTCTTGTCAGTGTTGTGGCCGACGCTGTGCAGCTGAGCCAGCCTGTTTTGCACTATTTTGTAAGGATCGTAATTGTTTCTTATCGCGCGCATCGTGCTGGGTTCATAACCGGTGTAACTTTTCGGCGCAATCGCTGAAGTTGGGCAGTAGGTGCAGCGCCCCACACAGCCGGCCGGCTTGGTCATCACCGCAATCGTGGAAACGCCGGACATCGTTCGTGTTGGCTTTGTAACAAGTGCCTGCCTCAGCTTTTCTGCCCGTATATCATGCAGGCCAGCCAGTTCTTTCAAAATATCTGAGCCGAGTGGTATCTGCCCGCCGTTTTTTTCCGCCCACTTCACTTTAACCCGCTCTATCGAATTTTTATCCAGCTTCGGCAGCGCCAACAACTCTTGTATCAAGGCTTGCATGCTATTTTTGTGGGAAAACGATTTATAAACATTGCCCGTGAGCTTTAGGCAGGCCGAAATACAGTCTGCCCGTAAAAAACTATTTGTAAAGCCTGGTGTCTTTTGGCATTTTGAAAAACTCTTTAACTAATTTCATTTCATGATGTTCTGAATCAATTAGTTTTAGAATTCTTGCGCAGGCCTTGCCAATTTTTTCTCTGAACTCTGCCAAAGTAATTGATTTTTCCAGAATTTTACTGCAGGCGTTTAGAATTTCTTCAATTTTATTTTTTATACTGTCTGTATCTTCCGCCTCTAAGTTTTTGTGTAGACTGTCTAATTTTTTCTTGGCAACAAATGCTTTGTGATCCCAGCGTTTATTTTCCTGTTCAAAAAGATGTTCTATGTCTTTTGTTTCTATTTTCAGCAAATGCGCTATTGCTTTTGCAAGATTTCTAATCATGGGCGCGGAGTATGCGGGTTGTGCGCCCTCTGCAAAATATTTTATTTGAAACACTAAGTCTTCTATCTCGCGCATGTCTTCTTTTAGTTTTAAGTCTGATATTTGCATAGTTTATTCCCCAGCCAAAAATATATCGCTGGCATATTCTAATAGCGTAAATTCTCTGCCAAAAAAATATTTTTCCCCAGCATCCAATACTTGCTTTATCGGTCCGTATGCTGCGCCGAGCAGGCCAAAAGAGCAGAACATACCTACGAGCATGCTTACAGATACTAAGTTGTGAAATGTCATATAACTATGTATGCGAGCAATATTAAATTGTTCCGACCAGTTTTGTATCCCTGAACGTACTCCGCGCAGCGCTTTTACTTCTTGCTCAGCTTTCATTAGCTCCGGATTTCCAGATTTTACTATTTTTACTGCTAATTTCGAAATATCTTCCTCTACTTTGAATATTTTTGCGTAATAAAACATAAGCATATGCAGGGCACGGATGTTTAACGCGCCGTTTTGTAGCTGGGCAGATAGTTGGCTCTCATCGATAGTTTTGTGATAATCGCTGCATTCTAGATTTAGCCGTTCGAGCTCTGTCAGTAGCGTATTTAATTCTGCGCTAAGATTTCTTTCCCTGCCGACTATTGGGCTTCGCAAAGTGCGCTCATCTATTATTATTTCGTGTGGCAGCTTTTGGCATTCGTGCATAACAATGTTAGTAAATATTTTAACAAGCACAGAATATTCGCGCGATTTATTAACGATCTGAATCACTGCCCTTTCCATTTCCACAAGCAATTTATTAGCCACCTGCGGCTCCGCTGCGATTTCACCAGCAGTTGGAAAAATATGTTCTGTTGCCAACAGATTTCTAAATTGCTTGATTAAATTATCAATTTCAAATGCAATCTGTTTTTTATTTATCACAACACGCCTTGCTTCCTGCTCGAAATTTTTTATTTGAGCAGCACCGTTTTTAGTATCTATGAGAAGCTGTTCTGCATATTGTGGATTTAATCTTACAGCAGACTGCTCACCAAACTTAGCAGCTATTCTGCTTTCGAGAACTTCTTTCTTTTGTTCTATGCCAACTCCACCGAGAACTTTCTGACCTCCAGGCAATCTGTCGCGCCAGCCCATAATAATTGATAGAGGTGTTACTTTATAAGTATTATTAGTAAGCGATAAGTATGGCCAATTTAAATTTAATTCATTCAGTAAATTTTATCTAACTTCGGCAGGCCAAGCAGGCAGTCAATCAGGGTTTTCATAGCTTCGTTGAGTAAAAAACATTTATAAATCTTTAAACCCAACAAAATATATGGCCACTAAAAATAAGCCAGTATTATTGCCAGCCGTAATTTTGATGTTTATAATATTTGGCGGCATTGCGTACATCGCAATTAAGTTTTCGCAGGACAATGTTCTCGCGCCGGCAATTGCAGTTGTGTCAATAAACGGCGGAATAGACTCCGGCACTTCTGCAGGCGTAACTAAAATATTGAAAAAGGCAGGCAAGGACAAAGAAATAAAAGCGGTAATTTTAGAAATAAATTCGCCCGGCGGCACGGTAGTCGCGTCAAAGGAAATTGCGTCTGCAGTAAAAGAATTAGACAAGCCCGTTGTCGCGTGGATACGCGAGGAAGGCGCGTCAGGCGCTTACTGGATAGCATCTGCATCAGATAAAATAGTTGCTGATCCGGGTTCAATAACCGGTTCCATAGGTGTTACTGGCTCGTATTTAGAATTTTCCAAATTGTTTGACAAATATGGCGTGACTTATAATAGTCTGACATCCGGCAAATACAAAGACACAGGCTCGCAATACAAAAACCTAAGCGATAGTGATAGATCGTATTTACTTGGCCTGATTAACGCGCTGAAAGTCCAGTTTGTTCAGGCCGTTGCAGAAAACAGGAATTTAAGTTTTGACTATGTGAACAATCTTGCGACAGGCCAGGTCTTCCTTGGCACAGACGCGCAGAACTATAAACTCGTGGATGTTCTTGGCGGCAGGAGTGAAGCGCAGAAAACCGCGGAAAAGCTGGCAGGCCTTAGGGATTCAAGGCTTGTTGAATATGGGCAGCAGCAAAGCCTGTTTGGCTCATTAAGCAGCACAACAGAAACGCTGGCCTACTGGGCTGGCCGTGGCATTGGGGATTCTATAAAGCCGCAGGCTGATTCTGATATTAAATTGGTTGCTGAGATTTAAATATTAAAATTTGCAGAGTTTTTCGATAAGCGTTTCGGCGTCTTTCTTGCCAACTCTGCCCTTTGTAAAAACTGCTATGGACCTGTCGAGCTGCAGGCCATCCCTGCGTTTGAAGTCCAGCGCCCATGGGAAGAGGACTGCAATCCTGCCTTTTTTAATAGTAAAATGCAGGCCTTTGTGCCACTTGTAACCATCAGCAGTTAATATATTAGATTCGATGCGCGCCAAAAATCTATCAAGTGAGTATGAACCGCTATTGGCGCCAAACAAACTGTATATGCGGTTTAGTTCATCAAGGCGTTCTGGAAAAATCTGCGTATCATACCCGGCAAGCTCAGTTTTAACTTTTCTGCCGCTCATTTTATATCCACAAAGCTAGACAGTGCCGGCCCCTGTGGCAGGGCAGTTTTGTTTAGCTTTTCCATTGAGAGCTTCACGATTGGCATGCCCGGCTTTAGCACAATTGGTATTTTATTTGCGTTAAAAATTTCCAGCGTTATAAAACCTGAAAAATTCGGGTCTACAAACCCGCCCGAACAAAATACCTGTAGGCCAAGCCTGCCAAGGGAAGCGCGCGCGTTTAAGATTCCGGTATAGTTGTTAGGCATTACGATTTTTTCTTTAGTAACACCAATCACGAACTCGCCTGGCGCGACAGCGTATGAGCCGCCATCGTGGACTTCTATCGCAGTGAACTTTTGCATCGAAGTCAGGATTGTATCTTCACCAAGCTTAAATTTCGGGTCAGCCGGGTCTATGAAGGCAGAGCCAGCAGAAACCAAGGTTGTGAATTTGTTTCCAAGTTTTAGCTCGAAGTGAAGCTGCCGCATCGCTCCGCGGTCAAACGGCTCAATTTTCAGCTGGCCTGTTTTAATCAGCTCAAGAATCTCCTCGCCCGAAAGGAATGCCATGCCAATTTAAGCGCAGAAAAAGATATAAAATGCATACATATATAGATTTATATAGTCTAGTTATATGCATATATAAATTTATATACTATTAATCCGCGCAAGCCTTTTAAGATTTACGCTTGCGCATCACCCATGGCGCTCCCAAAAAAAGCAGATGATTTTTTTGATGTATTTAATGCTATCGCGGCATTAAAGTCACTGGATGATATGCAGCGCGACGCGGCAAGCAATCATGCAGAAACAATGCGTATTGCCTACCTTGCCAGGGATGCAGGCCTGAAGGCAGAGAAGGCTGGCCATTTGAGGGGTTTTCCGCTCGAATCCAGTTCCGGCGCGATACAAATAGAAATAACAAAAGAACAGTATGAATCTGGCATTGTTCCGCAGGAAGTCCGCAACATTCTTTTTACAGAATTAGATGTTGTAGGAAGAAGCAAGCAGGAAATTGCGTATAGAAAATGCTTGCTGGGCGAGGCGTTTTTGGTAATCCCGAGCCGGCTGGAACAGTTGTTAGTTGATGCCTCGTTATCACTTCCTGAAATGGCACTTTGTGTAGAAAATGAGCCGCCGCATGCTGGCGAGTTTCTGATTATTGATGCAGCCCACAAAATAAACAGTGCTGTTAAAGATTACGGAGATGCATCGTGGCTGGCCAAGGGGAATGAGTACGTAGTCGGAAAAAAAGATGGAAATTATCTTTTTGTCATGCGTACGAAAATTGCCGGCGAATTTTTAGCAGTTAAAACAGATTTAGAGAAAAAAACATTTAGAATTGACTATGTGCATAACAAGGGTTTTACTTGTACAAGTGTTAAGTTTGGCGCAAAATTATCTGATGACCTCAAAAGCATAAACGTCGGCACAGCAATAAAAATTCTAAAAACACATATAAAATCAAAAAAATAAAACCCCGCCCGTAAAACTATGCCTTTTTCCAGGCCAGCTCAAACAAGTCCTGCATGGCTGATGCAAAGTAAGGCGTTGTTACCCACATGCCCAAGTCGTAAGTCGGGTGAACATCCTTGTCGTCCATCAGCATGAAAAGCATCTGCTTGCCGTCCACAATGCAAAACCTTGCATTTATGTCTTTGACGTCTTTTATTTCCGCAACGCCCTGAAGTTTGTCGAGAACTTCTTTTGTTTTTTCGTTGACAGGCGTGGCAATTTTTACTTTTACGCCGCGGGCCTTCGCCTTTTCCAGAAGCGGTTTTAGTGCGCGCACCTTTCTGATAATGCCGTCTTCTGTTGTCATAATTGCGATTGATTTTTCAGCTTCCTTGACAAGCATGGATAGATGGTCATACAGATTGTGCCGGCCCTTTAGCGCGCCAGAGAAATCTGTAATCTGCATTGGCTCGATTCCCTGCTTGTAAAGCTGTTGCAGTTCTTTTAGTATGTCTGAGCTGTGCAGGCCTTCCAGTCGTTTTGTCCGCTCCTCAGTAATTTCGGCCAGCCTTTTCTTTACTCGGTCGAGGACTTCGGCAGGTGCGATAGCCATGTATTTGATTGGCTTTTCAGGTTTTACAATAACAAATCCTTTTCGCTCCAAAGATTCTAGAACGTCATAAGTTCTTGATCGCGGTACATCTGCTATGTCGGATAATTCGCCTGCGGTGGATACGCCCCTTGAAAGCAGTGCAGTCCATAGCTTGACTTCGTACAGGTTTAGGCTAAATGCTCGCCTTAGCTTGCTCAAAAATTCTTCATTCACTATCATTTTCTACCTCCAAACAATAATTTCTGGCATTCAATGGCCACCATGTTTGAACATCACTACTTAATATATGTTACGGTTCTCCATTACTGCGAAGTTCCAATTTTAGAATTGACTTTTTGCAGTGTCAAAACTAAAAGTGTAACCCGCCCGAGACGGATCTTTGTTTCAGCCTGCATAAAACCGAAGCGCTTAAATAACTTACTAAAATTCGTTACTGTGTAGTAATATATCTTACAAAATAGAGATTAGGATATTTAGTTTGCAGAATATATTTAGTTCGATATACTTGCCAAAAATTAAAAATTGGCTACTTGCAGGCCAGCAGGCATTTTTAGCGCGCCATCGCCAAGCCAGCCATGTGAAAGCTGTACAACATAATTTAGTTTTGCAGACTCCTGTCTGGCGCGTATTAAGTCAAGGACAATCTCCCGTGACGGGTAGTAATAAGATCGGTCTGCTGTTGGCCCTTTGATAGATATCGCCAAAAACTCGTGGTATTTGCCATTCGCTTGGTACCACACAGCTACCTGGCAGTCATGCCTTACAAACCCCTGTGCGTCTATAACCCTGGCAAGATTGCGCTCAAATGCATCTGGATCGCCTTCACCTTGGACAAGCAAATCCAGGCTAGTCTTAGTCATCGCCCTGAAATGGAACTTGACGTTTTGAGCCTGAGGCATGCAAAAATACAATACAACCACTATTTATGTTTTTCTGTAACGCTGTATTGTTAAGTTAGTACGTGCTGAGACCCTTCAGCAGTTTAAAAAAATAATCTTGTTATTTTTGGCTTTAGTTTTAAGTATATTATCGAAGTGATAGAAGATAAGTTTTTAAATGGAAAAATTTTAAATAAATTATGAAATTCAAACAAAAAGTTTTGACAATAATTCTTATTTTGCTTACATTATATCTTATCTATCAGGTTTGGGATTGGCATGCACTCAGAGAAGAAAAATGGAATAGTTGTGAAGAAATAGAAAAAGAAATACCCGAACTTAAATTTGATACAAATATTAATACCATTTACAGCCATAAATACGAGAGGGCGTGGGATAGTTGGCAGGGGTGTTTAGGTGACTATGGTAATATTCTTATGATGTATGAAATATATAAACTTCTAACAATAATATCTATTTTTTTAGTACTTCTTTCTTGGAGATTTGATAATTTAAAGAATAAAGAGTAATCAACTCCAGCCATTTATTATTTTGTGCCAACTTTGAATACACCGTAACACAAAAGCAATACATTAAGAATCAGCCATTATTGCATCTCTATAAATAATGGCGTGCATGCCAAGTGCCGCAGAAATAACCTTCAGATTGTCTGTGTTGTCCGGCAGGCTTTTCAAAACATCGCTCAAATTTTCGCTGGCCCGCAGGAAGGCAAGCCGCGGCAATATAACATTTGGTTTGCAGCCATGAATTTTAAGCACGTCAAAGAAAATTGCATTGTAGCCCGTCATGTATTGGCTTGCAATTTGTTCGGGTTTTTTTCTTTCGCAAATTACATTTGCCAGCTCGCCGAAAAATTCAGAATTAAATTGAAATCTTAAAATACATTGCAGCAAGTTTATTCTGTATGTGGCCTGCGGCAGCTCCCTGCCAAGCTCCTCAAGGTCTTTGTCAAGGCCATCCTGCTCACTGAAATATTTATCCACAAACTCGATGGCAATCAGCGCTTTTTTTGCCTTTTCTAACAATGTGAAATCGCCGAGCGTTCCCTTGGCCAGGCCTGCAACTGTGTCAAGAAGCATACGATCCTGCTGAAGCATTGCTCCTAAGTCCTTTATGACTAAATCCTGTACAGATACCATCTGTTAAGAGCGCCGCAAAAGCTATTTAAGGTTTTTTATATATTGTTATACATGCAACCCGCAGATCTGGCAAATGCCTGTTGGCAGCTGATGCAAACGTTTAGTCCGCAGCCTGCAGTTGTAGAAGATTCGGCGGAGAGAGTTTTAATCTTCGGCGACATTCACGGCGACTTTGAGACAATAAAATATCTGAACAGCCAATTGCAGAATTACGATAAAATTGTTTGTGTTGGCGATTATGTGGATAGGGGCAAGCAGGACTTGGAAGTTGTATGTGCCTTGCCAGCCTTGGCGGCCAATCCGAAGGTAGTTCTGCTGGCAGGCAACCATGATGTTGATTCTGACATTAGCCCAAGGGATTTTAGGCATAGATTAGAACTGCTTGCAGGCTGGCAGGCAGCATTGGCTATCGAAGAAGATTACACGCGGGCTTTTTCTGCTGCCCCGATAGCATACTATAACGCAAGGCATAAGCTGCTCGCAATCCATGGCGCGATTACACCAAACCAAAAAGAATTTGATTTCAAGGGCTGGACAAAATATCTGGCAGGCCTTGGCGTTGGCTATCACATAGTATGGAATGACTTTGCATTTGGCGGGCAAACAGTATCTGGCATGCGCGGCCCCGGCATATATGAGATAAGCAATAAAGATGCTATAAAATTTATGGAGCAAAATAATTTGGAATTAATAGTTCGCGGCCATCAATCAGAAGTATTTAATACAGTTTATGATTTAGGCAGCGGCAGATCCATCGTAACAGTTGGCAGTGCCTCGGTTTACACTGGCAATCGGGCAGCTTTCAGCCTGCCGGAAAAAAAATTAGTGCGGTTTTAATCAGGCCACAGAAATCATCACAGCATCTTCCGAACATTTATTTGTGCGAGGCAGGCAATGGGATGGCAGGATTTTCTGGAGCCGGAAAACGGGGCAGATGTTCTGCCCGTTGTTGTTTACCTGCGCACACATTCTGTAGCCTTGCCCAATCAAAAGGTTTAGTTTAGTAGCTTTCAAAAGATTGCCGTTGTTATCATACCTGTCAAATTGCAGTGTCGCAGTAGTATTCTTTCCAGCAATATTAATTCCTGCAAGTGAGATTGTGTATTCATCGCCATTCCAGTTTATGTATTTGAACGGAATTGTTTTAGTTACCGCACCGCCGAGCTTGCCAGGCAATTGAATCATCGCTTCGCTCAATGGAAGTGTAACTATCAGTGCCAGTGCTAAAATTCCCAGCAGATATGTTGGTTTCATTTTAATGTGTTGTGCACGCGTTTAATCATGTTTTACGAAACGCGCTTCAATACCTTGTGTGAGCCAAATAGCAAGCGCAGCGGCTCCAGCCAATATTAATGGTGTAGTTATGAGGTACTGTATAAGATACCTTGGCGGCAACGGCGTTGGGTTCGTAGGGGCTGTGCCTATGCCTATCAAAAACCCCACCAGCCCACCCCCAACAGCCCAGCCCTTGATTGGATTTTGCCGCACATAATCAGCAAGTTGTGTCAAGCGGTTTGTAGCGTACATAAAATCGATATGCATCGACAACTATTTAAGGTTTTCGCTGCTAAAAAAATGCGATTAATATGAAAATTAGTAAAATTTTTGTTGCCTGTTTAACTGCAATGTTATTTTTAGCAGCGATACCACCTGCCGTTGAAGCGGTAGTCACAAGCATGTCAATAACTGGCTGTAATAATATCAGCTCACAGGTAAATTTTGAGTTAAGCAATCTGGACTCAGTTACAATCACGCTGGCAGATGGCAGGCCGTGGGATGTGGTGGATGCCGCAAATAACAATGTATACTCGCCAGCTCGCGATTTTACTATAACTGACGTAGATGCGGGCAGTAAAATTTCATGGAGTTGGAATCAAAAGAATTCAAATGGTGCTCCAGTAGCGCCCGGAAGTTACAAAATAATAATACCAGTAAATCGGTTTAGCCCAAACGACGGTGTTAATTTGGAGGCATCATTTTCAATAGCAGCAGATGCTGATGAGGATTGTGCGCCGGACGCGTCAGATGCCTGCCCATATGATGCGACTAACTCGTGCAAGGGCGAGCAAGTCGTACAGGTCGTAACAAAGCCAATTGGAAACCATTTTGGTTGTGTTCCTGGAACGCGTTTATGTGGGCCAATAATAAATGATGACGACTATGATCGTGACGGCGCAAACAAAGAGCAGGGCGATAAGTGCGAACGGACCAGCGGGCCAGAATCAAATCATTACTGCCCAGATTATGAATTAAAGGGAGCCCACGCAAAAGAATTTATAAAACAAAAAGAGGCTGCCTTGGCTGACACAGGCTGGGCGTGGTTGTTCTTTGCAAAAGCATATTTAGAAGTGACCAGTACGCAGGCCAAATTAGATGACGCTAACCAGAGAATTGCACACGATCCGCCAGATTCAAATTATAAAGAGATTGCAAAGCTGGAAGTCCCGCAGTATGTGGCTCTGCCAGAAACAGATGAAAGTAATTATCTTGCCAACATGTATGCCGCAGCTATTGACAATTACATGGCCGCAGCGAATGCATTTGTGCACTCAAATGAGCGCTTTATGGGCGCCCAGCAGGCAAAGGACGTTGAGTGGACACAAACGCAGGCAAAAATGACAAGATTTTATGCGCTGAAAACTGCAGACGCGCTTAAAGATATTAACGGCGCACTTACCGAACAAGAACTTCTAATGGCAAAGACCGGCCATAATGGCATACTAACAAAAGCGAAATTGCAGGAATTCCAAAATCAGATTCGCGCTAATGGGGTAAGCGCGCTGCCAAAGGGTGAAGTTGAGTTTGCAAAAAATAATTTGTTAATGAGCGATGCGGAAGTTGCGCACTTAACTGATCACATATTAGAAGTAAATCCGGCGAACTGGAAGGAAGAGTCTACTTTAGATAAAATAGAAAATTATAAAGAAGCGAACAATGAGTTTATAATTTCTCTTGAAAACTATGCTGCCAACGTTGGTGCCAACCTGCGTTTCGTGAAGGTGTCAGACGGTATGTATGAGTTGCACGTTGATAACGCGCCCTCAGATATCGTTGCCAGCATGATTTTGCTGAAGGTTAAGTCGGATGGGCCACTGCCATCGTCCGCAGTAGTATCTGCCGGTGATTTGCCAGTGAAAATTAAAACAGCAGCACTAAGCTCCGACTGGCAGGCAATATTTTTGTTTAGCGCGGATGGAGTAAAAGCAGGCTCGTCAGGCGTTCTGGTAAAAATAAGCATTCCGCACGAGGATGGGCAGGCAGCACAGCCGGAAATTGCATGGCTGGCCGGCTTCCCGAATTGGATAGTTGAGAGCAGGCGCGACACTGTAGTAGATCCGAGTATGATAAAGTTTGTAAGTGTTGCAGCTGCACCTTCACCGCCACCATCAGTGTCACAAACGTCAGTTTTCAAAAATGGCGCATGGGTATGGGTAGCAGACACGACAATCCTGCCACCATCTGATTCCGTAAAATATTATACGGCGTGGTGGGATGGCTCAGCGTGGATAACTTCGCAGCCGCCGCAATATGGTGTTGTCTGGACAGGAACTGGCTGGAGCGGAACCGGGCCAGGCACGATGCCGCCGAAAAGCATAATGTACATTGACGAGACAACTCCGGCAGGCAAGGTGAACGTCTGGACTGGCAGTCAATATGTGTTAGCTGACAAAACGACAGTAGATGCAACGCCGCTGCCAAGTTCGTGGCCAGTGTTTGACGTGGGTACGAAGGCATGGACGTTCACAAGCTCGATGCCGCCAACAAGCGCATAGGTTTAATTAAATTGCCAGTAGAACAGTTGCTAAACTGTGTTTAACTTATCCTTGCTAATCAAGCCCATATTATTCATGTTATCAAACATTTGGGATTGCAGAACCATAAAATTAATCTTTGTGCCGGTTTGGTCTTGGATGGACTTGGCCAGCTCGTCAAGCTCGCCATTCTTGATTTCATCCCCAACTACAAATAATTTCTTGTCTTTATCTTTGTATACAGTAAAATTATTAAACCGCTCAAGGAGTTTCTCTTTGAATAACCTTACCGGATCGGGTGCGGAGCCTACGATAAGCGCGTGGACATCGTTGAAAATTGGCGTGTCCCGCACAAGGTGGTAGAACACAAACTTATCCTGCTGGACCTTTTTAACGAGCCCAAGGGCCATCAGTTTCTGCACAATTCGAAAGGTAGTTGCAAGTGAAACAGAGGATTCGCGGGCCACATCTCTTAGGTAGAACACATCTTTCTTGTGGAGCAATCGCTTTAGAACCTCAACGGTCTTTGAGTCAAACAGGTTTGCCAGCAGAACAGAACGCTCGCCATCCATATAAAATCGAATGCAGTAGTCGCAGTTTATCGCCAACAGCTAGCAATAAACTATTAACGATAAATAACCGACATCACACCCCTCGAAAAGAACTGACACACTACAAATATATAAGTGTTTCTATTCTGAAATAGATTTTCACCATGAGAACGTTGTTCCTTAAACACTCTTCCATTTTTGAAACGCCATTTCAAACCCTAACGCAAATAAAAACAAAACCGACTTCCACAGGAAATAGTGGGGGGTGTTTCATAACCCGAACTCCGTGCGTTCGGGGATTTTTAAAACCAACGCCGACCGAAGTTCGGCGTGACACAGCGGAACTTATTCTGCTTGTGTTTACTTTCTTAGCACAAAAACCTCAGAATTGCCATTAGTTAATTGCAGGCAAAGGCCAACCTGTTGCTCGCCGTCCTTAAGGAATGCAAATCTGACTGGCCTGCCTTCTTTAGGTATGGCATGCATAAAATAGCTAACTTCTAAGCTCAAAGGCAAACCAACTTCAAGCATAAAAAATGGCCCAGAAGGTTCACCTGGACTCATGCGCGACAGTTTTTTGATAGCCAAAGGCTTGACGTACCCAAGATTACCGTCAGTTTTAGAGTAGTAATCTAATACTTGATTGCTAAGTGCCTTAACGCCTGCTTCAAATGCAGGCCATGCCGCTTCCGTTAGATCCTGCAGGCCGGCAGTTTGTACTAGGCTAGTTACTTCTTCTAGAGTAAGTTTGTGGCGGTTATTAGCTGTCATGTTAAAATATTACCATATTACGTGTTTAAAAGCTTTTCCCTATGGAAAGATTTATAAAGCCTAAGCCGGGCGAGACAGTAAAATGAAACTAATAAGCGTCTTTAGTAAGCTTCCGGAAGATCCGAAAGGCCTTGAAGATTTAGTCATGAATGCAAAGCCAGAGCAGCTGCTCGGGTTACTTGTGGGCGTAGCAGATTTTCTTTATTACAATCTAGGCACGCTAGCACACTGGCAGGCCGTCGCAAAGGATATTAATCGCGCCCATATAGGGGTGCCAGGTAATACTATTATGAGTGCTGAAGTAAAAGCATATGTCGAGCCAATCTGGGAGGCTCAGAAAAAGTTAAGGCTGCTGCACTACGCGCTTTTTAATACTAAAGCAGAAAAAAAGATATTTGGAATTTACAAATTGCTTGCTAAGGATGAAAATAGCATGGGCTTTTCAATTTTTTACGACCAGCTGAACAACGGCACAGGCCACATCGGAAACTTGTCCTATGGACACAACAAAGCAGTTGAGGGCGGAAAGGTTTTATCATATGAAGACTATGCCCAGAGCGTTTTGTGGCTAAGGTATTTAGTAACACTTGGCGCGTTTGACTGGCGCGCAATTAAGCTGCACGAAGGCGTTTCGGCAAAGGCAATCACAGAAGCAGGCCAGCCGGTAGGCAGGCCAAGCAGGGAAAGCGGAACAAGCGACTTTTCTTATCGGTAAAATGTTGGCGCAAAATCCACTGTTGTTGGAAATAACAAAAGAGCTGGCCGGCAGAACGCCAGATGAAGCAAGAACGCTTGCATGCTATCAAAGATTGCCGCGCGGCGGTAACACAACAGATTTTGTTTCCGAGTGGGCTGAGGCATTGGTACGCGCAAATCTGGAAGAGATATGCGCCAAATTTGCCAGCAGGGTGCAGTTCGATACGATAGCGCCAGGGGCATTCGCAAGAGAATTTATTTTTGAGCGCCGCGTCGGGAAAAATCTAGTTGTGTCAAAATTTCAGGACGAAGTAATCAGCCGCAAGGGATACAGGCGCAGCGCAGATTACTCTGACATAGACGAACTTTTATTAGTTGACGGCCTGCCAGTCCTGTTTGAAATAAAGGCCAGCGAGAAGTCATACGAGTTCAAGTATGGCCGGCCGCCGAACAAGAGCAGTGTTAAACTTGCAATGCGTTCCGAGCGAATTAGTTACTTGCTAAAACCAATCAGGGAATTTTTTCACATAACAGACTGCGCGTATGTTCTTGTAGTAACAAAAGATTTCCATCGCGTAGAAACTTCGCCATTGCAGGCAAGTTTTGTGCAGGGCAATGGCATAATTGTGCCCCTTCACGCAACCCGAGACGAACTTAGGACAGAAGCAGCAGATGTAAAACAAAGGTATGGTTTGTAGATAAACTGCCGCAAGCCTTAAAAATCTTATCTCAAGGTTTTTTATATGGAACCAGAATACAGCGTTGAAGTTCAGCCGTTGTTAATGCTGAAGCTGAACAACATTCCAGAGAAAAAATTTAACTGGCGCGGCACTTCTTCGTTGGGCATGCCACAAGTCTGGCTGGAAGAAGAGCTAGCCCATCGGTTTCAGGTTCCTGCCGGCGCGTATCTCGAGTTAAGGCTGGTTGACGTTAAAGAGGCAATACTCGTTGATAATTTCAGGGTTAGGCTGTCAAACAGTTACACTGAGATGCATCCAGTGATTGGCGGAAAAAGACAGGTCAAGCCAGCGCTTTTGGAAGTTAGTGATAGGCTGAAGAGAGATGGCAATCATCCGTACACCGCAACACTGACAAGGCTTGGCATGCCCGCGCCAATTATTAGGGAAAAACCGTCCAGTGCATCAGGCAATTACCTGCCGCCAAGGAGAACATACCAGAGCGATCCGGAAGAAGAAAATGTAGAGAAAGAGCGCAGGACTATTGTCATATCGTCCAGATAACGCTAGCCTTACTGCCCTTGTTCTTTTAGTTCCATCATTTGATTCTTGCGCGCAATTTCACTCCTGCTTTCAGTGATAGTTACTGCAGGCCTGCCCTTAGGCTTGTCAAGCGGGTTTAGTTTTATTGCCAGCAAGTCTGCCAGCTCTCTATACTTTTTGGAAAGGACACGCGTATCAACGCCTAGCGCGCTCCAGATATGTTCCTGGCTAATGGGCAGCTTGTATTCAATTATAACAGCATAAATTGCGCCAGCAGCGTAGGTATCCGGCCATTTCGTAGTGAGAAGTTCGGGCTTTTTCTCGCAGGCCTGCTCAAGAATTTCAAAAGCCCGTACCCGAAATTCTTTACTAAGATGATGGCCAGAAGAAAATTCGACTTCCGCAAAAAATTTTGGAAGGTAATCCTGTGGCGGCAGTTCTTCAGTATCCAAGTTAAGCGAATTTTTTAGCGAAGTAACCATGCCGTTGACCAGCCGCAGATATGCGTTGGGCTGCCTGACAATTAAATACGGAGTCATAGCAACCCGATTTACCTTGCAGGCCGCAGTGATACAAGCCGCAACAAAAGCCTGCAAATCATACGGCCGTGATTTTTTTTCCACGGCACGCATGCAAACGCTTTCTGACTCAGAAATTACCTTGCCAGATAAACCCAAGCTCGAGCCCTTTACCCTTATCTCATTGAGAACATCTTCAATTCTAAATTCGCTTAGCGCAGACATGTAATTAATAAGCAGATTAATATTATATATCTTTCGCGTGTTTAAAATTCAGCGAATCTGCTTATTTATGCGCTACAGCAGGTTGGCGCGACAAATAAATAAGAGTGCCAGCTACTGCTGCAACTAAAACAACAACAGCTGCCGGTGTATAATAAAATATATTTTGGAGCAGCTGATACGCCTGTTGGTTTGCAATTGGGCTGCCCGAGCTTGGTTCAAGTAGTACATCGAGAGTAACAGCCCCAAGGCCGGCAAAACCTATCGGTAAAATATTTTTTGGTGAAAGCGCGTCTCTACCTAAGTTTTCTTGTTCTGCCATTTTATCCTATATACCCAACCTTCTCTCTATCAATTATTTTTCCGACAGCTGGCTCGGAAATCTTTTTCTTTTCAGATTCAATGTCATCAACCATCTTTTTCAGCGCATCCTTCAGCCATGGCCGTTTTTCTATAAAACTTTTATCCACGACAGAGAAGCCGCGCTCATGCGCGAAAAACAACGGAGTGTTATGTGTGGCCAGCCAGGAGCCCATCTCTTCGTATTTAATCTGCACGCCGGCCTGCTTGATAACATCAAGAATGTTTATCTCTTTTGTTACCGAAGAAAGCTCATTTGCAAGCTTCGGAACTTGTTTTGCTATTTTATTTTTGGCAGCCATATAAAATTACAAATATGTGCAGTTATAAAACTTTTGTTAGAATAAACCCTCATCTTCGTCATCGTCTGCGCCAAGTACAGCACCCATAAGTCCGCCAACTAATGCGCCGGGCGGTCCTGCAATAAGTCCGCCTAAGCCGGCACCTTCAACTGTACGCTGAGCCATTTTGTTTCCGCTTGCCCTTGCAGCCAAGCCAAGTCCGCCGCCTAACAATGCACCGCCACTTGCGTTTATTTTGCCATCGTCTAAAACGTCTCCAGCAACCGCGCCGGCTAGCCCGTCAACAACATAGCCAAGGGGATTTTCTTCTGATCTCATACGCCTTCGTTCTTCCGGTGGCGCTCGCGTATCAACTATCTCAACCCCCGTATCGCGCGTCTTTGGCGGTAATTGCGCAGGGCTTGCCCGCCTAAGTTCTTTATCAAGCCTTTGCAGTGTCATGCTGCCTGCTCCCGTAAGACTCACATAAATATAGCCTGCAGAAACATAGCCGCGAAGATCGCTTCTTATTTGTTTAAGTTCGTCATAGTTGCTTTTTGCCTGCGTATAATCAAGCTTCGCATCTGCATGTTCAGACCGCAGGCCAGAAAGTTCTTCGCTTTCGCCGGAAAGTTTTACACTGCTCGATAACCACCTATGGAACCGTGAATTTAGTTTTGCTTCAAGGTTGCTTATTCTTTCAGATAATTCATTTGCTCGGTCTGCACTGGCATTTGCACGTTCTTTATATTCTTGCATAAGAAAAATTTGCCTGCTCTTCTGCTCATACTCGTGCGGCGACATGGTAGAAATAAGCCCCTGTTGGTGCAGTATATTTATAAGATTAGGAAACAAGTCTACTGCCTGTCCGGAAGGGTCAGCATCACTTATTGACACAAGCGCGTTACGTATTAATTCCTTATCCATGAAAAACAGGGGCGACGCAGGCTTAAAAATCTTTCTATTTTAACTCAATTGTCCAAGTCTTAAAGTTGTCCTTTTTATCTGATTCGGGGATTTTATTTTCTGGATCAACCGTAACTTGGAAATTTCTCTTGCCTTTTGGCAGAAGCTTGTAATCAATGCACGTGCTGGCATAGCCAGTTCTTAGCCTGTCCAGCCTGTTCATTTGCAGTGTTTTTTCCCAGCCATCAGTTTTTATCAAAACATTAAAGGCTTCGCTTTTTCCCTTGTTGTCGTTGTGCACAGAGAGCGTTGCTAGCCAGCAGTCAGCCGAGTTTTCAACTTTGAATGTTGTTGGCCGCAAGTCCACCGGCCTTGTTGTTTTGCAAACACCGTAAGCAGGACTGCAATAGTAAGAAACAGGGCATTCTGCGGTCTGCCGGCATTTAACCACAAAGTCGCCGGTAATACCGCTTGGCAGGCTATCCGAAAAGAATGTGAGCGAAGCAATAGTAATAACTGCAATAACAGCAATTACAAGTTTTGACGTGGCCATAATATTGCTGATAGGTTTTAATTTATAAAACTTTTGTGTAGTCCGCATGGCCCTTGCTTGGCGTTGGCCCTTGCTGGCCTTGGTATTTTGATTTATATGGATTTTTGCAGGGCGTCATCAGCGGAAAAATATCTACTTCCGCAATTGGCTCGCCCAGCTTTACAAGCCTGCGTATAATTGGGCTGTACAAGTGGTATGTTATTGTTCCATTGAATCCCGGGTCAATAAAGTTCGCGCCGGAGTGCATTCTTATTCCAGGAAAATCATTTGGTGTTGGCCTGCCTTCATGCCAATAGACCTCACGGATCATGCCGGCAAACCTGTCCGAAAAGCCAACCGTTTCAAGGGAAGCGCCAAGATAGAATCTATCTCCGTCCAGTACAAAGCCTTCAGTTGTATCAAAATTAAAATAGTTGCCGGAATTGTCAACCTTTGGATCCAGGACATCGCCGCGAAATCGTATAATTTTTTTGCCAAGGCGCAACCCCAAAGCATGGTGTGAAAAAATATTTATAGGAGTTTCGGAAGTATCTTTTACTGCTGCGCTGACCGCGCCACTTTCAATTATTTTTGCCAGCTGTTCATTTGTGAAGTGCAGTATTTCGTTAGAATAAACAACCGCCTGGCAAATCCGGTCGTTAGGACGTATTAAAACAGGTTTATCATAAGACGCAAGCATAAGATAAATTCTTCCCTCATATGTGCTTTCATGGTCGATCTCTAATTTATCATCAATGTGCTGCGTCCGCAGGCCAAGCCGGCCAAGGCTGCTCCTCCCCTGAACGTTCAGCTGGAATTGTTCTGGCAGGACAACAGTTTCAACAGTTTTTGCAAAATAAATCTGGCCCGGCTTTATCATCCAGAATCTATCTGACCTGCGCGACCGAAGTTCAAGCCTATCCTGCCGCTTGAAAAAATCTGCGGCTGGCGCGTCCATTAAACCTTCTACTTCTTTGCGAGTGCCGGGAATGCCCTTTGCAGGCGTTCTGATTTGTTCGATGTGGAGGTCTTGTGAGGCTGGCCCAGGCTTTTTTAATTGAGGGTAAAATCTAAGAATGTTCCTGAATTTTTCATAATCCGCATCCGATAGTATTAACATCTGTAAGTTATTGTAAATGGTTTTTTAAAACCATCGAAAGAATTTAGCTTATTTCTTCCCTTTCTGCTGTCCATATAAAGTCTTAACGCGTTCAATCGTATCCGCCTCGTCCGCGCTCTTGTCCGGCCGCAGCCTGATAAACCTAGGAAATCTCAACGCAAAACCAGAAATATAAGTTGGCGATTTTTGTATTTCCTCATACGCGACCTCAATCACAATTTTCGGTTTGAATTTTACTAGACTGCCGGCCTCATGTTCAACAAGCGGTTTCAGAAGTTTTGTCATCTCTTTCAGAGTCACAGAACCATCCTGTTCGGATTCCGTAGCGCCTTTGGCGCGAGGCGCAGCTGAGCTCCGCTCAGATTGCGTTTTTTCTTTCAAGCCAGTGCCCATCATGCCACATTCCAAGAATTTTCCACTCTCGGCATCGCGGATGGCAAGGTGAAGCGAGCCGATTGTTCCGGCACGCTTGCCAGTGCCCCACGTTCCACCAACTATGACAACATCAAGGTTTTCCATGACTGGCTTGACTTTCAGCCAGCCACCCGCAACCCTGCGGCCAGGAACATAAAGTGCATTCAAATCTTTTACAATCACTCCCTCCTCGCCGGCCTTCAGTGCTTCTTTGTAAAACGCGTCTGCTTCTTTCAAGTCTGTCGTAACCAAGCCCTCGGCAACGTGGAACTTTCCCGAAACTGAGTGAATTGATTTTGCCAAACATTTTTTTCTCTCTTCCAAAGTTAATTCCATCAGGTTTTTTCCGTCAAGGTAAACAATATCAAACAAGTTCACGTCAATCGGGATTTCTTCCACAGATTTTTCGATGTCGTACTTTCTTTTTATTCTTGTTGATAGCTGCTGGAATGGAACTGGCTTGCCAGTTTTTCTGTCCAGCCCGATTGTTTCGCCATCAAGTACGCAGTCGTCCGCTTTGATGTTTTTCCTAGCTAATTGAACCAAATCCGGAAACGCGGCGGTAATATTTTCTAAATTCCGCGTGAACAGCCAGACTTTTTCACCTTTCTTGTGAATTAACGTACGCATCCCGTCGTATTTATATTCGAGCAAAACTTTTTTGTAGGATTCGATTGCGTCCTTTAAGCTCGGGGATTTTTCGGCAAGCTGTACGATGAATGGCGTGCCCAATCGCAGTTTGAATTTTTTTAAACCTTTTTCTCCGCCCTCTTTTGCAGCTTTCGCGACCTCACCGAAATCCGGCAGGAGATTCCACGCGTTCTCAACATCATCAACAGGAACATTGTATGCGGATGCGACCGCATCACGCACTAATCCTTCCGCAACACCAACACGCAATTGTTCCAAAACTGTGCGGACAATATATTTTGCTTCCGTTGCTGTTGCCTGCGATAATAATTCCGCAATTAAGTCCAGCTTTCTGTCCTGCGAGCCACCGCCGCTATGTTCCGAGATCGCCTGCAGGTTTGCGAACACCTTGCCGACTGTGAGCTGCTCAGAGCCAAGAGTCCGTTGCCTCTTTTTGCCGACAAGGGTTTCAACCGCGAGCCCGAGGTCACCGGACTTCTTGTAGTCTTTGACAACATCCTCCGCGGAGACGCCAGCTGACTTCGCAATCGCTTTTATCATCAACTGCTCAGCCACTCCAATCTCTTTCTCGGACCAGGAGGGGAAAACGCGGCCCTGAATCAACAGCGTGACCGCTTCCAACAAATTGGCAGGCGTTTCCTTGAACAATTTTGCGATGATTTCTGTTTTCTTTAGTTTGGATGGAATGCGCTCTAGTTCGGAGTATGTTTCTGCCAGAACAATATATTTCATAGACTTATTAACAAAACTCTAAATATAAACCTATTTGCTATGAAAACATTTAAAAAAGTATCGCAGATGTGTTTGGCATGGAACTTGAAGATATTTTGCGCCAACGGCTGCGCGACGTAGGCGAAGAGCTAGGCGATTCAGAATTAACCGTAGATGAAGCCGATGTTCTTGATACCGCAGCTCTGGCAGACCATATAGTTGAGGCTAAAATAGTCAGAAAGGCGATGAGAGGCATATTTGAAACAGAGCGCGACGCCAAAAGAACGATTGTTGCGCTGCAGCATTTCAATTATTATTCGCTGACAAAGAGAAAGGCTGTGGCGATGGTGCTGGACTGCCTGATGTACAATGCGCGGACATTTACGGATGCGGCTAACGCAGCGCAGGCCTTAGATGTGCCCGCTGTGCATGGCACACTGAAAAAATACCACACCAAAGAACTTGATTACGAAACAGAACAAGTTTACAATAATATTGTGATGTCTCTGAGTTACGTTGCGAGAGGCATACGGGATAAAGATACCGTTACGCGCGTTGCAACATTGCTAAATTCATGCGAGCCTGAGGAAATAGACGCCGCAACAGGATGTTTTGCAAAAGTAATAACATATGTGTGCGATGCGGATATAATAAATTACTTATGTGAAGTTTTTGAAAACGAGCGCGATCGCGACAGGGATAGTTTGCTCGGCACTATGAACGATTTTGATAGGTTTATTTACAATCATCAAAACGAGCCAGAGATAGTAAGGAGTGAGCTTGAGCGCCAGTTAGCGCAGTAGAATTTGCAGATTGATTTGTTAGCGCAGGATTTACTCTTTTAGTATTTTTCCAGAATAATATATTTCATAATAACTGAACAAAGTGAGCGAATTTAAACTTAACTATTTGTAAATTATTATTAGAAAACTTGTTTTACTGCAGAAGCACAGGCCCCGTCTTTGCATGGCGCATCACATGTGTAAAAGCTTGTTTCTAATTTGTTGTTGTTGTTGCATAAATATTCTACAAGGTTTTGCTCATCTATGCAAGTGTCCTGCCCACTGCTGACTGCATCTGTGACAAGGCCGGCATGTGCGTAATCATCTCCTTGATCCGTGTCTGTGCAAAATTGCGTTACCACGCAGCCTCCTGTGCCATCGCATGTTCCGGCGATATTATGTAAGGTGCATGCAGTGTTTGCCGGCTTGGCTGGGCATCGCCCTTCGCAGCCATCACTCTCACCACCACAACTAGATGTGCATTTTGGCTGGCAGGCCTTTGGCAGTTCGCTGTACGCATAACCCATAACTCCCTCATTCGCAGCACCCTCGCAACTAGAAGAAACTGACAGGAAGTGGTCTGCACCTCGATAGCACCGGTATAATGGAATCGTGCCTGGCTGTTGCTGGTCGTACAAATAGCCAACCCTGCCGACATATTTATTTTGTTTTATTGCGCCCCTGCCAGAATTTTCACAGTTTGAATCGACAGTAGTCATTGCTTCCCTGCCGCGCACCATGCAGCGGTATATTGGATGGCTGCCTTGAACATTAACCTTGAAAATAAATCCTAGCGGCCCAACAAACCGCTGGCCAGCGACCTCGCATGTGTTTGTGTCCTGTGTCGACTCAAAGGCATCATTGCCGCCGTTGATACAGCGTACAAGCCTGACAAAATATTGCGAAGAGTCAACTGCCTCGCCCGTTGGCGCAAATGTGTTTGTGGTAGACGCAAAAAAACTGATGCCAAGAACTACAATGGCAAAAACAAATATATGTGATAATCCAAATTTCATTTCAATTCTGTGCTATGGTAGTATTAAAATATTCGGCACAACTTCTGAGAGATAAATATTTGGTTTTTGTGGGTTGCCGTACTATAAATCAAATCACCGCTCTCTCTTGAGTGCGGGCATGATAGTGAGGCCGACAGGCTCGATTTTGTAATCAAGATCTGCAGTGTTAGTCAGTTCTTTTGCCAATGCGTTTGGCTTGAGTGTGAAACCCCTTGCCTGCACAGTCATCTGGCCAAGCATGTTAGTCCCAGTGACAGGTTTATTTTTTAGCGTTATCATGCACGCGAATGTATCTTCTATTCTGGCCCACTCCTCTCTTCGTTCAGCATACCTGTTCTGGTCCATTGTGCAGACTAAAAGCGCGTTGCTGTCAGTTATCAAATCCCTGAGCATTTGCAGTGAGACCTTTCGGCTGCCCGTAGTTCCTGTAATCTGATACTCTGTTGTTGAAGAATACCTATCATACGTGTGCAGGATTATGCGCGGGCGCAGCAGCTTTGACTCGCTGGAAATCCTTGCCAGCCAGCCCTCAATTTCAACAAAAATCTTGCCGAAATGCATGTCCTTATCTTCATTGTAAGCGTCAAATATGTCTATGTTGTTAGTTGGCTTGCCATACATTTTTTCAATTTCTGCTCGAATATCATTTGGCCGTGCTGCTGTTGTTATCAAAAGCGTTGGCGCGCCTTTTTGTTCGGAATTTATAGCGAGACCGTAAATCATCCTGTCTTTCGGCGAGTGTGCGGGCCCGACAATTGCTACGCTAACGCCGACAGGGAATCCATCCTGCAAAATTTCATCAAGCCTTGCAAACCCGCTGGAGATTTTGCCAGCGCGTGTTTCGACATTTACCAATTTTTCTAACAGCTTGCGCTTTTTTTCATCAAGCTGGGCAAATAAATTATCCTGCCGCCGTTCATGGCTTGTGCCTTCAATCGCAAGGCCATCAAGGGCCTGCTCTGTCCCGCCAAGGAGGGTTACAATGTCTCTAAAATCAGCCAGCATTGAAGATTGGTCTTTAAGTTCCACGCGCTGCCTGGCCAGCTCTTCCTCTTCTGACCGAACTCGTTTTATGCGCTCCTGCCATGTTTTTGCTTCTTCGAGAACGGCGCGGCTTGCTTCTTTTTCGCGGATTAGTTTTTCAAGTTCAGCCTTCAAAATTTCTTCACGGCCGCTGTGCTCTGCGTTCAGCCGGCCAATGAGTTCCTGTTCGCGCACAACATACTGAGCATCAAGCTCTTCTTTTATTTGTGTAATTTCCTGCCCGTGTTCCCTTTCAATCAGCTGAATTCGCAGGAATAATCCATTGTTCTCTGCCTCAAGCGCAGCAAATTTTTCAGCTAGGCTATTATAATTCACAAGAATTTTTTCGTACTCTCTAAGGCGAGTTTCGAGCTGTGTAATCTTTTCCTGCTCTGCCAGCAGGCCAGCCGAATGTTGCTGTTCCAGTTGCCTGCGGGTTTCTTGTGCGAAGCCGTTTATCTTAGAGCTTGCCTCATCTGTTTTTTCCCGCAAATTTGTATTTGCGGATTTAAGCCCGGCGTTCAGTTCTTCAAGCGCAGCAATTTTTTCTATAAATTTTGCATTCTCTCTTGCTAGATTTTCATACTGCTCAGTCAGGTCATCAGTTTGTTCTTCAAGCAGCCCTATAACATCCTCAAGGCGCCTTACCGTGCCAGAGTCAAGCAGGCCTTCAAGCCGCGAAATAGTAATGGAATTGATCTGCAGCTCGGCCTCGGCTTTTACCCGCCACATCTTATATAAATTTTTTAACGAAGTCCAGCTATCATCAGTCCTGTTTTTATCAAATAATGCAAGCGCCGGCTCTACTGACCGCGCATAAAAATGAATCGCACAGGCGCAATTTTCAGCATGCTGTTTAGGGGTTGGCAATGCTGGGGGCATGTATATTTGTGACCATACAAGTATATATGGCTTTCTATCCAACCAAAAAATTTATATATAAGTTAATATTGATAGTTATATGGCACAAGAACAGGAAGTTAAGAAAGAACAAAAAAAGAAACCCGTATTTGAGCCGGGCAAGGTTTTCGGCCTAGGCGCGCAGTTTGAACTTGGCAGCATTCCAGACCCAAAGGCCAGCCAGAGTTTAGAAGACGTTGCCAGAGAGGCAGAGAAAAAAGCCATGGACGCGCAGATAAATGAAATGTCTGCGTTATACCGCGCCAGAAAAGGCGAGGGCGGCGATCGGTCAAGGGTCTATGGTATTCTTTAAGCCAAGTTTTTTTGGGCAGCAATAAATTTTTAAGTTTTAAGTTTATCAATTTTCTATGAAGCTTCAGATTGCTTCTGACTTGCATTTGGAATTCCCAGAAAATCGGCAGTGGCTGGAAGCAATGCCAATAATTCCTTCTGGCGAAATTCTTTTGCTGGCCGGCGATATAACAACAGCAAGAACCAAGCATATAGAATGGGTGGGGAAATTTTTTCGGAAACTTGAAAAGGAATTTTCTTTTATTATTTCAGTGCCAGGCAACCATGAGTTTTATCATGGCGAAGTAAATTTCGCATACCCTAGTTATGAGCAAAGGCTGGCAAAGAACCACACTTTGCTAAACAACAGGGCAATTGTTATTGACAATGTTCGGTTTTTAGTAAGCACGCTCTGGAGCAATATCCCGCCGCAATACGAAGAATCTATTGAGTTATGCATTAATGATTACAGCTACATTAAAAATAATTCTGTCGAAAAAACAAATGAGCTTCACAGGCTGTCTGTTGCTTTTTTAAAAGCCGAGCTGGCAAGACCATTTAATGGCCAGACTGTTGTTTTAACTCACTACTTGCCCAGTTATAAATGCGTATCTGAAAAGTTTAATGATTCGGTTTTGAATTCAGC
>JACQKZ010000007.1 GCA_016204275.1 Nanobdellati archaeon | reverse complement strand
ATTATTTAATATTATTTAATTTATTTCTGAGTACTTCCGCGCCAAAGCCGGCCAGCATGCTAACATACACCGTTGCTATGTCTATCTTAGTGTCCATGTTTAAAGTTGCCGGCGTCCAGTTCAACGCGTACGCCTCAAATAATTCCCAAACAATATTAAAAAGCGTTGCTATGGCAATCGCATAAACAACTCCGCGCTTTCCGTGCTTTGACCAGAAGTAACTACCAATGCCCGCACCCATGAGAGCATGGAACTGCAGATAAAATGGCTCGCCCATCTTCAAAAGCGCGCGCACGATCTCAATTACAAAACCAATAAAAAATGCAGTTACTGAAATCTGTGCCGCGTTCTTTAGGTGTTTGTCGTTAAAAAAT
Source organism: Nanobdellati archaeon (assembly GCA_016204275.1). Classification (GTDB taxonomy): domain Archaea; phylum Nanobdellota; class Nanobdellia; order UBA10117; family UBA10117; genus JACOYC01. Next base: position 45,799 of record JACQKZ010000007.1, on the reverse strand, counting down.
TGTTTTAGCATAGGATTTAAACAGCATATATATTTATATACTTACTGCTTAGCGCATAATTATGTTCCGCTGGTCTGGCCTGCTTGGAATTGCTATGATTATTTTAGGTGAAATCAGCATGATTTTTAACATCGGCATACCAGTCTCAACTTTCCAGCTTGTGTGGTTCGGCTATATTTTGTTGATAGACGCGCTTGTCTACAAATTGAGGAAGCACTCGCTGCTGCACAACGACAAGCTGCAGTTTTTGTTTATTATGATTTTGTCTGCTGGCATGTGGTGGGTCTTCGAGTTGATTAATCTCTACCTTGGCAACTGGTCATATGTGCTCGGCGGCAAGTCGCTGAATATTTTCGAGCCGGCCAACGCCATCCGCGTGACAATTGCCTTTTCGACAATCTTGCCGGCATTCTTTGAAACCTACGAACTATTCAAATCACTGCATTTATTCTCGCATGCGCACCTGAAGAAAAAACATAAAATTTCAAAAAGATTTTTATTTGCGCTTATTAGCTTTGGAGTTTTCTCTGTTCTCGCGCCAATAATCTGGCCGGATATTTTCTTCCCGCTAATCTGGTTTGCATTCTTCTTCCTGCTCGACCCGATAAACTATTTGCATGGCGTGCCTTCCATTCTTCAGCATTTGGAAGATAAAAAAATGCAGACGCCAGTCCTGCTAATGCTTTCAACAATCACACTCGGCTTTTTATGGGAGTTCTGGAATTACTGGTCAAACTTCAAATGGGTTTACCATGTGCCGCACGTAGGCTTTGTGAAAGTTTTTGAGATGCCTGTTATTGGTTACTTAGGCTATCTGCCATTCGGCTTATCGTTGTACTCGATGTATTATTTTGTTTACTCGCTGTTTGGGCACAAAGGGCATTTGCTGGAGCACAAGTTTTAAACACCTTAGCTCTTTGCTGCTTTTTTAATTCTATCAGTTAAGCTAGTTATTGCCCTACCAAAAGAAACAAAATTTACAAAATCTACATCTTTTTTTACTTGCCCCAATATATATTTTTGCACTTCTGGTTTAAATTCTCTAATTGGCACAACAAGTTTAACTCGCGGTGATCTATCAATAACTACAATTCCGCCCAGCGGCAAAACATCTTGAGCGGTATGATCTATTACATACGAATAATTAGCTCGATCAATTACCACAAAAAAATTACGCTCTTCCCCGCACCAATTCTGAAGCGTTACAGTGCGAATATTTCCTCTCGCATCTAACGAAGTTACATACTTTTCCAGACCGTAAGTTTCACCCATAGTAGATCCACAACCATAAGATTTAATAAACTTTCTAGACTACTACAAAATCTGTCTTAATCGCCAATCCTTTTTTTGCAGCCAGAATTTCCTCTGCATCCATCTCCGCGATGCCGATTGCCATAATATTGGAGTGCGTGTCAAAGATTGCTACTGTGTCGCCTTTTTTTAGTTCGGAAGTTAGGGCAACTATGCCTGGCGCAAACACTGGCGAGCCGTGGCTCAGATAGTCTTTTGTACCTTCATCCACATAAACCTGCGGCAGGTGCTGGACACATTTCTCCGGCGGCAAAATAACCTTTTCAACGTTCTCTTTCTCGAATGCTTCCTTTAATTTTTCCAAAGTTACCGAGTCTTTTAGCTTGAGCGGGCCGGCCTGCAATCGCACAAGCGCGGACATGTGCGCCACAATCCCCAAACTTTGCCCGAGGTCTGAAATCCACTTTCGCACATAAGTTCCGTGCTGGCAACCCATCTCAAAAACAACTGTGCGGTCCTTGATGCTTTCTATTTCTGCCCAGTAGATCTCGCGCTCTCTAGGACGGCGGGCAACTGCAGATACTCTTGGCGGTGTTTGAATTATTTTGCCAGTAAATTTTTTGAATGCTTCCTCGAGCCTTTCTTTTTCTACGGCTGCATGAAGTTTCATTGTTGCCTTGTACACCTTGCCTGCCACCGAGAGCGTTGGCAGGACTTTCAGCGCCTTTCCGAGGCCGACCGGCAGCACGCCAGTAGTGATGGGATCAAGCGTGCCCGCATGGCCGCATTTCTGCTGGCCAGTTATCGCGCGAACTTCATTAACAACATGAATGGACTTCGGGCCACTGGGCTTGTCCACGTTGATGATGCCAAAGTTAAGCAACTGCTCTGGTGTTCTTGGCTTGAGGTCGAGAATGGTTACTTTGCGTTTGAATAAAAGTTTACGTTTGACTTGTTCGAAGGGGAGAGTGTTCATGCAGATTATTTTAAAAGTTCCAATAAAAGCCTTGCTGCCGAGCGGAAAGGTCCGCTCGATCGACCTGTGGGTTTCGCTCTGCTCAAGCCCACTTATCTTAACAACTCTATGATAAATCTAGCAGCTAGCCTGCTCGTAATATTATTAACATCCTTTGGCGGAGAGACTTCAACAATGTCAAAGCCCTTCACTTTCCTTGTTGCCTTCAGGAACTCGAGCAGCGTTGCCACCTGCTGCGGCATGAAGCCTAGCGGCTCTGGCCAGCCAGTGCCTGGTGCAAAGGCAGGGTCGACTGCATCAATATCAATCGAAATGTAGATGTTTTCCACCTTTTCGCACAGATTCATTATTTTTTTGTAATCAATTTCTTTATTAAATTGAATTTTATTTTTATCTGCAAAATCTTTTTCCTTTGCTGTAAAGTTTCTCGCGCCCACGACAATTATTTCTGCAAAAAGTTTTTCCTTTACCGCCGCGCGGAGAATATCTTCGTGAGTCGGCGGCAGGAAATCATCCTGGCAGTCCAAATGTGCGTCCAAATAAATTAGTCCTGATTTTTTATGTGCGTTAGCAAACGCTTTCATCAAACCGTAAGACACGGAGTGGTCGCCGCCCAAACCGACAACGAGATTTCCTTTCTTGTACTCGCCTGCCGCGAGCGATTCCGCTTCCTTGTGCATTTTTTCAAAGTCACTTGTTTCTTTTACTTCAAAGAACTTTGTTTTTTTAGCAAACTTTTCCTCGAACTCAAAAAAATCTTTTAGCTCTTTATGAATTGCGTCGGGACCGAGCGCAGCGCCCCTGCGGGCTTGCTCGACGATACATTTGTCAAAAGGTATTTTTATGATAGAAATCATTTCTTTTCTGGTTTCTTCGTTTTTGTTTCTTTCTTTTCAGATTTTGCTTCTTTCGCTTCTGCCTTTACTTCTTTCTTCACTCTTGGTGCAGCCTTCTTTTCTGTTTTAACGCCCAAGCCCTCCAAAGCCTTCGCAACTTCCTCGTGGCTGGCCCCTTCTTTTATCTGCGCTTTCTGGCCAAGTAACTGCAAATGGTCGATATTGCATTTTCGCCTGCGAGTGTTACCGTCAACAAGAACAAAATTTTTATCTACGACTTTGACAATCACGCATTCCTTGCCTGCATCCCTGCCTGCAATTTTAACTGCCAGCCTTCCAACTTCAGCTACCATAGTTCACATAACTCCTTAATGAGATTGGGATTTCCTCTGGGCGCACTTCTTTGAATTTTACCTGTGCCCTTAAGATTATGATTTTTCGCGTGCAGCTCGAACACAGCGCTCCGCCGAACGGCCGCTCTGGCTTTCTCTCAGACCTAGCAAGCTTCCTGACTTCAGATGGCCTGCCTGCCGCAACTCCGTGCAGTTCAGCGCCGCAGATGCCGCATGCCGGCTTTGCATGTTTCACATATTTGTAGTGTGTTACTGTGCTTGAGCCTGGCACTCTGATTCGGACTTTCTTCAGACTTACCGACCTGCGCGGCTTACCGCGTGTTTCAAATACCATGTTCAACTGCCTTAAACTACCTTTAAAAGCTTTTTAAAAATTGTTGTAAAAACGAGCGAGAATATGATGTACGTTCCGACAAACCCCAAATGGCCTGGCCAGAAAGACAGGGGAATTACAATTGAATTGTTAAACACTTTGTAAAGAAGATTAAAAATAATCAGGAACGGGATTATTGTTATTATCATTGGCCTGAAAGACTGCGGCAGGAGTTTTGAATTGAGCGCCATTATTTTGTTCTGAAGTTCCAGCGCTTTCTGCGGATTGTCTTTGCTGGCTTTTATCTGCTCTTGGTATTTCTTAACATCATCGCGGACCTGCCGCATCATCGCCTGATCAGTAAAATATTTTGTAACTAACATACTGGTAAATGAGAGCGCAACTGCCACTAGAAGTATGAGCAAGACTGGCGGAATTCCGAACAAGTGCGGTGCTGTGTGGCCTGCGGCTGCTGCAACTGTTGCATTTACTGCCACTGTCAAATCTGTTGCGTTTGCCATTTTAAGCTAGTATACTTGGAGTATACTTCCAGTATATTCTATTAGTTTTAATTTATTCAATCTGGGGCTATCACTTTTTTCAAAGCAGGGTGCATCTCGAAGGCGTGCTGCTTTGCGATGTCTTCGTACAGCTTGTACACAATCATAACTGTAAGCAATATACCTGTGCCCCTGCTTAGCGCGTCGCCCAAGTCTGCAAAAGCTGCCAAAAGCCCAACAAGCGCCCCACCCATAATTGTAAGGCCGGGTATATATCTGTTTAAAATTGATTCTAACACACGCGGGTCGCGCCGGAAGCCCGGTATCTGCAGGCCAGAAGCAAGTATCTGCTTTGCCTGCGCGGAAGCATCCATGTTAGACGTTTTTACCCACATAGCTGAAAAAAGAATAGATCCAATTACCATGAAACTCACATATGTTAACGCCTGCAACAGCATAGTCGATGTAGTGCTGCCAGTTATTAACGCGCTAAGAACATTTGGCGAATGCATCCAGAACACAAGGCCTGATGAAGGCACATTTCCTGAAAATGTTCCAAGTATTGGCCGGCCAGCATTCTCGAGCAGTCTTGCCCAAAGCTGTATGTTTGCTATCAGGGCAGCTATTAATATAACTGGTATGTTAGATGTATAAATAAACTTTAGCGGCCAGCGCATTCCAAAGCCACGCACCCTGCCAAACGAGAGCGGGATTTCAACCTTCATGGCCTGCGCGTAAACTGCAACAAGGAAAACTACTATAGTTATTGCTATTGTTGCCGAAGCTATGGCTGCGCCAGTTATGTCACCTATCCCCAGCGCCTTGAAAAGAAATGGAATTGCGCCTACCGGAACATCTGGATTTGTAGGTGATGGCAGCGGGTTGAATGCCCTGACAAATATCTGCTGGGCAACGCCACCCGCTATGAAAAGTGACACGCCAGAGCCAAAGCCCCACTTTAGCGCCACTTCATCCATCAGCGTAATCAGATACCCGCCGAGGAAAAGCTGGCCTATTAAAACAACCTGCATTATGAAAAATCTTGATGTGCCTGCCAGGTCTGCCTGTGGGGCAAGGCCGCCCGAAAATACAAATACTGCTGACTCAAATGCTATGAAAAAAAGTGTGACAACTTTTTGTATGGCTGCAAATTTTTTCCTTCCCTCTGGCTTTGACATATCAATACCAAGCATGCTTGAGCCGACCAAAAGCTGCAATACTATTGACGCAGTAACAATCGGGCCGATTCCAAGGCTTATTATTGAACCAAAGGATGCACCCAAGATAATAGAAAGCTGTGTGAACTGCTCGAGTGAGTTTTGGCCAAGGCCAGCCAGCGGTACGTAGCCAAGAACAAAAAATATTAGCATAATAAGCCCGGTCCAGATTAATTTTGTCTTGAATGGCAATCTTTTTTCAGTTGGTTTTATGACTTCCGGCAAAAATTTTGTAATTGATGAAAAATCGAATGCCATTATTTGCCACCAACTGCGCCCTTAAGTGAAGCAGATGATGCGCCAATTAATTTTATTTTGTGCAGCAACTCGCCGGATTTTATTAATTTTGAGAATCCTAATTTTGCCAGATCAACTTCATATGTGTCGCCGGATTTTGTAACCTTCTTTTCTGCAGTCCAGCGCTCCAAATGTTCGTCCAAATCCCTGGTTGTGATTGCAGGCAGTCTTTTAATAATGCGATGCACGCGCATGCCTATTCTGCCAAGCGGATGTATACCTTCGGAGTAAAACTTTGTCATCCTCTGCTGGCCGCGCTTTCCTGAACCGCCCCGCAGGCCAGTACCACCCCTGTGGCCTTTTCCCTGATGCTGCTTGCTGAAGCCAAATCCGTGCCGCCTGCTTGCCCTGAATTTCCTTGACTTTTTTTGCTTATGAATTACCATATTATATCATCCGTTCTATTAATCTGTTAATTTCTTTTTTTCTGTAACCAAGCGCGCCGCCCTGCGCATAATTTTGTTTTATGCCGCCACGCTCGAAACCACCGCTAGGCGGATGGAGCCTGAAAAATGTTTTAACGCCGGGCAGGTCATCAAGTTTTCGCTTGAAAGAAAAAATATCTGAAACAAATGTTTGGAAATCTAGATTAAGCTTTTGTTTTATATAATCCTGTGCTAATGGCTTGTCACCGGCAAGCCTGCCTCGCTTCTGCAAAAGCTTGGATAGTATGTCCTGTGAGATTTCGCCAAATGTTGTAAAATCCTTGATTGTCTGAATAGTTCGCAGCATATCGCGGCTGTTTGGAATCAAAACGCAATAATTTTTCCTGTAAAGTTTCAGAATTCTGAATGCAGACCTAACACGCGGATTCAGGCCAACGTCGCCGCGCACTCTTATTACTGCTATCCATGCGTTCTTTCCCTCGCCCGATGCTTTTTCTGTCTTTTCTGTTAACATATTATTGTTGCCTTGCCTGCTTTAAGCTCTTTGTGCTTGCCAGTTTTTTGAGCGCCTCAAATGCGGCGTTTATAAGATTAATTTTGTGCCTGGTCTGCCCCCATGTTTTGCTCCATACGTCCTTGAGGCCTGCAACGCCGAGTAATTTTTTAATTTCGTCATCTGCTGCCAGGCCTGTTCCTTTTGGCGCTGGCATGAGCTTTATCTCAACAGAGCCAGATTTTCCAGTAATTTCAAATGGAAGCGAGTGTGGCAGGCCGCAGCCGCATTTCCACGAGCCGCAGCCCATCTGGATTTTTATAAGGCCAAGCTTCGCCGCATGCAATGATTTTCCTTTAGCAGAAACAGCTTCTTTTGCCCTTGAAAGGCCGATTCCTACTGCGCCACTCTGATTGCCAACCATACACATCGCTGAAAAATTCGGCTTGTTGCCTTCGGCAGTTTTCTTCTGTGTTTGCCGTATCATGCGTCTTTTGCCGCCGCCAAACTTTCCGTGGGCCTGCCCGATCATTACATATTCAACAGCAATTCCAGGAACAAGCTTGTCGACAACTTCTGTTTCCCTTATTCTTATGCCTTTGTCAAGAATCTGATTTATATTTTCTATTTCATTTGCCTTAACCTTTCTGCCAAGCTCTGTCTTTGGACGCCAAGCATCAAAATCCACTGCGGGTGGCCTGCGCTGTGCGTGCTGGCTGGCTGGCTTTTCTGCTTCTGCCGGAGTGGCCTGCCCTTCCGCTGCGTAAACTTTTTTCTGTTCCACCATTTTACTTTTTAATCTCCATTATTCTCTTTTTAACAGAATCAAAATCACCCATATCTATTTTTAAATGTTGGGCGATATGCTTGCCGCGTATGCGATCCTCGCTTGGAATAAGTTTTGTACCATATTTTATTTTTAAACCGCTATCTGCCGCACCCTTCAGGCCGGCCAGCAGTTTATTGCTTTTTGTCATTTTGTAAATGCCAATATCAAGTATGACTGGCTTCTGCCCTGCGGACGCCGGAATTTTCTTTCCCAAAAGCAGGCCGGTAAGATATGCTGCCGGCGTGTTGCTAAATCCATGTTTCCAGCCAAACTCTTTAAGCTCTGAAGAGTGTGCTGCGGCCAAAATTTTATCGCCCTTAATGTTAAATTCCACAATCTGGCCCGAAATATATTTGTTTGAGCGCCTCAAAACTAATCTGAGTTGTTTTGATTTCAGCAGCCTCACGCGTTTTGGATAATCCGTTTTACCTTCGCGCCTTCTGCCAAATTTAACTACATATCTTGGTCCTGTTGCCATTACTCACCCTTGACCGCCTTTTTTGTACTTGTGCTGGCTTCGGCCATTAGCTTATTTTGTTTCAGATAAAATAAAATATGCCCTCTGTCGCGGAAAAAACCGCCTTTCGCTTTGGCATAAATGTTGCGATAAATTTCATTTGTTAACTGGCCTTTTGCTTTTAGGTCCTGTATGAGACTTCTCATCGCCCTGATTCTTTGCGGCCAGATGTCACCAAGCCTTGCTTTCGCTGAGCCGCGCCTTGTGGCTTGCCCGCGCTGCTTACCTTTCTTCTGTTGGCGGTGGCGCATCCTTGCGTGCAGGCCAGACGGCCTTTTTTCAGGCAAAACCCGTATTGCTCCATCTCTTATGAGTGATTTGATGTCTGCCTTTGTAATTGCTTCCTTAATATCGCCAACCCTCGTCGGCTCGATTATAACCCTGGCTAAACCTACGTTCGCTGCCTTTGCCGCAAGCCTTTTTTGCAGTTTTAGATTCATTTGCCAGTCACCTTCTTACCCTTCGCCTTTGGCTGTGAGAGCTCCGTTTTTGGTTGTGTTGTGTTTGCTGGTTCCCCAACTTTTTCTAGCAGGCTTTCACTCTTTTTGCCAGCTGCTGGCTGTGCCTGAGCAGGTTTTTCTGCCTTTTGTTCCGGCTTGGCCTGCGCCTTCTTTTTAATTTCGGCAAGCCTCGCATCGAGCCTGTCCTGGCGCACATTTGTTTTAATACCCATCTGCTGCGCCTTGCGGAACATCTCTGCTCTTGCCTTCAAGCCGATTGTTGAGGAAAATATTGCAATATCTGTTTTTGCATTTAACTTTTGCAGTTCCCCAAGATTGTGAACGACGATTGGTCTTATGCCTGTCAATGTAAGGCCACGCACCAGGGCTGGGCTCCTGTAGCCTACCTGTACGCGCTTTACCTTGCCGACACGCCCTTCGCGCATCTTTGAGTGCTTTCCGCGCGGGAGCCTCCATTTTACCTCGTGCCTGAGTTTTCTCCTGATTCTGTATTCCTGCCGGATAAATTGAGGCCTCTTCTTATTGAGGTTCTTCTTCAATGCCAGCATGTTTTGAATTTCTGCCATGTTATGTGCCTATCGGATTTCCATGCCTCTCTATCAGATATATGCCATCCAAAAACACGCGCCTGTCGCGATTCGAGATTCTCGTGCTTTGCTCTATGAGTGTTGCAGTCTTGCCTGCAATTTCTATATCTGGTGACGAAACGATTATTATTTCATTTTCAACTTTTACTGTGGCATTTTTTGGTATTTTCACAATCTTGTTTTGTTTTGCGCCGAGGAAATTCGTGACTATTAATTCATTGCCCTGAATTTTTACTGACATTGGAAAGTGTACGTATGCGATCTTAAGCCGATATATAAACGGTTCCACTATGCCGCGCAGCATGTTTTTTATGTGCGCCCTGAACGTTCCTTCCAATGCGCGATGCTGTGCAGTCTTTCCGCGTGCAGCCACTTCAACACTGCCGCCGGAGATTTTGATTTCAATATTTTTTACTGGGTATTCACGTTCGATTTTTCCCTTCTGTCCTTCCACGACAATTTTATTTCCCTCGATTCTTGCTTTTACGCCTGCCGGAATTTCAATCTTCGCGGACTTTGCCTGCGTTTCCTGCGTCGCGTTAGTAGACATAAGCGATTAAGACTCCTCCCAAGCCTTTTTGTTTTGCTTCTATGTGCATCATATAACCTTTTGAAGTTGAAACAATGATCCTGCCAAAATCCTTCGCAGGCAGATATGATTGTTCGAACTTTTCAAATTCATTTTTGTTAACGGGATAGCGCGGCTTTATTGCGCCGATTTTATTTATCTGCCCCGTGATTTTTATTCTGAGCTTTGCGCCGCTGCCAGTTTCTTCGCGAGAATATGATTCTACATAGCCCTCGCGCTTCAGTATTTCGAGAACAGCAGTTATAACTTTAGACGCTGGTGTTATTTCTACCTCTGTTTTTCCCCGGCCTGCTGCGTTGTTAATTGCCGACAATGCCCTTGCAAGTGTATCGTGTTCCATTATCTTAATTTCCTGAACCCTAGTTCATTCGCAACTTCCCTGAAACATCGTCCACAGATGTTGAGATTATATTTATTTATGTGCCTGCGTGTGCCGCCGCATCTCTGGCAAATGGCCAGCCTTTGACCGTACTTGCGCGCCTTTGGCACATTATGCCTGGTGAATCTTGCTAAGCGAGTCTTACTTACAAAAAGTTTTTCAATTGACGGTCTCTTAGCCATGTTAATCTTCCTCCTTCAGCCGCCAAATCGGCTGGCGCTTTGGTCGCATTGGCTTTGCCAATGCAACAGCCGCCAATCCGCTGCCTTCTTTTATTGCCATGTTAATCTTCCTCCTTTAGCTTCACGCCAAAGTTTTCCTGTGCCCACTTGAGTGATTCTTCCGCAGTTACGATGTGCGATTTTGCCACCTTTGCCTGCCTAAGCTTGCGCTTTGCAACCCGATAGCCTGGCCGCATAAGCGAAACCGCAACTTCCAGGCCGATTATTCCTATTTTTGGATCATATTTTACTCCAGGTATTTCTATGTATTCTTTCAAACCAAATGAAAATCCATTTTGCGCAAATGCTTTTTGTGAAATTTCATTGTCAATTGCGTGCAGCAGGTTCTTGAGCAGTTCTGAAGCTTTTTTGCCGCGAATTGTAACCTTTGCCCCGACTGGCAGGCCCGGCCTGACTTTCCATGTTGGGATTCTTTTTGTAGCAGATGTCTTTACTGCTTTCAGGCCTGAAATTTTTTGCAGCAGAAGGACTGCCTTCTCGACATTGTCAGCTTCTGTGCCTGCGCCTATGTTCAGCGTAATTTTTTCTAATTTTATCTGCCTCATTTTGTTCTCTGACACTGTTTTTGTTTGTGTTATCGGCATTTTATTCCAGTTTAATTTCCGGTTTTTGTTCTCCTACCAGATGCAACTTATTAAGTGGCGTTTCAAAGGTATCTTTTCCCCGCGACAGGACTGCTATTTTGATTTTTCGCAGCACGCCTTCTGCCTTGAAGCCCTGAATTTCTGCAACGGTGTTTGCGTGTTCACCAGAAAATATGTATGCCATCGCGCCGCGGGACAGCTTTATGTGTGATTTTATTTTTCGTTCTTTTGTGTCAAACATAACTGAATCGCCGACTTTGAATTTGCTTTCCCCGAGCACTGTCCAGCCATTGTCAAATCCGATCTGTATTTTGCCGCCACGAACTGCTGTCTTTTTTATTATCTTCAGCGGAATGACTTTTGATTCTTCACTTGAAATTTCTATCAGCTTGAGCTTGCCATTGCCATCGACAAGGCAACGATAGTTCTTCCCGAGCTTTTCAAAAGATATTGTGTCGAACAAACCTACTGGAAATTTTTGGTCTTTGATTACGTTGCTGTTGACCTTAACATCGCCCGCATTTACAATTTGTTTAATTTCGCGGGCAGTTTCCGCCACTTTCAGGATTTCGCGTATCCACACCACGAGCGGCATTGACAATTCCAGAGAGCGAGTGCCTGGGCTAGATTTAGCCACCCATTTCACGCCCTTTCTGTTAATCTGCCATGTGCGTGGTGCCGCAATTCTGCTTATGTGATGTAGTTTAGACATTCTTCTTTCCCATTCCCAGCGCCTTCGCGCGTTCCTTATCACCTAAATTAAGCGAGATAAGCATTACATTAGACGGTTCAACCGGATAAAACCGCACTGGGCCTGCCTTGGTTTTCTCCTCAGCGCCCTTGACATTGATTTTTAAGTCTTTCATATTTACGAGCTGGACTTCGCCTATTGTGCCCTTGTAATCGCCGCGCATTATTTTTACTTTGTCTCCCTTTCTGACTGGGAAGCTGCGCTTCTTGTACTGCACGCGCAACTCTTTGCTCATGTGGACTGCCAGCATTTTGTGCCTTATGTGCAACGGAGCATTCCATCTGTACTTGCGCTGCTTACTTGGCTTTCTGCTTTCCTTCCAGTGCGGGCTCCATTTGATTTTCATCTTACAAAATCATACTCGCAATCTTAGCGACTGCGCTCCATCTTATTGCTACTTCCTTTGCCATCGGGCCTTTTATCATTGTCCCTTTTGGCATGCCCAGAATCGGGTCTTTCAGCACGGCTGCGGCATTGTCCTCGAAATGGACTTTTGTGCCGTCCGGGCGCGTGAATTCTTTTTTTTGCCGGATTATTATTGCCTGAACTACCTTGTGCATCATGTCTGGCTTGCCAGAGATTACGTTAGCAGTTATCATGTCGCCAACTCCCGCGCAGGCCAGCTTGTTCGTACGAGCCTTGAATCCCTTGACCGAGATTACTTTGATTATCTTTGCGCCGGAATTGTCCGCGCATATCACGCTTGCCCCTATCGGCAGGGGCCTCGACACTGTTGATTTTAATGATTTCATTTTGTTTCTTGTAACCTCTCTACAACCGCAAACTTTACGGTCTTTGCAATCGGCCTTGTTTCTACTATCCTGACTTTGTCGCCGACCTTTGCCGAAATGCAGGCTGGATTGTGCGCGTGAACCCTTGAGCGGCGTTTTTCATATCGTTCATACTTCGGAATGTATGACATGCCCGGCCATTCAACAGTAACTGTTTTCTGCATTTTATCAGAAATTACTGTGCCTTCGAACACGCGGCCTCTGGATGATAATTTACCGTGAACAACGCACTTGCTATCTGTGCAATTCGCGTTAGATTTTGGCGCCGCGATGGTTTTTTCTACCGCGACTTCCTTCTTTGTTTCAGTTTTTGTTTCTTTTTTTGTTGCCATTCTTGTTTTACCACTTTGGAAGTTTTCGCTTTATTCTGTCCCACGGTCTTGCGACCAGGAGATTCCCTTCGACTTCCACTCTTTCTTTTGATGGAAGCGTGAGCGTGATTGTAACCGCGTCCTTGAACACGCGTTTAACTCCAAAACTTTTGTTTTGGAGACCCCGCCGAAGTCCGCCTTCGGCGATGCCGTTGATGACAAGCGTCTTGTAACTCTCGTCCACGATTTTTCCTTTCAATCCAGCATTGTTGCGGGATTTCACGACTTCCACGGTCAGGCCGATTAACTCGTGCCTTACCACGTTTTGCGGTGTTATTGCCATAGGCGCACCTTGACAAGACTTCCAAACGCATTCGGATGTATTGACATTTTACTCCAATTGCTCTCGGACCTCAATGCGGACCGCGAAATCGGTCCACGCTTTGGTCGCATTGGCTTTGCCAATGCAACAGCCGCAATCAAGACAGCTGCTCTCTATTCTACTTGCTCTCGGACCTCGATGCTTTCCGGAGCAAATCCCGCGGCGACTAGTATGTCTTTTGCTTTTTTTCTGTGGTCTCCCATGAGTTCGATCGTATTTCCTTTTACAGTTCCACCGCAGGCCAGCTTTTCTTTCAGCTGCTTGACCAGCGACTTCACGTCACTTTTCGGATCGACACCCTCGATCACAGTTGTCGGGCTGTTAAATTTCCTCTTAACAGCTTTCACCACGATTTTTTGCCCTTCTTTTGCGATTGTCTCGCAAACACAAAGGTCTTTTGGCAGCCCGCATGTCGGGCAATTTACATTCATTTCTTCTCTGTCGAACCTCCGCTCATTTTTTGCAGTGTAAGTATGCGCGCAATCGTGCGCCTTATGTTGCGCACTTTCGCAGTTTCCTTAACTGCACCCGTTGTGATTTGTGACCGTATTTTTATCATTTCTTTCTGCAACTCTAACATCTTGCTGTCCTGCTCTTTTTTTCCCATCCCAATAATTTCCTTTACACGTAGTATCGCCATTATGCCGCCCCCTGCTTTGCATCTGCCTGGCCAGCTTCTGCTTTTACAGTTACAGTTTCAGCTTTTGGCTCTGCTGATTTTTTTCTGGCTGGCTTTTTCTTCGCAGGCTCTGCAGTAGCAACTATGGGCTGCGGAGTTTCTACGGCCGCTCCTGATGGAGATGGCGGTGCAGGCTGCGGCGTCTCGAGTATTGTTATTTTGTCTGGTAATTTCATATTTGGCGGCATAACACGAACCTGAATTCCAACCGAACCTGAGTGCAGGTCTGCCTTTGCAATTGACCGATCTACGCCTTCTATTGCCATCTGGCCTGATTTTTTCATGTAACCTGCGGAGAACAGCCAGCTTGCTGCGCGCTGGCCAGGAACGCCACGCCCGCCGATTCTTATTTCTATTCCTAATGCCCCTGCCCTGATAGCTGCATCAATTGCCTTGTGACCAATCGCTTTGAAACGTGACGGGCCAAATTTTTCTAGATCAGAAGCAATCCGCTTGGAAATTACAGATGCATTTGTCTGCTGATTTGTAACTTCTTTTACTTCAATTTGCGGATTCTCCATTTTGAATTTTATTTTTAATGTTTGTGTTAAATCAGATATTGTTTTTCCGGCGCGGCCAATGATGATGCCCGGCCTCGCGGCTTCAACTGATATTTTTTCTCCGAGCGGTGTTTTTTCTATGTTAATGCTTCCTATGCCCGCCTGCTTGCCAACTTTTGCTTCGAGATATTCCTTAACCTTCAAGTACTTCGCTTTTTCCCGAATGAATTCGCGTTCGATCACAGCCGCAAAATCGGCTGGCGCTTTGGTCGCATCAGCTTCGCTGATGCAACAGCCGCCGAATCCTCCTGAATTTTTATCCTGTCGAATTTTTGTTTTATCATTTTTGTTTTTCCGGAGCTGTTTTATGGCTCGGCGCGGCTGAGCTTCGCTCTGCCCGCTTCTCCTCAACCTCTTGAGCTACAAGTTCAAAGTGTGTTATTTTCCTTTCTTGGCCTGACTTTTTTCTGAGCGTATTATGCGTTCTCCTTGGGCCCTTCTGGACTGCTGTGTGAATTATTACCAGATTTTTTGTGCCCATGCCTTTCTGCTGGGCGTTGCTCTTTAGTGATTCGAGCAGTTTTATTGTCGCGGTCGCTGCCCGTACTGGAAACCAGCTTGGCCCGCTATTTGTGTGGTGCGCAGCTTTTTTGTTATACATTGTTACTGGCACTGCCTGAGTTTTTTCCTCAACTCGTTTTAAGTATGCAATTGCTTTTTCTATCTGCATGTTTTTTATCGTGGCCCCTATCTCCCGCGCATCTTTTCGCGAGATCGGCATGTATGTGCCTTTAACGCGGGCCATGCTCTTTGCATCATAATGTTGAAACGAGTATCCAATTGCCATTACTTTACTGACACCGCCTTGCTACCACGTGTTGCACCGATACCTGGCGCTGCGTGTTTAACATCTCTAGTTGGAAGTATGAAATCGCCCAGTGCATGCCCAACCATCTCAGGCGTTATGTCCAGCGGAATGAACTCCTTGCCATTGTGGACTCCAATCTGCAGGCCAAACATTTCCGGAATTATCCACGCATCCCTGCAATGCGTCTTGATTTGTTTTTTGTACTTGCCAGCCTTTGCAGCTTTTATTTTTTTGAATAATGCTTTTTGTGCTTCTGTCTGGCCGCGTTTGAGAGAGCGGCGCGTGCGGGCAGGCAACAATGGCAGTAACTCGCTCAATGACATCTTCTGCAAGTCTTCTGCTGTTTTCCCGCGGTAAGTAAATATTTTTGCCATTTTTCAATTACCTCTTGCCTGTCCTCCTTGTCCACGGCTGCAAAATCAGCCGGCACTTTGGTGCCACCCTCGCTATGCTCGATGGCACAGCCGACAGCCCACAAACGTCAGTCATTTTACCTCTTGCCTGTCCTCCTTGGCCAGAGCAGTCCAACTTTTCTTCCTGGTGGCGTGCCCCTCTTTGTAGATGTGTGGACTCCTAATGAACGCCTGTGAGAGCCCCCGAACTTGTGGTCTATGGAGTTTTGCGCAACTCCTGAAACTAATGGGAAGCGCTTGTTTCTGGCAGCCATGGCAATTGCTTTTTTGCCGCCTTTTACCCATGGTTTCTCTGTTCTGCCGCCGCCGGCGATTACGCCAATCATTACTCTGCATGCGGAACTTATCTTAACCATGCGTTTTGAAGGCATCTTGACTTCGACAAAATCGCTGCCCTTTGAAACTATAAGTGCAAACCCGCCAGATGTCCTGACAAACTCAGGGCCATTCTGCGGGATTTTTTCTATGCAGCAGACTGGCGTTCCTGCAGGCACATTTTTCAGCTGCATTATCGCGCCTGGCTGCAGTGGCGCGTTCTCGCCCGAGAAAACAACCTGGCCAACTTTTATTCCTATTGGCGCAGGCAACAATGCTTCATCTCCGTTTTCATATTTGACAACCATCAACGGCTCGGTGTGGCCGACAGAATCAACAATATCAATTATTTCGCCACGCATTATTTTATCATTAGCTTTTGGATATGATATTTTGCCGAAGTACCTGTGCGATGGAGCAAGGTATCTAGGACCGCCTGCTCCCCTTGCCTGCTGTGCTAGTCGCTTACCCATTACACTAATCCCAGCTGCGTTGTTATCTCGCTGACTGGCGTCTCCTGACTTAATCTTATATATGCCTTCTTTTTACCGTCGCGCATTATTACTGTGTTCACTGTCTGAACTTTTGCGTTGAATGCCTTGCGGACTGCCCACGCGATTTGCTTTTTGTTTGCGTCGCGATTGACTATGAATATGAGCTTATTTTCTGCTTCCATCTGCCTGACTGCCTTTTCGGTTGAGAGCGGATATTTTATTATACTAAATGGGTCGTTGTTCATTGTTTTTTGTTTTTCGTCTTTGACTGCCATTTTATGCAAACAACCTCTCCTTGCCTAAAGTTTCAATCGCTGATTTTGTCCAGATCGTTAATCTGCCGGCCTGCGCACCTGGCGCGAGCAGATATGCATTTAAAGATTTTACCAGAGCAACTTCTATGCCTGGCAGGCTTGCTGCCGCACTTTGCAATTGGCAGGCTTTTGATACAACAATTAACGGGCCAGCCTTTGTTACATATTTTCTGCCGCGGTTCTTGCCCTTGCCAGCCCGGATTTTTTTCTCCGAGCACCTTTCGATTTCGTTTGCCAAGCCCAATTTCTCAAAGGCCAGCAAAACATCCTTAGATTTTTTGAAATTTTCAAAATCATTTTCTACAACTATTGGAAGTGTTTTTAGCCCAGTAACTGCATGCTTTTTTGAAACAAAATCCAAAGCAGATGTTGCGGCGATTGCGGAGCGTATTGCTTTCCTGTTTTCAGTTTTATTTATTTTTTGCGCAAATATTCTGTCAGACGACGGCGGGAAAGCAGCGCGACCCTTGACTGCCAGCGCGACAAAAGCCCCAACCCATTGGAACTGAGTTCCGCGGTGCATCATCGCCTTTCGCCTGATTCTTGACCAGCCACGGCCATACGTAGTAGTGTAACGATGCCTTCGCTTTGAAGTTGGCCTGCCCTGCCTCGTGCCTGCTTCTGGATCGGTGCCGTAAAGCTGCCGCATGCCAGCACGTATTGCCAACGCCGCGCGTTTTATTAAATCCTCGCGGACTGGCTCTGAAAATTGGAATGGTAACTCTATCTCAGATGTTTTCTCGCCACTGGTTTTGTATATTTGTACTTTCATTTACGCAGCCATTCCTTTTACATTTTTATCAGAGTAATTTTTCTTTTCCAAATCTTGGTTGTAATCTACAAGATAAAGTGCGATGTTGCCTGCCAGCCGAAAATCAAGGCCGAGCGTTTGCCATGCAAGCTGGCCATTCGCAAACACATGCTTTGCGATTTTTTCAGACAAATCCTTGCCGAGTTCGAATTTTTTGTCAAGTTTTGCCGCTAATGCTAGCCATTCCTGCCTCGGCTGTGAAATTATGTGCTGATATTTCATGTTAACCCTGCTGGCTCCTCCTGCTAATCGTAACTATCTCCGGAGCCTGCCAGTGGAGATTTTTCCTCGGGCGAGCCGGATGTGTAAATGTAACCAAACGCTTTTTTGCTCCCGGAATTGAGCCTGCAATCAGAATGAAATTGCCCCTGACCAAACCATAATGAGAAATTCCTGAAACCGGATTCGGGTTGAATGTTTTTGCATCCGAGATTTTTAGAACCTGCCTGTTAAACTCTGTGCGCTGGTGCATGCCCATCTGGCCGGACTGTGCAATCCACCATCCAACACGCGGCGGAGTGATCGGGCCCATTGTTGACCTATGCCTCTGTCCTTTTTCGGCTTTGTGCCTTTCCAGCTTGATTCCATATCTTTTTATCATGCCTTGGAAGCCCTTGCCTTTTGTAGCTCCCCTTGCGTCCACAAAATCGCCCTGCTTGAAAATATCCGCAAACTGAATATCTTTTCCAAAAATTGAAACTGCATAATTAAATTGTTCTTCAATTGTGCCGCCAGCAACTGGCAGTTCTAATATTTCCGGCGTCTTTTTTCCGAAGCCAGTACTTTGCGGCTGCGTGTGGACCAAGACTGTTATGCGGCAGGCCTGTGGGAGTTTTGCTTTTAAGTCCTGCAGGGTTGAATTTCTTTTTTTAACTGCGTTAATAACGCGAAGCAGGTTTTTGTCAAGATTATCCGCGAGTGTTTCAGAAATTAAGTGAAGTCCGTAAGGAGTTTGTGAATATAATCGAACAGAAAATGGTTTCATTGGCGGCGTCTCAACAATTGACACGCCATAGTTTACTTCTTCGCCCTTGGTTAGTGCCTTGGGACGATTATCAATAACATTTACAGATGTCATGCCAGCCTTGTAACCGCAAAAGCCGAGAAGCTTTGGTGCCTTCAAATCCTTGGGTTGTGGCCATGTGCCAACATGCCCGCGTACATCGCGAATGCGCTTTCTAGGCCAGTATGCCAGACTTCCACGTCGCGGTCGCTTTTTCTTAATATGTCCCATTTTACTTTGCTTGTTATTGCTGTTTGGAATGGCTTTTTAAGCTTATTTTCAGATTATTTTTGCAGCTAAGACGACAGAATTAAGCTCTGCTTCTGTAAGGGGAATTTAGTTTCGAAAATGGGGTTTTTAAAGGTTTTTGTTCGCCAAAGCTGATGCCTGCTGTCTTGCAGAGGCATCTGAGTAGCACCGGTACAACGGAGAAAGCTCGCTTAGTATGCAATTGCCGACTACGAGCCGGCCAACCTGCTCTCTTGCCTGCTGCCAATCCACGCCCAAGACATGGGAGGCAAGCCTCAGATCGTGCTGTGGATTTACAAGTATGGCCAGCGCCCCAACGCGATTGACGTCATCTATGTGCCGCACCTGTGTCCGTTCATAATAAACAATCAATGCCGTGCGCGTAAATTGGTATTCTGTTGTTTCTGGCCCGAAGCCCTGCAGTCTGAGCAGCATTTCAAGCTGGGATAACTCCAACGAATATTTATCCAGCAGAATTATTTCCTCATCTCTTATTTCCGCAGCGTTCAAAAGACAATTTATAGCACCTTTAATGCCTTTTAATTCAGAAGCTGTAAAATACCTCGCGTAATTACTGCTTACTTGGCTGGCCAGCCCACCTCCGAACATAAGAAATCAGAAACATTTAGTTTAAAATAATTTATTATCCATTAGCAAACAGTGTCTGCTGGCCAAGCGCGAGCGGCGGCGATACGCCAAGTGTGCGCCAATCATCTCTGTCTGGCCTACCGTCGAGCACGTGCTTCAAGGCAAGCCTGCGGGATTTTTCCCCAGCAGGATTGTAAAGCGATGATAACATTTTATACAGCGGCGAGTCCGCGCCAAAAATATGCTTTTTGTAAAATTTAACGTCTATTTCCGCCTGCGACTGAACAAAAACTTCCTCTGTTACAATTTTTCCTTTACCTACATAGCCCCACTTGTTTGTTTTTCCGACTTCTGTTCCGAGTGACTTCTGCGCTTCCACTGACTTTCGGCCATGCGCCTGTATTGCCAGCTCGCCAACCGCTCTAGTTATTTTTTTTTCAAATACTAGCAAGTGCCTGTCGATTGTACCATATGCGAGCGGCCGGGCAATAGATTTGTAAACATACTGCAGCGGGGCATCATAGCTGCCTTCCATGACTGCTTGCTTCAAAATGTGCGGTATTGCCTTGCGCTCAAATCTTGTCCTGTCGCCGCGCTTTCCCGAAACAGACATGCCTGAGCCAACAAATGCGCCGCCGATTTGTGTTAAAAATTCCTTGGCGCCAAAGCCGAGCAATACCTGCGAAGTTCCAAGCAGGGCGAAATTTTCGCTATTTTCTATTGCCGCCTCAAGCCCTGGCGGGCCTTCCAACATAACAACATGCTTCGAATAATTTACAATCTTCAGTGCGTTAGCCTCCAAAAATTTTTTCGCATTTCCTATTTCTTCGGCCAGCCTTTTGTCAGTGTTTTCCTTTGACTGACCATATTTTGCAAAAAATACTTTGTCAGGCATGCGCGTGTTTAAATCGAATAGGGGTTTTTCACAGATAGAGTCAAGTGCCTGCAGGTAACAAATTCGCTCCGGCCCTTTTGAATTTTTGGACGCGCCGGCAAGCAGTTCTTTTTTGGCGAAGGAAAATGCAGTTGCCAGCGTGTTCAGATAAACTGCGTAAAAATTTCCTTTTTTCAATCCAAGTTCTGGCTTGCATTCCTTTTCCAAGCCCGCCATTTCTAATTTTTCCTCATAGAAGTCAAAGTCCCTAAAGTTGTTTGTCATGTATTCTGCTGCTAAGGCATTCGTTCCGAAAAAATCCCGCCGCGCCCATAACTTGAAGGCATTCTGTTTTTTAGATGTTGCGCAAACTGCCTCCGGACTTGTTTCAAGGTTAAATGCTAATCGGGTTATGGCTGGCTTAAAAATATCCCCAAGCGCGAATAATACTTCTGTGTCGCCGCAGCCATAAACCAAAACCTCGCGGGCTGCCGGCCCATCACCGTGCTGCGCCCTAAAAATCAGTCTGGCAAGCTTGTCATAATTTAATGTTTTTGCAAATTTTACTCCGGTAAATTTACATACTGCTTCAAGATTTTTCTCCGGCAAAAATGGCAGGAACTGCCTGGCAAATGCGTAGTAATCAAGCACGATAAAATCTTTTATTTCGACCCTTTTGGAAAAATTTCCTATGTGCGCAGTAATTTTTGGCTCGCTCCCATCCTGCGCGGGTGTGAATTCATCTTCCATCTCCCTAAGATTGAACAAATCAAAACTCATGCCATTGAATGTATGCATCCACAAAATATTATTTGATTTTCTTTGCTGCCTTATTATATCATCGAGGGCGGAACTAATCTGCTTTTGTTCTGCGAGATGAATTTGCGCTGAGCCGATTCGATTTTCACCAGAATTCAGGCTTGTAACTATTTCTGATTTTATAATTTCTGCATCCCTGTGTGAAAAAACTGCTGTGTTAATTTCTGTGTATAATTGGTCTGGGTCGGCCAGCTCTTCCTCTTTTTCTACTTCTTTGTTTGTTTCTATGTCGAGAGCGCAGTCGCCTGCCGCGAGGACTTCTTCCAGGGTTGCCCGCTTGCCAGTAAAACGCCCATCAGCAACATCTGCAAAAGGAAAGTTTGTGAAATATTTCAGCCATTCTAAAACAGAAATTTCCCTGAACAAATCTTTTCTTTTGCGCACTACTTCTTTTAATTTGTCTCTGTCGCCGCGAACCTGTAAAACTTTTCCATCGCCGCCCGCGTAAGGCTCAGTTACAGCATTCAAACCAAACTCTGAAAATGGGTATGCGCCGAGCTGTTGCTTTACGCTATCTGCTTCTTCCTGCGAAATTTTTCCTGTTGTAATTATGTGCGGCGCTTCTATCTGCAAAATCTCCGGCCCTGAATTTGTCTGCAAAACGGCTTTTGCCAGCCTGCCCTTCTGCGCATCCGCCGGCAAAACGCGAATAACAAATCCTGTTGGCTTTGACATAGAAACGCCAGTAGTGAAAAACTTTTAAGGCTTCTGCTGCCTTGTTTTGCATGCCAGTCCCGCCAACGTACACGTTTTCCAACCCCGCAAAGACGCACAGGCTTTATTATGTACAGGAACATCTTGTTGATAATATTAGCGGCCTGACAAAGCCACACCAGCACATTCTTGAAGCCGCAAAAACTATGTGCGCGCAAAGGCCGCCGCGCGCTCTCGACTTATACAGAAATGCGCACCAAAGGCTTGCCGCCAGGCTGGCCAGCGGAGAATTAAATAATAAAAACGTAATTTTTGTTACTGGAATATCAAAAGATGCCACGGCAGAAGATAATATTACTGGGGAAAGGCCAAAAAGCCACGGCTTGGATTTATTTTCCAGTTTGATGCGTTCAGCAGATGCACTTGGGCTGGCCTGGAGCAGCGCATACAAGCGCTGCCAGCATGATGGCTTTACCCCAAAACTTGACAGAGAAATTATAGTTGCAATCGCGCCGGTTTTAATTCCAATTAGCATTGAGTTTGTTAGTGGAAATTTTAGGTTTGTGCCAACCTTCCGCAGCGATTTAGACGAGATATCTGCGCAGAGGGAAGGGCAAGGCCTGCTTGGTTTTGGAACACTTGAACGCACGCTACTCGAGTCCGATGAAAAACTTGCTGAGAGCGGTACGATTGCCAGCGCGCAATTCCGCGAATCATTCTACAGTTCCGCAGTTGCGGAAAGGGTTTTTATCGACGCAGATAAAATTTTACTAAGAAATCATACATATACAAATAGAAGAATCACCGCCGCGGCATGCGAGGCTATCGCAAAGGCTTGCAGGAAATCCTACCTGATAGCAGAACTTGCCGGCTATGCTGGCCCGCGGTCTGGGATTTTCAGGCACGTTTCCCCAAAATTATACGAAGTTGTCGGCGGCAGGGGTGGCGTGCTAAGAAATGCTGTTCTTCCAACGCAGGGCGTGGCAGAAACGTCAGCAGTTAATATAATTGCGGGCTGGCTTTACAATAAGTGGCTGGGGCAAAGAGATGATAGAGCTTAAACCATGCATCCAACAAACCAGCGGCGTGCCTTTAGATTTTTTGCTCTGCGAGAGAACTGACCGATGTGTTGCCAGCACTAAATCTGGAAAAAATTGTGCGTATCATGTTGCACAAACAATTACGCCACAAACCATTGCTGAACTGAGCAGGCTTGCCAGCCAGAAAGGCTACGCGATAGCGCCGATTGAAGCCCTGATAGCCCGCTTGCAAACAGCAGACTGGCCTGTTACAATATTAGGCATGGGCCGGCCCCGCGATTTTCCCCTAACTGCGATAACTAAAACACACAGATTTGTGCCGTTAAAATTAAATTATAGTGCAACTTCAAATTATGTTGCCAGGGCAAGCGCACAGGATGCCTGCCCAATTTTTAACATTTTGGCGAATGTGATTGAAGAACGGCTGCCATTCAAGCCAAAACCAAGCTTAATCGGGCAGATTGGAACTGCAGAACATGCGATGCAGCTTACACAACTTGGCGATTGCGCGCACAATGAAATTCTAGAAGAAATTGGATTGCCAGCCACTTCAAGGCAGGACTACTGCGAACGCGAGCTTGAAACAAGACTTGAAGTCTCTGGACGCGACATAATTGTAAAAGGCCATGCTGACTGCCTCCTTAAAATTATTAATAGTTCTGATGAAACCAAGGGGCTTGCAGTAATTGATTTAAAACACAGACAGTTCAACTCAACAGTCGAGATAAGTTCGTTTGTAAGACAGATGCTTATTTACGGAATTGCGGCATCACAGATCACTGGAATTGTTCCTGAATATTATTTGGTTATCAGCGTGCGATCGCCCTTTGGGGAGCGGCCAGGATATAAAAGAAGGCAGAAGCCAGTAATTACTAAAATTCAAAATGATTCTGACAGCGGGATGATTGCTGAGCTTAAATCGTACTTGGGGCGCAGCCTGAAAAGCGGCGAGAAAATTCTGGCAAGCCCGCTTTCGCTTGCACGCGAGAAAGGCCGGCAAGAGCGCATGAAATCTGCTGGCTGTTTCGGACGCGGCGATGGGAACCAAATTTGCTTTAAGAAAGAGGTTTGTGACTATCTTGCTGCGCAGGCCAGAGAAAAACAACAGCCATTAGTGCAAATTCTTGCAGAAAACAATTATGTTCCTAAAAATTATTTATTAAGTAAAAATTAATTCTGGGTAACGCCGAACTTTTGTTCCGCGATGCCCTAAGAATTTTTATGAGTTTAAGCGCCCGTGAAGCCCGAAGACTTAACGAGCGCTTGGAGGCATCGTCGAAGCCTTATAGACTTCTTCGGGGCCTCCAAACACAAAAAGTATAAGCACACCGGTTTTCACCGATGTGCTTGGAGGTAAGCAATGGCCACGGTTTAGAAAAACTCGTGGTTACGTTCGGCCTTGGCTGAACGTCTCCGTTAGGAGTGTTATGTTTTATTTCATGCGAACGCGACACGCGCCCCAGATGCCTGTGCAAAGCTTTTTGCGAAGCTGTTTACATCATCGTTTTGCATGAATATGTCAATCGCATTAGCGAAACGCTCATTATATTCTACGATGCGCAAATGATCCTGATTTACGATTGCGAACTTAATCCTGCTTTTCTGCAGAAAGTCCAGCAACGCAAAATATTGGGCAGCATCGTCCCTAAACTTCAGATTAAATGTTAATTTTTGGCTGTTTTGCATATTATCCCCCTCTTACGAAACGTTACATTTCATTTCGTAACACTTACATTTTGTAAGTTTCTTATTTATAAACATTTCTATTCTAAAGTAAATAAGTTCTTTACGTAAGTATTGTTTGCTAAAATACTATGATAGGATACATTTTTATACTTAACTGTTTACTTTTGATTGGTGTGAATCTGGATGTTGGATGCAATTGATCTTCAAATACTAGAGAAGTTAGCTGAAAATGGCCGCATCTCACTTACAGAACTTTCAAGCGGTTCAGAATTGTCGCGAGTTGCAATTGCAAACAGGATAGAAAAACTGCTGCAGAATGACCTGCTGCGCGTGTCCGCACTCCTGAATCTTGACAGATTGAACTATCAGACATTAATTGTGGAATTGCAGATTGATAATGGCAAAAAAACAGAATTCAAAAAAGTTATTTCTGATTGCCCAAAAGTCGTTCAGGCCTTCGAAATTACTGGCCAGTTCAACCATCTCCTCGTATGCTCATCGAAAAGCTCTAACTCACTTCGCAGGTTTGTTGATGATATTTTGAAAAAGTACGCGAAGGAATGCCAGGTAACACTAGCCTCAAACCCAATTGCGTCCGGATTTGCGCACATTAAATCTCAAAAAGAATGCGACCAATGCAGGAGACTAAAGATAGAATGAAGTACATACCAATGGCGGCTGTGCCACCGAGTGATGCGAGCGTGGCACAAAAGCGCCCGCCGATTTCGCGGCGGAAAGAGTGCGACCAATGCAGGAGACTAAAAATTGAATAAAATGATATTCGACCTGATAGCAAGGCACCCGTTTGCAACTGTGGACTTAGCTGCATTTATTCTGCTGGCAATCTCGTTTGTTTTCGTGCTGAAACTGCACGGGCTGATGGGCAAGGGCAAAGACACCGGGCCGGTAAAACTGCTGCTGATAGTTATAGTTGTTAATCTTATTCTTGCAATCGCTCTTCTTATGGCGCTTTACCAGAAATATATCGGCGCGTACTTCAACTACATACGCATTACAGATATTTCACTTTTTATAATTGGAGTCATCCTCGCATTCTCCGCATACAAAATATACCGCGACTATGAGAAACTCGTAAAGAAGAACGAGCCAGGGGAATAATCCGTATTTTATTTTTATTTTTAAAAATTTGGCAGGGCTATCCAATTATAACTTTTTTACCATCAAGCCTGCCGCTAACAAAATTGACTTGAAAGACACTACCATCATAATACCCATCAAACCTTAAAACTTCCCCGCTGTCTTTAGAGCTTGCTAATAGTTGTTCAAGCATGCCAACCTGCGTTTCTGTTTGTATGTCTTCTCGCGAGAAAATAAAATTCATTGTATCGTTGCCTTGTGCCATAACTCCCGAATAGCCATGGTCTGATTCCTGCGCAAAGCGCATTACGCGGGCATGCACTCTTGAATCATCATCTTCTTCCTCTATCGCCTCGCGCAAAGTCCTTGAAATATATTCCTCGTCATCTGTCTCATTATTATCTAACTCAACTTCTGGCGGCGCATAATCTTCACCAAGTGACATGTTTGCGGCAGACCACCCGTGCGCCCGTCCCACGATGTATGCAAACAACCCTGCGCCCAAAGCGATTGCCGCTGCTTGCAGTAAATCATCCAGCGAGTTAGGATCAAATGCCATTCAACAGCGAATAAAGCAAGTTTTTTAAAACTATCTGTTACGCAGCGATTAATCTATTCATGTTACGGATTTTTTGTTCAAACACAATTTGGCTGCGCGCTTTTCTAACTCTGCCTGTTTATTATAAAACTGATCATTTAGTTTTGCTCTCTGCGCTTCTTTTTGTTTTCGCGCATATAAGCGCGCCCGCCAATCTGCAATAACTTGTTTCTTATTTTTTATTATACCAATTAATTTTGTTTCCCATTCGCCCCGTACATATAGTTTCACGTTAGACTCACTATCGCGACTATCAAAATGGCCAACAAACTCGGCTTCGAAAACAGGTGCTTTGTCATAATGTAATGTCGCTACATTGCCATATATTGTGTGCATGCCCCTATTTAAAAACATGTCAAAACCATAAAAATCATATAATTCTAGCTTTTGTTTTACGCGATCTGAAAATTGTTCGAAATGTATTTGCTCGCCGCATTCAGATAGCACATAATCCATAAACTCAATTATTTTATCAACCATTAGTTCTCGTTCGTTTACTAAAACCTCAAGGCTTTTTTGTCCGCTTTCACTAGCCGCCACACGCATATTTAGCAAACAGCTTGTAAGGTTAAAAAGATTTCTAACCTGAAGCATATATTTTATTACTTAAACTGTGCAAGCATAATATTATTTTTTATCCCTTCACATTCCCCACTGGAATCAACCTGCACACCTTCTTGGACACATCCGCAATCTCCATTGTGTCAACAACTTGGTTTATGTCCTTATATGCGAGGCCGGCCTCTTCTGCCAGGCCTTCCCACGAAACTGACTTGACATAGATGCCGCGCTTGAGCATGTCATCGTAAAGTTTTTTGCCCTGGAATTGTTTTATCGCCGCAGAGCGTGACATCGTCCTGCCAGAGCCGTGCATCGTGCTGCCGAAGGTTTCGAGCTCTGCGTGGTCTGTGCCGACGCAGAGGAACGAGCCGGTTTCCATCGAGCCGCCGACGATGACTGGCTGGCCTGTGTCTTTGTAAATCTTCGGTGTTTCCCTTCTGTTTGGGCCGAACGCGCGTGTTGCGCCCTTTCGGTGCATCACGACTTCTTTTGTTTTGCCGTCAATCTTATGTTTCTCAACTTTTGCGATGTTGTGCGCGACATCATAAATCAAATTCATCCCGAGCTTTTCTGCATCTTGGTTGAAAATCTTTGAGAAGCCTTCGCGGATGCGGTGCATTATCAGCTGCCTGTTTGCGAACGCGTAATTTGCGGCACATCTCATCGCAGCAAGATAATCTTGTGCCTCTTTTGACTGGAACGGTGCGCAGGCCAGCTCGAAGTCCCGCGTCTTTAGGCCCCAGCCCGGCATCTTCGGCTTGAAATTGCCGACATAATCGGTGCAAATCTGGTGGCCGAAACCACGCGAGCCGCAGTGAACCATTATGCAAACCTGATTCGGGAAGATGCCTAGGCTCTTCGCAAGTTTTTCGTCGTAAATATTTTCTTTTTTCACAACTTGGATTTCGAGATAATGATTGCCTGAGCCGAGCGTTCCCAATCCGGCTGCACCGCGCTTGACCGCACTTTCAGAAACTTTTGCGGGGTCTGCGCCCTCGATCGCGCCAAGGTCTTCGATTCGCTCGATATCCTCTTGCCAGCCATAATTATTTTTCACGCACCACTTTGCGCCATCAACCATGACTTCCTTGTGCTGCTGCGGCGTGAGTTTAACAGTCCCGTGCCCGCCAACGCCTGCGGGAACTAATTTGAATAAAGTATCAACTAATGGTTTTAATTTGTCTTTGATGTCATCCCACGTCATGTCTGTTCGTATCAGGCGCATCCCGCAATTAATGTCGTAACCGATTCCTCCGGGAGAAATAATTCCTGTTTCTGTGTCAAATGCAGCGACACCGCCGACTGGAAAGCCATAGCCCCAGTGCGCATCCGGCATCGCCATCGCAGCTTTCTGTATCCCTGGCAGGCAGGCCACGTTGCTTATCTGCTCGAATATGCCCATGTCCATCTGCTCCATCAGTTTTTTGGTTGCGTAAATGCGGGCTGGCACGAGCATCTTCGGCTCGTCCTTCTTGTAGTCCGGTGAAATTTCCCAGACTACTTCGCTTATTTGCTTGAGTTCCGGTTTTTTTTCTGGTAGCCTAATCATTTTATTCCTTTATTTTATTACTTCTGGCGATTTTTATACTAACTGCTGCTTTCTGTGATATAGTTAATCGTAAGAATAAGTTTTGCAATATATTCCGTTTTGGCGGGACATCTGTCTCTGGCACAGCAATACTCTCAAAAGTTGAGATCTGCTGCTCCAGACTGTTTTTTGCGCGGCGTATGTCTTCCACAATCATTCTTCCCGCAACCGCCCTTGGTATGCCCCAGCCGTCTAATGTCTGGGGGGCCATAAAAATAGCGTTTTCGTTGGCTATTGCCGGCAAGAAAAATGAGTAACCCGTGTTATATCTTCCGGCGGCAACTTGTGTCTGCATTATGTAATGGTAAACTTCGACGGGCACATCACCAGAATAAAACAAGATTGGAACTACTACCGTCGGGCCTTTTGGTATATTTATCTTTTCATAATTGTAAGCTAAGGTTATTGCTCTTTGTGCGCATGGCAAAGTTCTATCTGTGGCGATGTGAAGAAGTCTTTGCAGTGACAATCTGCTTCCACGCACGCGCATCGATATTTCTGGATATCTATAAAATTTCAAATCATTTACTCGTATTACCTGACCGTTCATTTTAAAGTTGTTTTGCGTAGTATGCCACTTCCCGTTTGATATTAGTTACAAATGACTTATTCAATGCTTCGATGGCGCGAGGCAGGGCACGTAATTTTGGCAGCACTAAAAAATTCTTATCTCTTACTTTTCTGCTCTTTGCAACAGCAAATAGTAAGTCCAGTTGTGTTTTAGAAAAGCCATATTTTTTAAGTTTGG
Organism: Nanobdellati archaeon; assembly: GCA_016204275.1. GTDB lineage: Archaea > Nanobdellota > Nanobdellia > UBA10117 > UBA10117 > JACOYC01. The sequence continues at coordinate 16,854 of JACQKZ010000007.1, read as the reverse complement.
AGAAAATAACTTTTTTTGGCACCTTGCCTGCCCTTATGGCTTTTCGTAGTTTAGCTATTTTGCTTTGTGAGAATAGTGTCTTGTATTTATGTAGGTTTTTATTCGCATCTTTAACTAATTTTATTACACTTGCTACATTTTTTTGGTTGCCTTTTAACAACCGGCTGATGTTGCCTAACTGTTTTTTCATTGTCTTTCTATCGCCCTTGAGTTGTGCGCTATAAAGCCTATCCCTACTCAATACTATTGCTGAATTGAATAGCACAAGCCTTTTAATATTTGCTCTATGCGATGCTGTTTTTAAAGGCATGCGTACTAGCTTGTTGTAATTTTTATCGAATTTTGGTGGGTCATCCATTGTTTTCAAAGCCGTTTGTTTGGCGGTTTCTAGAACGCCCCATGCCGCTGCCAACGACCCAGATATGAGACCAGAGAGGGCAGCATTCACGCCAGCTGCGCCGGCGGCAACACTTATGCCCAAAGCTACGGCAATAGCTGGTAATATAAATATAGCCGCAACTATGGCAGCAATGATTGCACCAATGCCTGCAGCCCATTGGATACCCAGCAATAAATTATGTGCATTAAGTGCATTAAGTTTTTCCTTATTTACTTTAACAACTATTTTACCAATCGGCGTATTAACTGGGCCAAATTTGTTATTGCCGTATTTTCCCAGTAATGAGACTGAATAATTAAATGTTTTTTCAGTCTCAACAGCTTCCGCCCACCAGAACCAGCCAAACTTATACCATTTCCAGTTATTTTTGATCGCATCAAATGTAATTGCTAATGCTTTATCGCCGTCACCAATTCGACACGCATCATCAAACTTTATATTTCTGTCTTTTTTATTATTCTCTACCAGAGTTCCACGAATCTCGTTTGTTGTGCCCTTCTTAAGAGAAATCTTAGCCGTAAACGTGTAATCTGTATTAAAATCAACTGTAATTTTGTTTGTCAGTTGTTTGACGACATTTATTAAATTATCATCTTTCCTAGTAAACTTAACTTCAGTCGAATCAACGCCAAGTTCAATGTCTATGTTTGGATTGAGCTTAAAATTTTTAGTTATGTCTTTTCCAACTTTTGTGTTAATTGTGTCTGGAAAATCGTCGTAGTTTTTGGCGGAAACTGTAACTGTGTAATCCTGCCCGCCATTTAATTCAGCTTTGTAATATCCAGAATCGTCGGAGTTTGTTTTTACTGTGCCAGCGCCTTTGAGCGGCTGGAATGTAAGTTCGGCATTAGTTATTGGCTGACTGCAAACGCCATCGTTTACAAAACCAGAAATCGTAATTTTTGCAGTTTGTTTTGGCGGCTTCGGCGGTTTTGCGCCCTCGCCGCGCCCACCTTTTGGCGGCGCGCCAACAGTAATTTCATCAGTTTTATTTCCGTTTGAATCGTAAAAAGTTGCAGTGTCGCCCAGATTGTTCCATATTTTGGCGCGGCGATTTTGATAAATATTATTTATATTATTTTTTCCAACGCCACTCCAGATTTTTACAGTCGCGTTTGGTTGTAGGAAAAAATCTTTGGGAAAAATAAATTTGTGGCGCTTCTGATTTGTTGGAGTGCTGTCGATAAGTTTCCAGTCGCGCAAATTCACAGGATTTACAGAATTATTTTTTAATTTAACGTAATCTTTGAATAGATTTATCTCTAAAATTATAATATTAATAGCCATGACGTAAATATATCATTATCTGAAGTTTAAAAATCTTTAGCGAAATAGTTTCTTATGGCTCTTCGGAATCTCCTACACCACTTCAGAAATCTGTTTCACTGGCGGGTGTTCTTTTGGAAGTTGTATCATAGTTTTGCCTAACTAGCTGGACTTTTAAATATTTAGATGTCGAGCACAACCCGTGCAGTCCAGCCCTTCCTGCTCTTCTTCAGCTCGAACATGTGCCATGTTACCGCTTTGATGTCCGCGCGCTGCTCGTGCTTCTTCGGGTTGATCCTCTCGCCGGCCAGCTCGGCCTGCAGAATCCACGTTCCGCCCGCATCAGTTATTTTTGTCTTGAATTTGGAAAAAAATAATTTGTCTGTATCTGTCATGCGCACGATTTCATTGAGAAAGTCAACCAGCAACGCGTTTAAGTCAGAGTTCACGAGCTTGATTGATTTTTTTACTTTTGGTTTTACTTTCGCGGAGTCAGTCATCGTCTCCGCGATCGCAAGCGCAGAGTTTGCAAACACCTCGTCCAGTGTCTTGCCATAAGACTCGAAGGCTGCCTCTGCTGTGACTATGTCGAGGGACTTGAACTTGCCTGCAAACCTTTGTTTGGCCATGGCTGACAAGCGGTTTGGAAACTTAAAAGCTTTTACTTGAATAATACCTGCGCACTTTACTATCCTTCAAACTTAAATCCCCTAAATGTCGAGATTGGCTTGGCCTTTTTGAATTTGTAAAGCATTGCCGGCCTGTGCGCGCCCTTCTTGAAGACCTTTGTCTTCTCAAGAATTCCCATAGATAAAATTTTCTTCCTGAAATTTCTTTTGTCGATTTTTTGGCTGAGTATTATTTCGTAAAGCCTTTGCAAATCAGTCAGCGTAAAATTATCCGGCAAGAGTTCGAGGCCGACCGCAGTGTATTCCAGCTTATACCTGAGCCGCCTGAGCGCGTATTTTACTATTTTATCATGGTCGAATGCTAATGACGGCAATTTTTCAATAGATACCCACTGAACTTCGCTGATATTTTCTTTCCCAGTCACAAACGGTTTTATTTTTGTTGAATCAACAAGAACAAAATAACTTACAGAAATGACTCGACCGCGCGGGTCGCGATTCAGATTCCCAAAAGTGTAAAGCTGTTCGAGATAAACATCCCGCACGCCAGTCTCTTCATTGAGCTCACGAAGCGCAGCCCCCTCCAATTGCTCATCAATTTGTATAAAACCGCCTGGCAGGCTCCACTGGCCTGCGAAGGGTGGCTGGCCGCGCTTGATTAAAAGAACTTTTAACTCATTGCCCATTATCGTAAAAACAACTATGTCTACTGCAACCGAAGGCTTTGAATATTTATCAAGCTCAGATGTGGCCATGTAATTGTATTTTTAACGCTAATTAAAAAGGTTTCCCCCAGCATTCTAACTTACACTATTCTGCGGAACAACAACATGCAAGGGCTTGTCAGATATCCTCATTTGGATTGTTTCGCCCCGCGCAAAGCTGTGCATTCTCTTTTGTGTGTCGCCATCGAAGCTAACGATGCCATCAATGTTCATCAATGATCTTATTTCAAGAACATCGCTTGGCCCGAGCGTGCCTTTGGTCAGAGTATAGCCTGCATCTGTTCGGTATTCGCGCGCGATGAACCTTAACTCTTGCGCAGTCCTGCTGAATGTGCCATTATTGCCTGCGATGTTAACATACCAGCCTGTCGAGCCTGCTCCAGTAGATGTTATAACGCCGCTGCTGATTTGCTTTTCTTCCGTGTCGCTAAAGCGGATGTTGTATCTCGCAGCCCCAGGGCTGTACTTGGGGCCAACGAGAATGTCATTCAAAGCCAAATCAGTTTTATTTCCTAACCTGCCTTCTACCCTCGTCCAAAGCTCGGTTTTATGATTGTCTGAAACTATGTCTTCAATAATTCTCTGGAATTCTGTGGCATCAAACAAGCATAACGCGCCCTTGCTTCTACCATCTGATTTTACAGTAAGGACGGGCGTTTCATCTGTAATATAGTGCGCAGTGTTTAGTACAGTGCCGTCTCCGCCGACAGAAATTACCAAATCCCTGCCTTTAAATTCTTCAAAAGCTGCGTATGGCTGGTAAACCCTTTGGTAAGGAATGCCCAAAGATTCAAGAACTTTTCTTACGTGATTCAGTGCGGCGTAATGTTCATCATGGCCTGCCTTAATAGTTGCCAAATCTTCTGCAGATAAAATTTCAGCCAAGTTATCGTTTTCTCTTTTGAAATATTCATACGCGGTTTGTTTTGCTGATAATAAAACATTTTTTGGTTTCATGCTACAATCGCCTCCGTTTTTTTCAAGCGATAAAACTGTTCGAATTTATCCTGGTAAAATGGAACACCTAACTCTTTTGCGATGTGCCTGATGTCGAACTCCGCGTTTCCCTCGCACATTGTTGCGCCTGGTGATGGAGTCATATTCACAATCAGCTTGCCTTTGGCTGGCCTGCCTTCGTGCGCTCTTATCAAGACTTCTTCACCACCATCAATTATTACTTTTGCTTCTCCAAGTAAAAGTTTTTTTCCATGCGGCGCCCTCGTATCTATGATTTGCGGCCGGATTCCGCCGACACCTTCTGCGCGCGTTATGTCTTCGACTTTTGTTGACGGGATTACTTTTCTTATGCTTCGCGCAAATGTATATTTGTCCAAGCCAAATGGCAATTGATATAAAAAGTTTTTTGCCATGAACGCGGTTTTTTCAAAATCTGTCAGTATGTCTGCGAGGCTGGCCACTGCTCCAGGGCCGCCAAATGATTTTCTCCAGGCCTTTGCAGTTGATTTGTCAAACTTGTCAAGCCTCGGGACAAATCTTGCTGTCGGACCCCACCTTGTTTTATCTGTTTCTTCCAAGTCCGGATCACCGTGGATTGCCGCAAATGGTATGTTTGGGTTTTGAATCGTGTAAACTTTTCCGTTCAGGCCTTTTGGCGTTCTGTAAAAATCGCCGGCGATTGGCGTAACAGATAAGTATTGGCAGTGCCCCATTTGCTTTGCCAGGAACAGGCTGTGTGCGCCTGCGGAAATCATCAGGGCGCGTGTTTCTATGTCTGGATGTTGTGGATTGCTTGTTTTAATTCTATAAGTTCCATTTTCTTGCAGAGTGATTCCCAAAACTTTTGTGCCAGTGTAAACGTTTACTGTTTTTCCTTCGGCCTGCCCCTCTTTTGCTGCGGTTTCGACAAAATGCTGGGCCAGCTTTCCGTAATCAACCGCGTATTCATTTTGCCTGCGGTAGATTGCAGCGACTTTTTGTTTTGGATTTCTGCCGCGCATTACGTTTGGCTCAACCCTTGCGATGCCTTCTGCATCAAGCAGTTCAAGGCCCGGAAAAAGCCCGCGCATCTGCCCATATCGTTCGTATAATTTTTGTATTTCTTTTTCCCCGACTGCAAGAAGCATTTTTGGGAATTCGTTGATTATTTTGTCAAGCCCTTTGTCAAGGCCATAGTGCCTTGCGTAGGCAACTATCATGTCCGCGGAATGGCTGTCCATGCTTACTTGCGAGTATGCGTGCTGTGTCTCCCAGCCCCTGTGCAGCGTGTTGGCGTTCATCCAGACTGCGGAATTTTCCTCGCCGGGATTAAGCCGCGATTCCAGAAGGGCCATGCTTTTTATGCCCGTGAATCTGGCTGCTAAATCAAGCTCTGCTGTGCCTGTTACTCCGCCGCCAACAATTACGAGTTCGTATTTTTCCATGTTTTTCTCCTGCATTTTGCAGGGCTTTAAAAGCCCTTGCACTGCGCAGCTATTTTTCTGTGCTTTCTTAGTGTATTTAATACACTACTACTTTATAAATGTTTCGGTTGTAAATAATGCTAAAAGGCACGGAAAGATTTATAAATGTTGTCGATATTGAATTTCTATTATGGCTACACTTAAGATACAATATGAGAGCTGTGTAAAAAAACTTAAGACTTTATATGAACAAGAGTGGGGCTGGGAACTTGAAAATAGAATTAAAGGTGAAAGTTCTGAACAGACACTTGATAACTTAATAAAACAAACAGGCATCATTAAAGAAGACATAGAAGACGAAGAAACTGGAGAGGCTTGGCAAGATATAATGTTCGCTCTGCAGTATGTTGAACATCTATGCCTTAGTGTCGGCTATGAAAAATTAGTTCCTGTCGCAGAAAATTTGCTTAAACTTGCAACGTCTTTCAAAAAGAGAGATGCCGAAGGTTTAGAAAAAACTATTTATGCGATTAAAGGGCAAAGCCCGCCGCCAAAGAAGATTATTAAAAAAATTCCCGTGGAGACACTGAAACCACACATAGTGGATTTTATGAAAGATTATGCAACACAAATAGGACAGCAGTACCACATACCCACACAGGATTTGTTAAATAAAGATAATTGGAAACACGATGAAGATTATAGCGATAGATTTGGTCATCTGCGGAGGTTCTTTTTCAGAAATGGTGATGCAGTGTGGGCAGATATTAAAATTACAAACGGCTGCGTTGGACTTGAATTATTAAGATTAGAGCCAATCGACTACGAAGATCCTAGTTGTGGCAGCATTTTTAGACCATTCGCACGTAAAACTATCGAAAATATCAAATAAGTTGTGACGTAGCCTTTAGCAATATTTTATCTTCACTGTTTTTTCTTAGCCAATCTCAAACATTCTTTCCAGAGATTTCCTCGCTCTTGCAGCTATTTTTTCGTCTATTTTAATTTCATGCTGGCCAGTCTGCAGGCTCTGCAAAATATTCTCGAGAGTTATTTCTTTCATGTACTGGCAGATTGTGCATGGTGTTTCAAAATTCCTGTCCGGAAATTCTGTTTGCAAGTCGCCAATCATGCCGCACTCTGTCAAAACCAAAAAATATTTCTGCTGCGGATTTTCGCGCACGTATTTTCTTATTCCGGACGTGCTGCCGGCGTAATCCGCTGAACCAACAACTGCTGTCGGGCACTCGATATGGACTAATACTTTGAGGTCTGGCATGGCCTGCTTGTAGGCTTTAATCTGCCCATCGCCAAATTGTTTGTGCACGATGCACTCGCCGCTCCAGCCAATAATTTCTTTTCCTGTTTCAGCTTTAATTTTTGCGTTCAGGTTTTGTGCCATGTGCGTGTCTGGCACAAAAATAATCTGCTTCTGCGGCAATGCGCGGATAATTTTTTCATAATTTGCGGAAGTGCAGCATACATCTGATTCCGCCTTGACTGCGGCGGTTGTGTTAACATATGCAACAACAGCCGCATCCGGATATTTTTCCCGCAAATATCTCAGCTGGCCAGCCGTGATGCTGTCTGCAAGCGAACAGCCGGCCTGCAGGTTTGGCACCAGGACTGTTTTGTCAGGATTCAAAAGTTTCGCAGTCTCTGCCATGAATGTCACGCCTGCAAAAACAATTGTACCGGCAGTTGTTTCTTTGGATTTTTTCGCTAACTCTAAGGAATCGCCAATAAAATCCGCAACCCACTTGACTTCCTGCCTTTGGTAGTAATGGGCCGGAATGACCGCGTTCAATTCCTGCTTTAGGTCTTCGATTTGCTGGAGCAGGCCGGCAACATAGCTGGCGTTGCTTGGCTGGATTACCTGCGTTCTTGCTAGATTAACATTTTCTAAAACATGCCTCGCTATTTGTATTCCCATATTAGTGTATTTAAGACACTACTAATATAAAAAGGTTTTGGTTGCTATGATGTTAAGATTTCTAAAAAGTGTTCCTTGAATTTATCTGCTTTTACGCTGACTGATGTCCTTATGCCGCTAATATTTTCAAATTTCAGCAAGTCCGGCCTTGCAACTGCAGCAACAGTCAGCGGATCGTATAAATAAAATCTGTCTTTGTATGGCGAGTGCTTTAACCAGTTGCCTGCATTTGTGTAAATTGCTTTGTCCAATTCCGCGTTTCCTGTCTTCAAGCCAAACATTTCTTCCTTTGTCAAATAAACTTTTTTTGCAACATCTGTTGTAACTAATGTTTTGCCAGTAGAACAATATTTAACAATATCAGAAGCTGGCTTATCAACACGGAAGTTGTGCGAGCCTGCCTGCCCCATAATATAAAGTTCGGCTAAAATAAGCGAGCCAGATAAATTTGCTGCAGTGGCGATGTTTGTCATTGGCGCGATGCAGGCGATTGTGTAAGATGGATCTGTTACTATGTTTTGCAGGCAAGCGGTGGCTGGCCTGCCGATTTTTGTTTTCTGCAAGTCCATCCCATCGCCTTCGTAGCCGCACCAGTAATTTTTTCCATCGCTAAGCATTGGGAGGTTTGCGCCAGGCGCTGCTTCGATTGCCTTTCCGAGCAAATTTGCTGTTTCTGCGGCGATTTTTGCGCGCTTTTCAGAATCGCCGATCACAGTAGAAGCGCCCATAACTTTCAGCTCGGGATTTTTCAGCGCGTAAATAAGCGCGAGCAAGTCATCTACATCTGTGCCTATATCTGTGTCAATCCAAACTTTTTTCATTTACTTTTGCGCTCAAAGTTATTTGCGATGTGTTCTAGCAAGTTTAATCCGCCCAAGATTGACTCGCGGCGCATGCAGATCTCATCGCCAAACATAAATGTTTCATAGCCAAGCCTAATTGCATAGCCAACTGCTAATATGTCCTGGAAGGCTGGCACTGGCGAGTCAACAAGCGAAGGAAAAATTCGCGAGGCCATTATTGCGTTTTTATCTTTTGCAATTATGTCTTCAACTGCATCAAGAATTTTGTGTGGCCTGCCAACTTCAACATAAAGGTCGCCGCAGGCTGCCATGAGCCTGCCGCTTTTATAATTTTTGCCTACAAAATTTAAACCCTTTTGCGATTCGATTTTTGCAACTGCAACTGCATCCTTGTCCAACTTCACCAGGGATTCTATGTCGCTTTCGGATTCCACAAACGACAACATGTAGTTATGCAGGCCGGCTTTTTTCGCGGCTTCTATGTATTTCAAATCTGTTTCAGTAAAATAGCCAGCAATTTCTAAAGACCTGTCGATGATGTTGATTGATTCTCCCGGGCCGACAACCCTGCGCGGCCCGTCTTGAAAAATCAATTTGTTGCCATCCACCGCAACAAGAGTTGCAGTTTCATCGCCGTTCCCGAAATATGCCGTCACTGGCGTTTTTACTTTTATGCTGTGGCTTACTTTTATCTCCGTAAACGGAGGCACCGCATAAGTTACAGTCCGCAGCTGCCGGCCCTTCAGGTCAATCCAGAGCGGCTTGCCACATGCTTCTTCATTCAGCTGCCGGAGCAATTCTTCCAGCGGTTCTTTTGTTGGCATCACCGTATTTAGCCGCAAGCCGGACACGATTGGGTGGCCTGCAACTTCTTTTATGAACGGAGCGTACGGTGGAACTGTAACTATTGCAGTTGTTTTCATTAAGCCAGCCTCTTGCTGTCGCGGCCGCTCTTGCTGCCCAAAAGAGCAGAGTCAAGCGAGCTCCCTGGTGCGGGAACACCGCGTATCGAGTCCAGTACTGATGCTACAGTTCCAGAGCCGTGCCGCGAACCCATGTTTTTCGTGAAGTCGCTGTAGTTTCCCCATTTTTTTGCGATTAACCCAAGTGCGACATCAACAGCCCTTTCTTTTGACGGAACACGAAGCACTTTCTGCCCGCCAAGGACACCGCTCCATTGTTCTGTGATCTCTGTATCTAGTGCGGCATTTTCATATTCCTTGTGCAACAGGTATGTGTCGTACTTTTGCGTGAGGGATTTCCAGATGCCTGCCGAATCCTCAGGCCCTTGCAGATTGTCGCCCATGTAATGCCTTGCCTGCGCAGGATCAACTTGTTTGTAAAACCCTTCGTCTCCCATGACTAGCAGGAATGGCGAGACTGCGTTTGGCGTTTTAACATGGTTTTGCACATAGTGCGCAAAAAGCTCGTAGCTTTCAAAGTGCTGGCCACCGCCACCGCCCTCCGGATAAAAGGACTTCAGGATTGTGTCGAGCTCCGTGCCTTTTCCGAATTTTGCAACCTGCAGCGGGTATTCATCAGAGTTTGCGTCACCGATTACTGCAAATGCTATTTCAACATCTGGCTTGTATTTCGCCAGCGTCTGGCAAAACAATGGCAGCCTGTCAAAAATTTCCGCAGGCCATTCCTGCATAGAGCCAGTGCAGTCTATCCCGACAATCACTGGATTTTTGCTGTCGCTTGAAATATCTTTTTTAGGGTCAACAACGCCCATATCCGGGCCATCAACCCTTCTGCTGTAACTTCGTGGACTTGCAGGTTTTGTAGGGTCCACGTAGGCTCTTTTTGCAGAGCCATAGTCGTAACTGCCTGGACGTTTCCAGGTACTTATATCGTCTCCCCATGTGTACATTTTTCTCACCTTTTATTGTATTTTTCACACTAAGCAAGTTGTAAACTTACAATGTGTGTCTCCTGCCAAATGCCTCCTGCCGGATGTCAGACAGCCGTTTTACTAAGTCCGTCTTTTCCCATTCAGGCCGGCCTGCAGGATCGTAAAGCAGCGTTTCACTTATGAACTCCTCGAGTTTTTTTGGAATGCCAGCAGGAAATGTTTTTGCAACCGGGTCTCCCCCAAGCGCAAACAACATTGTCAGGCCAAGCGAGTAAATGTCAGATGCTGGAATTGGTGGCTTGCCTTCCAAAACTTCAGGGGCTGCGAAGAGCGCGGTGTGCCCCACAGCAGATGAATTTGCTTTTGGCATGAATGTTGACAGGCCATAGTCAACTAAAACAGCGTTGTGCGTCCTTGGCTGGACAATAACGTTGCCTGGCTTTACATCTCCGTGTATTATGCCTGCGTGGTGCAGGTAGTAGAGCGCGTGCAGCAGGCGCTGAGAAATCCAGCAGACAGTTTCCGGCTCCAGGGCCTTGTGCTTGTCAATTGCTTTTTGCAGTTCTTTGCCCTCAATAAATTGCATTGCCAAAACATAGCTTCCATCGCCTGCCTGCAGGAAATCACGCATGGCCGGCAATGAGTAGTGGTTGACATTCCACATTAGCTTTGCTTCTCGTTTTAGAAGTTCAGCATCGTCCTTTGTAATTTTTGAGTTTTGTTTTAGGCAGGCCTTCTCATCAAGCAAAATGTGCCGCGCTTCGTAGGTTTTTCCAAAGCCGCCCTGGGCAATCTGCCTTACAATTTCGTAACTGCCGAGAATCATGCTGTGGCCTCCAGTAATCTTTCTGCATTTCTGGCCAAGGTTGCAAGCCCGTACTCTGCGCAAAATCGCTCTTCCATTTTATTTTCTTTTATATATTTTGAAACTTCTGCAGGAACTAATCGTTCCCATTCGCCGCCTTTTGCCATAGTAATCCGAACAAGTGTTCCGTCTACTGGCACGCGCCTGTCCTCTGGAATTATTTCCAGTGGATGTATTATTTTGTAATCGTCCTTCAGCAATTCGCGCACGTAGTCATTTGCGGTAACAAAATAATCTAGTTTTCCGAATAAGCTGACAGCAAGCCCGCGCCATTTCTGGCCGTTATTCAAATCCGGAATTTCAACAAATGCGTAGTTAGAAAATCTTTTTTTCAAAACTAAGCCAATCATTTCCGCAGATTCCTTTGCAGTAAACGGATTTCTCAAATCACAAACATTTGAACTGCCAAGCCCGATTATTACTTCAGATGCCTGCTCGCACATTGCTTCGAGTATTGAGGCATGGCCAAGATGGACTGGCTTGAACCTTGCAATCATTCCGGCACGGCCGCTCACTTGCCTACCCATTTCAAGTAAGCCTCCCATATTTCATCGTGGTCAAATGCAAGATTTTTCACTTCTGGCCTGCCAAGCAGAATGACTTCTGATGCGTCATCTCCTGCTTTTGGCGTTCCGGTTCCTTCGCCAAAGAAAACTAAAGTTGCATAGTGTCCCCGTGGATCGCGGTTCGGGGCAGACCAAACACCGAGCAGTCCATTAATTTTAAAATCCAGCCCTGTTTCTTCTTTTGCTTCGCGGATTGCCGCTTCTTCGCAGGTTTCTTTTTCATATTCTACGTGACCGCCTGGAAAGGCAAGCATGCCATTGAACGGCGTGTGGCCGCGCCGGATTAGGACATATTTGTCGCCGTATTTCATTATTGCATCAACAGTAACGATGGGCGATTTGTGTGCTGTATGTGTTTGTGATTCATAGTTTACGACAGCAATGCTTGGCGGCATTTCACCTTTATGCGCGTTTTTTCTTTGCCTTGCGCGGATTTCTGCTATTTTATCTTTGCGGACACCCGCAACACTCGCAATAGTATCATCTGCCACACCCAGCTCGATGCCAAGCAAAACCTTGTCAAGCGCCCTGTAGCTTATGCCCAGCTCGCCTTCGTCTGTCTGCCCGAGCCGCAGGCCTGCTGTTGGCGGCCTCTTTACTATTGATGGCAGGACTCCAACGTGTTCTGAAAGCTGCCAGACTTGTGTTTTGTACAAACCTCCAATTGGATTCATATCAACTCCGCCGTCCCCGAATTTTGTAAAGTAACCAACGCCATGGTCTGTCCCTTCTGTTTTATTATCAGTGCCGATGACCATGCCGCCATTCTGGTTTGCCCAGCCATACAACAGCGCCATTCTCATGCGCGGCTTTGCATTTCCCAATGTGCTCGGCTGTCTTTCACCCCATGGCACGTCAGACATAAATCCGATTTTGCTGTATGCGTCCACGATGTCTTGTATGTTAATGACAGAATATTTTATTCCGAGCTTCTCGGCCTGCGCGATTGCGTCTCTTGTTTCTTCAGGAGCTGATGTTGCGGATGGCATAATCAATCCGTAAACATTTTCTTTTCCGAGCGCCTTTACAGATAATACCGCAATCAGCGCAGAATCCACTCCGCCGGAAATTCCTATGACACCTTTTGTTGTTTTGCTTTTGATAAAACCAGTTAGCTTGTCAACAACACCTTCAAGCCCGCCTGGCAAGTTCTGCAGGCCAAGCAGTTCGTCTGTTCTTCCGCTTTCGTAAAGTTTTCTTGCTTCTTCGGTTTTCATTTCAACTCACCTCTTAAAACTTGATTTGTAGTAACTGGCTTTACTCCGGCAGCAATCATTTCTTCCAGCGCAGACTTGCCGCCTTTTTTATCAACCGCGGCGATTGCATCTGTTACGAGATAGACTTCTAAGCCGGCTTTTCTAAGGCCGAGCGCTGCACATTTAACGCAGTAATCAGTAGCAACTCCGTAAACTACGGCAGCTTCTGCTTTTGAATTGGCAACAAATGCGCCAGCATAATAATTATTGAAAACATCATTGCTGTCTTTTTCAAATACAAGTTCGCCAGAATGCGACAGTATTTTGTTAAGTGTTGGAGAATAATTGAATTCGCTTTCCAGAAAAGCCATTGATGTGCCTTCTGTGGTTGGTATGACTAATAGATTTTTTGGCTCGGTTTCCGGAATATTTTTGTAGCCTTCGGTTTTAGACATGCAATGGTCTGGAAAGATGCCGCCATTTCTTTTTAATTCTGCAGAATTTTTATCATGTGTATCGCGCGATAGTATTATTTGTTGTTTGTGTTCGCGCGCGTACTGTGTAAGTCTCATTAAATTTGGAATTATTTTTTCTGCGCCTGGCACGTAGAGCGAGCCGGTTTTGTGCATAAAATCTTTTTGCGTGTCTACGTTCCAAAATAATAGTTTCATTTTTTTACCCCATGCGTAAAGATGTCCACCTCGAGACCGACAAGAATTCCCTTTACCCAAGGACCACGTTCATTATTTTCCTCTCTGGCAAGCATCTCAACCGTGGCCTCAAGTTCGCTTTGCTTGCATTTTATAACATCCCAAGTGTGAAGCCCTTCTGTGTCGCCGGAGTAGTCTGTGTGACTGTACTTGCTCAAAAACTCTGCTGCAACTACATAGTTTGTGTCAGCTTGTTTTACAAATTGACCTGCTTCTTTTGTTAATGGCAATCTTGCTACAACAAGCACTGGCACTTTTTGTGTAGCAAATCTTACTGCTAATGGAAATTTTTGGAATTCTTTTTTTGATGCATATAGTTGTCTTGCACCATATTTTTTCTCCTGCTCAGTTTTTACCCATCTTTCATAAAGCACAAAATAGTTTTTCATTCCAGCACCACCTCTTCCAGCCTTTCGATTGGCCTGAAGAACCGGCCTGCCTTTGAGATGCGCATGCCGTCCACTTCCACCGTGTCAGCTTTTGTTTCGATTGAATTGTAGAGCCCGCCGATGCCAAGCCCGTCGAAAAGTTTGTGCCCAAGTCTTTTTTCTGCGGCAGTGAATGCGGCGATTTTTTTCGCGTCTGCGAAGCCGCTTGACAGAACAATTTCTTTTTCAGGATGGCCAAGCTCTTTCATCTGGTTGTAAAAGTTATTTACGAGTTCAATCGTAACGCCGTTTCCTGTTTCGTATTTTGCGCCTTTGAATAGAGTTCCGCCTTCGCCAATGTTTTCACCGCACGTATCTAATCTGAAACCACTAACCTTGTCTGGTATCTGTGCCAGAATCATTCGCGAGTCAGATAGTTCGCGGTTGAATGTGTCAATTAGTGTCAGCCGTTTTATTCTTGGATCGATGTGCCTGTCAAATGCTTTAGTAAACTCGAGCGATGCATTTTCCCTGCCGTACTTCGCGCCGAACATAATTATTGCAACGTGCGGCGATGTTCCCTTGCCTCTGCCGCCAAAGGTTGCTGCGCCAATATCGGTGGCAGCCTTGTCTATTCCGCCTTCGTACGCCGCCCTTGCAATTTTTGCATCGTCGTCATACTTCCAGTGCCTTGCGCCGAAGTACATTACTGTTCGCCCTTCAGCTGCTTCAACAACTTTTCTCGCGTTTTCTTTTATCTGGCTGAAATCGAGCGTAATGCCCGCGCGCTTGCTTGTCTCGCCAGCCATAGCACCAAGGTACATAGTTTCCAGTTCGATAAATTCCTGAACTGGCCCTTCAATCTGCATCACTACTTCGCCCGGCTTGTACTGCGAGCCTTCTGGCAATGCAAAGACTTTGCCTTTGTCGAAAATGTTTGAATATTTGTCCAGAATCGCAACCGCTTCTTCAATTCCGAAAACCCTGCCAGGGCCTTTGCGGATGAAGACCTGCATCTTAACGTAAGGATTCATGCCTTCGCCCTTCAGCACTTGGTTTGAGCGCAGGAAATATTTATCAGTGTAAGGCTCATGGCTGGCTGGCAGGCTGAACTTCGCGGTTTCAATAGCAAGTTTTTGCGTTGCTGTGCTTTGCATTTTTGTCCTAAGTAGTGTTTTTTACACACTAACTTAGTGTAATTAACACACAACTAGTATATAAACCTTTCGATAGGCCAGACTATATATCGTATGTGTAAAACGCCGGCGCTCGGATTTCCAAAGCCTCGAAGAGGCGTGGCACAGCCGAATCGCAATTCGGTTGTGTCTTTGAACCGAGAAACCCTTGCGGGAACCCGCTGCCATGCTGCGGGCAAGTAAAGTTTGTGGCATCGTAGATGCCACTGGTTCTTTCTTTAGATGCCCGGGAGCGTTTCTTTCTTCTCAAGAAAGAAAAGCTGCCGACTCAAGGCGGGCGGAGTACCAGATTGTCCCACGCCGGCACAGGATAGATTTAAAAAGCATACTTTAAAAAACTACTTAACATTAAAATTGAAATGGCACATACCAAAAAAGTCGGCTCAACGGGCAGGTTTGGCGCCCACTATGGATTAAAAATAAGAAAGAAGGTTCTTGAAATAGAGCGCATTCAAAAGGCAAAACACAAGTGCCCGTACTGCGGAAAGTTCACGGTCAAGCGATTATCTGCTGGCATCTGGATTTGCAGGCACTGCCACATAAAATTCGCGGGAAAGGCTTATGAACCGGGCGTGACAAAGGAAAGCCTTGAAGCGCCGCTGGCCGCCAGCGTGCCCGAGGAGAAGGTGAGCGAAAGTGTATAAGTGTTTTAGTTGTGGCCATGAGCTTACTAAGAAAGACATAGAACGAAGGACGATCTGCCCATACTGCGGCTTCAGGATAATTTCAAAAAAGAGGCCAGGCGTTGTTAAGCTAGTTAAAGCTCGGTAAGTGTATTTAAAACTGCTTTATGCATTCCCAAAGAAGCAGATAGTGGAATTATTGGCTTTGAATTTTGCTCGATATATTTTTGATACACTCGCAACCCATCTTCGATTGCAGTCCTGCGCGTATCCTGCGCCAAAAGGCCTGGCAGGTTTTGTTCTATAAATCTTGCCTGTTCCTGCGCAATATCTGTGTAGAGCAAATCCTCTACTTTTTTCAGGCCGTACTGCGGTGCTAGCGGCACGCCTCTCTGGCTGGCAACTATCGCAAGCAATGGCAGGCCGGTTAAAACGGAAGTCAGTGTGCGGTGATGCCCATCTTTAATCATAAAACCACCACTGCTGCACCTTGCCAAATTAACGGGCGTAGATAGCGGGCCATCTGGCTGGCCTGCGCGGCTCACAAATTCTGATAGTTTTGATAGATAAAACACCCTGTCGTCCGGAACAAGCCGGCGTACTTCTTCCGGCCCGAGTTTAATCGCTTTCATTCGCAAACAATTTATTTTGGGTTTAAAAGCCTTATAAATACTTATCACAAGATACAGCTAAATTTAAAAATCAAGATACGCCAAGATTTGTATGTTTTCCTCAACAATTGAAATCAAAGGAGAAAAAACTGTTCTCGACGCCTACTTTTCCGCGCTCGAGCCTGAGCAAGACTTTGAGACAGAACGGGCAAGCTACGTGATAAAAAAAGCGAAGGGAAAACTGCTGATTAAAGTTTCCGCGAAGGATGCGATTGCTTTTAGGGCAGTAAGCTCGAGCATTGCCGGATTATTAGCAATCGTGGATAGGACTGTTAAACTAGTAAAAAGCGGCAAAGGCTTATAAACTGACTTTCTTAGGCTAAACTATGGCAAGGGAAATGAGCTCAAAGGCACAGGAGAAGCTTGGCGAGCTGCAGCTATTGCAGCAGAGGCTTACACTGTTCGGCGCGCAGAAGCAGCAGTTTCAAGTCCAGCTGGCAGAAGTTGATAACGCGATAAACGAACTGGGCAAAACAAAATCCACTGCATATAAAATGGTCGGCGAGATTTTGCTCGAGAGGCCGGCTGACGAGCTGAAAAAAGAGCTGGATGACAAAAAAGTTGAGCTGGACATCCGAGTTAAAACCCTTGAGAAGCAGGAAACCAAGACAAAAGATTCTGCGCTTGCCTTACAAAAGGAATTGCAGGCTGAGTTGAAGTAATAAGTATATAATTTAATATATATTAT